>DATECS010000372.1:0-2692 GCA_035286785.1 Thermoguttaceae bacterium | reverse complement strand
CTGGCGGCCGTGGAAGCGGCCCTCGCCTCGCTCTGCCCGGCGCCCTTGGGCGTGGATCGCGACCGGCTGATGTTCCTGGCCGGATCGGCGTCGGCGCGGCGGGGTCGGCGTCAGTGGCTTTGGCCCGCCGCAACCGCCGCGACGACACTCCTGGCCGTGGGGCTGGCGACGATGCTGGTCTTTCGGCCCACGTCTCCGCTCGTCGGACCGATTGCCGGAGCGGCAAACGTTCACGGGGACTGTCCCAACTTTCGCGGTGAAGCCGTCGAAAATGGGACTGTCCCCTTTGGGACGGAAGGGGACAGGCACATTGTTCGGCCGGCAGACGACCGAAAAATGAGCCAGCCGCCGGCCCGTGAACGGTTCCAGCCGATCCGGGCCGACTACCTCGTGCTTCGCCAGAAGGTGTTGAGCGAAGGCGTTGACGCCCTGCCGCCGTTTCCGAGCGCGGCCGCGACGAGCGGGCCCACGCTTCGCGCCGGCTCCGGCCGCACAGGCTCGATCGACGATTTGTTCGACGGGTGAGAGGACCTATCTTCGTCCCGGAGGGACGTTTGAAAATAGCCCAGCGATTCAGAGATCGTCCAGTTTTTTTGGTAACGGAGGCATAGTGGCGAAATAATTGACCTCCCGGCATTTGGGTGATTTGTGCAGACTAGTTAGGTCCAAGTAACGGTCTGCTCCCAAATGTAGGGAGGCCAAACGATGGTAGGCTGCACGAGGCGGCCTCGCAAGAGGGCTGAGGTTCGATTCGCCGAGCCGCCTTGGGATGAGCGGTCGGACGAGTGGCAAGTTCTGGACCAACAGGTGGCGGCCGATCATCGGGCGCGAGAGGTGGTGGAGGCGATGAAGCAACTGGATTGGACGCCCCTGTTCGCCCTCTATCTCGGCGTCGGCCTGCCGCCGATCCGCCCCGACTTGATGTTGGCCATCGTCCTGATCGAAATCCGCATGGGGCGGCCTCGGCCCAGCCAATGGTTCCGCGACACCAAGGAAAACATGGTGCTCCAATGGGCCGGCTTCGGAATTCGGCCGTCGCGCGCGTGCTGGTACGACTTCGCCGACCGCGTCGCGCCCTTGCTCGAACGATGGAATGCCGAGGTGCTTCAACTCGCTCGGCAACGTGGCGTGACTCAAGCCGAGCGGATGTCGTTGGACGGCACGTCGGTGGCCGCCAATGCCTCGCGTCATCGTTTGGTGAATGAGGCGACGATCGAGAAGCGTTTGGCGGAGTTGGACATCGCGTGTCAGGCCGACGCGGCTGCTCAGCCGCCGCCCAACGAGCCGGCGTGGATGGCAAAGCATCCCGACACGCGCGAAGGGCAACGGCGACGATACCGACGCGCCCGCGAACGCTTGGTCGAGTTGCACGCGGTCAACAACCGGCAAGACCCGAAAAAACGCCGAAAGCCCGAGAAAATCGTGGTCAGCACCAGCGATCCCGAGGCAGCGCTCGGACGCGACAAGCACAACGTCTTCCGGCCGTTGTACAACGTGCAGTTGGTGCGGGATTTGGACTCGCAACTCTGTCTGGGCTATCAAGTGTTCGCTCAACCGACCGACGCGGGAACCTTCAGTCCGATGTTGGAACGGGTCGCGAACTGGACGGGCGTGAAACCGAAGGCGATGCTTGTCGATGCCGGCTATGTGACGGCGTGCAATCTTGCCATCTGCGACCAAGGGGGAATCGCACTGTACGGCCCGTGGCAGGAAAATGATTTTTCGAAAAAGAAGAAGAAGGAGAAGCAAGATGCCAAGCCGCGTCCGATCGGCAAGGAACATTTCACCTGGCTGCCGGAGCAAAACATGTACCGTTGCCCGGAGGGCCATCCGATGCCTTGGATCGGCCAAGAGAAGCGACGACAGAGCGACGGGCAGATCAACGTGGTGCATAGTTATCGCTGCTCGCCGCAACATTGCCGGGCGTGCCCGCGGCAAGTCGCGTGCAGCACCAATCCGAACCGCGGCCGAGCCGTCAAACGCAGCGAACATGAAGCATTGGTCGAGGCCCACCGCACGCGGATGGCCACGGCGGAAGCCAAAAGCCTCTACCGACTCCGCGGCCAAACGGTCGAATTGGGTTTCGCCGACTTCAAGCAACATCGTTCGCTGCGGCAGTTTTCCGGTCGAGGCCCCTACCGCGCCCAACGACAAGTCGGGCTGACGGTTCTCGCGCATAACCTTCTCGTCGTCCACCGGGCCATGCCCCCACCGGAAAACCCTGCGACCGCCGTGCTAACTATCGAAGAAATAACGACTTAAAAACTGGACGATCTCTACATCGCTGGGTTAACGATCGAGAAAAACGCACCTTCGTCCTGGAGGGACGATTGAAACCGTGTCATAAATCGCCGCGTTCAAGCGTCCCTACGGGACGCAAACTCTCTTGATTGCCCACCTCCCCAGCAGTGAAGAGATCGTCCAGTATATTTGGCATTCTGGGCAATCTGCCTGTGGGCCTGGATAACAGATTCGGCGGTTTTTGGGCCGCCTGCAACATTGCCTCAGAAATTGAACCGCTTTGTCGTCGTAAGTCCTTGCAGAGCAACACCGGAAAAACTGGACGATCTCTAAACTGCTGGGCTATTTTCAATCGTCCCTGAATTGTCGCGATTCCGAAGGATAGTGACGTAACCGCGTAACCGCGGATCCCCCATCACTGGTTCGACATGTTCACTTGTATTGCTCCGCG
>DATECS010000371.1:0-2624 GCA_035286785.1 Thermoguttaceae bacterium | reverse complement strand
CCCAAAGGGAGAGGGGACTCGGCCGGGCGGGTCGGGGCGTCCAGGATTCCCTGGTTTCTTTTTCGGCGGTTCGCCCAGGTTGGTCGGCACCGACGCCGACAAGCCGCCCCATCCGCTGGTCAAAGGCACGTGGATCGACCGGCTTCATCCCGAGCGGCGCGGCGCGGTGATCGGCGCAAGCACGGCCGAACGCATGAGGCTCAAACTGGGTGACGAAGCGATGGTGATCGTCGGTCCCAAGGAATTTCGCATCGTCGTCGCGGGACTAATTGAGGAAGGTCCATCGCAGATGGGCATGGGCCGGGGAATGCGCCCGCCTTCGTCGACCGCGCCGCGAACCGGCATCGAGGCCGGCCCGGCCTCTTCGGCCATTTATGTTCCGATGGCTTTGGCCGATCATTTCAGCCGCGGCAAGGCGAAAGTGAATCTGGTCAACATTCAATTGAAGCCGGAGGCCAAATCGGGCATCGCCGAGTTTCGCAAGATGTGGGATGCCCGCATCGTCGCGGCTCGGCCCGCCGCCTCGTTGCTCGGCGTCGAGGACATCCGCGCCGGAATCGAGGAAGGCATGATGGCCAGCCGCACCCGGCAAGAGGCCTGGGCCGCCACCGGGCTTTCCCTGTTGGCTGCGTTGTTTATTATCTTCACCACGCTTAGCATGGGCGTAACCGAACGGGCCCGCCAGTTCGCCGTGATGCGGGCCGTCGGGCTCTCGCGACGGCAAGTGGCCCAAGTGATCGCCATCGAGGGCATACTCCTCGCGCTAATCGGCTGGGGCGGCGGTTTGCTGGCCGGCTGGGGGCTGTTGGCGGTCGTCGCCCGCGACCAGTCCGGCCCATTCAGCACGGGCGCGTCGCTGGGCGTCTGGTGCATTGTGCTTACGGGACTCAGCGCATTGGGTGGGGCGTTGGCGGCGTCGATTCTTCCGGCGTGGCGGGCCATGCGCGTCGATCCGCTGGAGGCCATGTCGCCCCGCCGCTCGGCGCGACCCGGTCTCGCGTGGACGGTGGCCCTGGCGGTGGTCGGACTCGCCTTGATCGTGGTCAATCCGATCCTGGTCTACGCAGCGTCGGCCACCATGTCGAGCGATCGGCTCTATGCGATTTACGCGGCGGTGGGCTGCACGAGCATGGCCGTCGGATTCCTGTTGTTGGCGCCGGCGACCATTCTGATCGTCGAGGCCGCGATCGGACCGTTGGTCGCGCGATTGTTGGGCCTGCAACCTCAACTGCTTCGTTCGCAACTCGGCAGCAACCTGTGGCGCACGCTCGGCACCACGGCGGCATTGACCGTGGGTCTGGGGCTGTTCGTGGCCATGCAGATTTGGGGCTACTCGATGCTCGAGCCCTTCAAGCCGGGCGATTGGACGCCCGACGTGCTCGCCGCGTTCCAGAGCGGCGGACTTCCCGTCTCGGAAATTGCTTCCGTGCGAGCCATCGATGGCGTCCGCGCCGACCGGTGCATTCCGCTGGCCGTCGAACAGCCCAAGCTGGCCTCCGACATCACGGGGAGCGAAAAGCAGCAGTCCGTCATCCGACAGAACAACGTCATCATGATCGGGCTGGACCCGGTGGTGGCCTTCGGCGGCGATGATCCGCTGGTGAAGGCACATTTCGTCGAAGGCGACGCGGCCGACGCCATCGTCAAGCTCAAACAGGGCCGCCATTGCATCGTGCCCGACCATTTTCTGAAAGCGGCCAACTTAAAGCTGGGTGATCGATTCACGACGGTCCCGCCGAATTCGCCGACAAATCGCGTCGAGTATACGATTGTCGGCGCGGTGTCGCTTCCCGGGTGGCATTGGATGACCAAATTCTCCGGCCTGCGACGGCGCGAGGGCCGCTCGGCCGCGATGGTTTTTGCCGATTACGACGCGGTGCGGCGCGATTTCGAGTTGCGCGAGATCAGTTTCTTCTGGATGGACGTCGATCCCGCCTACGGCGAGGCCCATAAGGCCGAGGCCCTCAAGATCGCCGACCGGCTGAAGGAAGAAGCGGCACGCCGGCCTGCTTTCGGTCCCGGTCCCGTCCCGTCTGGTCCCTCGCCGATGGCCGCCGACGAGCCGGTCGATGCTCAACGGGCCGCCGTGCTCTTGGTGGGTGATGCCTTGCGGACGATCGCCGATCGTAACTTGGGCGAACGCCAACCGGTCAACGGCCAGGGCATGTGGGCCGGCCCGGCCACGACGTTCGGCAAGTCGCTGCGTATCACGACGCCCGAGACGATTTACGACCGAATCAGCCGCCGCGCCGACACGATGATTTGGGCCTCGTGCTACCTGCCGCTCATCACGCTCTTAGTCACGTCGCTTGGCGTGGTCAACACGGTGATGGCCTCCGTGCGGGCGCGGCGTTGGGAGTTCGGCGTGCTAAGGGCCCAGGGCGTCACGCGGTCGGGACTCGCGCGGATGATTCTGGCCGAAGGACTTTTGATTGGGCTCGTCACTTGTTTTCTAAGCCTCGGATTCGGAGTCTTCTCGGGCTGGTGCGGCATGGGCATTTCGCAGTACGTCAGCTTCTTCGGCGGCTTGGCCCCGCCGTTGGTGATTCCTTGGGCCCAACTGTCGATCGGCTTTGGCATGGCCTTGGGACTCTGTCTATTGGCCGCCCTGTGGCCGGCCGTCA
>DATECS010000370.1:0-2621 GCA_035286785.1 Thermoguttaceae bacterium | reverse complement strand
CGGATTTCGATTCCGAGGGCCGCTTCTTGTACCAGCTTGGCTGTTGTGGGTCAAGGGAAAGTGGATAAAATGGAATATCCGCACCCCATTCGACCGCGACACGGTTCCTCCGGCCGCCGCTCGCGGGTCAAGCGGGTGGGTGCTATATTTCGGGAGTGTCCGGCAGTCATCGATCATCGAGCAACCCACGGCCATGTCCGACCCGCGTAGAATGAGTCCGCCGAGCCCTTCGTTCGTCCCGGCCCGGGTCGTCGCGCCGCCGGAGCCCCGTTGGCTGGTGCTGGTGATGTTGTTCGTGCTGATGGGGGCGTTGGCCGTGCCCATGCTGCGGCGGAGTCCCCACTTTTCGCCCCGGGCGAAGACCGTGCTGTCGGTCGTGGCGTTTGTTCAGACGGCCCTGGTGCTGATTATTTTCGCCGCGATGCTCATTTGGTTCATTGAGCGGATCATGGCGATCTTCGCGGGACGATGAGGAGGCGAGGGGCGGGAGACGAGAGACTAACAGGCAGGGGACGGACAGACAGGAATGTCTGTCCTCCTGAGGCATTAACCACTTCGACCGAATTTCATGACCACCACCCCTGAATCGTCTTCGTCATCCGAATCGGCCGAGCCTCGGCCCGTGTATGTGATTGAGCGGCCCGTGCCGCGGCGGTCCTCGGGACTGTTTTGGCTGTTGATCGCCCTGGTGGTGATCCTGGCGATTCCTTATTTGGTTCAGCACATCACGTATGGGCTGGTTCGGGGACGCGAAATGGCCAAGGCCGACGCGGCCCGCAAACTGCTCGACGAGCTGCCGGACGAGGGCGAGCTTTATCCGTGGGTGGCCAAAAGCATCGAACCGGCGGTGGTCGGCGTCGACGTGATCCGCAACGGCAAGGCGCCCGACGCGCCGGCCGACGAATGGGCGCACCTGTTCCGCGTGCCTCAGCAGCCCTATTTTCTTCAGGACAAAGGGTCGGGCGTGATCGTGGACAAGGACGGCTACATCGTGACCAACGCTCACGTCGTGCGCGGCGCGGTGGCCGTCACGGTGAAGCTGTCCGACGGGCGCACGTTCGAGGACGTCAAGGTGGTCGGCGCCGACCCGTTGAGCGACGTCGCCGTGTTGAAAATCGACTCCAGCGACCTAACGGCCGCCCGCTGGGGCGACAGCGACAAGGTGGACGTGGGCGACCCGGTGCTGGCCGTGGGCAATCCGTTCGGACTGGAGCGGACGGTGACCGCCGGCATCATCAGCGCCAAAAATCGCAAGCAGGTGGTCCGCGACCTCGACTACCAGAACTTCCTGCAAACCGACGCGGCGGTCAATCCGGGCAACAGCGGCGGCCCGCTGGTCAACATGCGGGGCGAAGTGGTGGGGCTCAACACGGCCATCCACGGCGAGGCCTATCAGGGCATCAGTTTCGCCATTCCCAGCAACATGGTCCGCGACATTTTTCACCGGCTGAAGTCCAAGGGCTACGTGGCCCGGGGCTGGCTGGGCGTGAACATCCGCGAGGTGACCGGCCCCTTGGCCAAGCAACTCGGATTGAAAGACACGCGGGGCGCGTTGGTGATCGGCATTGTGCCCGACTCGCCGGCCGAGAAGGCGGGTTTCGCGCCGGGCGACGTCATCCTGCAATGGAACGACACGCCGATCAACGAGCCGGGCGAATTGGGGATGGCCGCCGCCGGCACGCCGATCGGTTCGACCGCCAAGGTGATCGTCGTGCGGAAAAAGAAGCGTCTCACGCTGGAAGTGCCCGTCGCCAAGCGGCCGACGCGGTTGATGTAATCCCGTACTCCTCACGCTCCGAGCGTGAGAAGTACGAGTGACTGGACCGTGGGCCGTGTGGTAGCATGGGAGGAAACCCCTTTCTCCCCTCGACCCCGTATTTGCATGACCCCCGACACACCCCACCTGCTCGACGTCCGCGATCTGTCGATTTCGCTCGGCTCCCAGGCGATTCTTGATCGCGTGTCGTTCGGCGTCGCGCGGGGCGAGGCGGTGGCCATCGTCGGGCCCAACGGGGCGGGCAAAACGACCCTGTTGAAATGCCTGGCGGGCATTCTTCGCGGGGACTCGGGCGAGATTCGGCTCGAAGGGCGGGCGATCTCCGAGTATCCCCGCCGCCAGCTCGCCCGGCGAATGAGTTACGTCCCCCAGGCCGATTCGCAGCCGGTGCCGTTCACGGTCGAGCAGTTCGTGCTGATGGGTCGCTATCCGTACCTGAGTCCGTTTTCGCCGGTGGGCCGCGAGGACCGCCAGGCGGCTCGCCGGGCGATGGAGCGGACCGGCACGGTCGAGTTCGCCGCGCGGCGGCTCGACACGCTCAGCGGCGGCGAGCGGCAGAAGGTCTATATCGCCGCCGCGCTGGCCCAGGCGGCCGAGATCCTGCTGTTGGACGAGCCCACCACGTTTCTCGACTATCATCATCAGGAGGATATCTGCCGGCTCTTGCGCGAGACGGCCCAAGACGCCGGACTGACGATGGTCTCGGTGACGCACGACGTCAATCGGGCCGCGCTGGAGAGCGACCGGATCGTGGCGCTTCAACGCGGCCGGGTCGCCTTCCTGGGTTCGTCCGCGGACATCATGCGGGCGGACGTGCTGGCCGATCTTTACGGCTGCCGGTTCA
>DATECS010000369.1:0-31709 GCA_035286785.1 Thermoguttaceae bacterium | reverse complement strand
GCGCCCCGCGAAGCCGACGCCCAACAAGCCGGCGTATAAATCCTCGCTCTGTCGCAGTCGCGGCAGGATCTTCAGAATATCCTCCAACGGCACGGCGAAACCGATGCCCGAATCGTACCATTCGACCCGTCCAACTTTTTCACCCGGCGTGGGCGAAAGCGGCGTGAGCACCCCGATCACGCGCCCGCGAATATCGACCAGCGGCCCGCCGTAATTGTTTGGCGAGGCGGCCGCGTCCGTCTGCACCGCGCGGCCGCCGATCCGCGAAACGGCGCTGACGATCCCCACCGACACGTTCGGCCGGTCGCTCTCGAACGTGCGGCCCAGGGCGATCGCCCACTGGCCCACGCGAATCTCGCCGCGCGGGACCGTCTCGGGAACCGCCGTCGGCCCGTCGGCCTCGACCGACAGAAGCACGATCATCCGGCCGTGGTCGGTGGCCGCCAACTTGGCGGGTTTTCGCGTGCCGTCGGGCATTCGCACGAGAATCGAATCCGGCCGGCGAAGAAAATGGAACGCGCTGGAAACGATCCATCCCTCTTGCCCCACTACCAGGCCCGTCGTCGCCCCGTCCTCCAGCTTGAGATCGCCCACCCGATCGCGTCCGCCGACCGTCTCGATCCGCACGACCGACGGCGCGACCCGGGCAATCGCCGCTTGAAACGCTTTTTGCTCGCGCAGGGAAAGATCGTCGTCGGCAAAACCATTGTCGACATACGCGAGGAGCGCCGTTGTATAAACCAACGCAATCACAAACCGAGCCGCGACCGTGAGGGAGCGGTGGAAGTGCGGACCTAAATCTGGCGCAACCGCTCCCTCACGCTCGCGGCTCGGATTGCGTTGCGTGATATAGTCCACGAATCGACTCATGGCTTCGCCGCCTCAAGAGTGAATTCCACCAGTTTCCCCCCGCGAGTGACCGTCACGCGAACCGCCGTATTTCGTTCGATCTTTCCAAGTTGATCGTGCATAACACGACAAGACTGAATCAATTGTCCGTCCACCAGAGTAATCAAGTCGTCCGGCCGGATTCCGGCTCGCGCGGCGGGCGAATCAGGATGCACCGCGTCGACGTACGGCGGAGTGCGCGGCAGCACCTCGGGCACCATCGTTAGTCCCAGGTCGGCCAACGTCAGCGGCTCGGCTGGTTTCGCCGTTTGCGACTTTTCCTTTTCCGGCGAGCGTCCCTCGATCATACGCTCGACCGGTTCGCGCAGTTCGGGCGCCGGCACGGCGTAGTTGATCCACGTCCGGTTGGTTGCGTTTTGCAGTTCCTTGCCCAACATTCCCACCAGCCGCCCGTCCAGCGTGACGAGCCCCCCGCCGGCCGCGCCGGGGTTGTTCGTCACCGCGTCGAGCACGTACACCGGTCCGTGATAGGGCGTGTCGAACGTGCCCCGCCGCGCGTCGAGCCGCGTCTTGACCGAAATGACGCCCTGTTGCACGCTCACCGGCTCGTTGCCCGCCGCGATGTCGAACAGGTTGCTCAACGCCAGCACGCGAGTTCCCTCGGGCGGATCGACCGCCGCGGCCAGGTCGAAATAGGGCAGTTCCATCGCATCGATTTTCAGCAGTGCGATCTCTCGCCGCGGATCGGCCGCCAGCAATATCGCCTCGAACCGTCGCCCGTCGTGCAGCACGACGATCGGCGAATCGGTGTCGAGCACGTAGCTGAAAACCGTCAGCACGTGTCCCTCGCCCGAGACGAGCATCCCGCTTTGATACGCTTCCAATCCGCGGAGGCCTCCCGATCCGTGAATTTTCACGATTTTTGACTGCGACTTGTCGAGAACGTCGGTCGAGACGATCGACGCTTTAGCCCCGACGTCCGCCGCCGCGCCGGCCGTCGTCGCGACGTTCGTGATTGCAAGCAAAAAAAACATCGCGACGAGCAACGGAACTCCGGGAACGTGCGTGCCACTGCTTGCCATGGAAAACGTTGCCATCGGGTGCCGTATTATACTGCTTGCGACGTTCCATGCGCGCAACGCTCTCCGGCAAGCAGTGCCGAGAGTCGCCTCCGAACGCAGTCGAAATATTCGCAAGCAGTGACGCACTTTATTCACTCACCTCGGGTTGCGATGCCGATCCAAAGTCGATCGTGTCTATCGAAAACCGTCCAAACGTCTCGTCGCCGAAGCGGACTTCCATCGTGCCCGGCAGCAATCGCCCGTCCACCGTCCGAAAATCGCTCCAATGAATCTCGCAAGGGTCCACGTCGTCGTCCGGGAACATTTCCATCGCCAGCAGCCGGCAATCGGCCGGGTCGAAGTAAAATCGGCACGTCACCCCGCCGTGCGTGCCGACCAGCACGTCGACCGGCCGATCGTGGCCCGGCAACGGCGCGTCGCCCAGGTAATGAACCTCGCCGAAGCGATCCAATCCGGTGGTCGCCAGCCGCCGCCAAAGGTACAGCGCCGGCAACAGCCCGCCGCTGTGCGGAGGCGCCAGATCGCCCGCCAGATCGTCGTCAGCCGTCCAGCCGATCCGGTCGTCGGGCAACTCGATGCGTCCGCCTCGTTCATCCAATTCAATTCGAAACGGCTTGCCCGCGCCGAATGTTCCGGCAATGTTCCACGGGCCCGACGCGCCACGCCGGCCGCCCATCGTGGCGATCCACCCTTGCCACAGGCGTTCTTGGTGCTCGCGGTTAAAGAAGTAGTTCGCATATCCACGCCGCGCCGTGTAATGTTTCGCTACCACCTCGGGCACGGGCGTTTTGGCTTCGAGCTTCGGTTTGGTCAATTTCTCGGGATCGGGACGCTTTTCGGGATTCTTATCCGGCCGTTTCGGCCCTTCGTGCGGATCGAGGCGACGTCGTTCGGCGACCGCGTCCCATAGCCGGCTTTCGCTATGCAACCCGGCCAGCCGCACCAACGTGTCGTATCGCTTGCCGTCGCGGCGATAGCTGATCGGCAGCCGCCAGCCCTTCGGAAAAATGCCGACCACGTTTTTCAGGGCGTTGGGGCTGTCGATCGCCCGGCCCGCGAAACGCACGATTTCGTCGCCGTAGCGCAAGCCGCGGCGATAAGCGTCGGACGTCTCCAAAATCTCATCGACGACGACCCGCCCGTCGGCGTCGAACGCCGCGCGGAAACCGAGCGTGGCGTGGTCCACGACTCGACCGCTCTCCAGGTGGCCGAGAAAATTCTTGATCTGGTTGATCGAAATGGCGTAGCCCACGTCGACGCTCACGCGGCCGCGTTTCTCGAACGAACAGCGGCCGTTCACGCCAATCAAGCGACCCTCGGCGTCGAAAAGCGGCCCGCCCGAGTTGCCCGGGTTGATTGCCGCGTCCGTCTGAAGACAATCGGCGTATTCCAGCAGCCCGGCCGAGGGATACTGATAGCGGTGCGTACCGGAAATTATTCCATAGGTAACAGTCGGCCGCAAATCCGTGGCGAGCAAAAACGGATTGCCCGCGGCAAAAACCCAATCGCCGACGCGAGTCCGATCGCTGTCGCCGAGCGTCGCGCACGGAAACTCGTCGCGGCCGAAGAGCTTAATGAGCGCCACGTCGCCCGTCGGATCGAGTCCCACGAGCACGGCGTCGTAGAGCCGCCCGTCGGACATGCCGCATTTCATCCAATGGCCGCTCGGCTGCGCGACGTGAAAATTGGTCAGCGCCAATCCGTCGGGCGAAATGACCACGCCGGAGCCTCCCCCCTGCCCCGTTCCCGAGAACACGGCCAGCACGGCGCGGCTTGCCCGAGCAATCGCTTCGACGCGGAGAGACTCGGGTTCCAGCACCGCGGGATCGACAATGGATTCTTGGGCCGCCGCTGCGTAATGGCCCAGGCACCCGACGACACAAAGAATTAAACTAAGGCAACCGCGCAAAATCATTTCACCAACCTCGCCTCGCACAAGTTCACGTGATCGCCCACGTCCATCGCCCGGCCGAAATCGACCAAAATCGTCAATCGCCGCGCGCCGGCCACGTCCAGATCAATCGCCCGCGGCGGCTCCGTGCCGGTGAGCGTCACGTCGAGCAACGTCCGCCCGTCGGCCGAAATCACCAGCCGCGCGTCGCCGCCGGGCCGGAAGGCGTCGTCGATTCCCGCCAGGGCCGTCAACCGGCGATAGCCCTCGGGCAAGTCGTATTCCACTTCGGTTCGGCTGCACAGGGCGACGCCGCGAGCGTGGATCTTGCCGCCGAGCGTCATCGCAGGCCCGTCCGCCGACGGATGGCGAAGCGGCGCGAAGAACGCCTCGCGCGACGCCGGCTCCTTGGCGAGTCCCCAATAGGGCGTCCACTCCACCGAACGCGGCTGCAACTCGCCCAGATCGAGCATCTTGCCCTCGGAAAAATCGAGTCGCGCGAGCTGGGCCATCGGGCATTCCACCGCGACGCCCGCCGGCGTGGTCACTTTCAAAACGTCGCCCGAGAGTGAAACGTCGCGGACGCTCCAGCGCGAGCCGCGCGAGTCGATCAGCGTGGCCACCGTCCGGGGCAAGGCGTCTCCCGGCGGATGGTAGTAAATCCATCCAAAAACCTTCGTTCTCTTCACCTGGAGCACTTCGCCGTCGATTTCGAAAGCGACGGTCGTCGCCGACACGTCGCCCACGACGCCGCGATGGTAGTCGAGCGATTCGTCCCGTCGGGTCACAAGCACGTCGGATTCGAACGGTTCGCGAAGCAGTCGGTCCCATTCGGCCGCGGCCGCGCCCTGGGCGTCGGCAAGGCGCACGTAGCGAATTGCCCCGAGCGGACACTTCGCCGGGCCCGACGGGGCCGCCGTTTCAGCTTGCCCGTTGGCTGTCACAAACCGCTCCGCGCGGAACGTCGAACCGTCCGTCAGAAGAATCGCCACCGGCAGCGACCCATTGATCGCCGCCGGCGCAATCGTGGGTTCCAGGTTCATCAACTCGCTTGTGCCAAGCGACCGATTGCCCGTGGATGTTTCGATCACCACGCGATCGGCATTGATTGTGACGAACCGCCCCTCGACGCGCGAACCGTCCACGGTCCGCACTTGCACGTCGGCGGCGGTCATCAAAATCAGGCTTGCGAGAATCAAATTGCCCATGAATAAAATCCTGCTAATCCTTGGCCGGTTCCTCGGCGGCCATTTTACGGAAATACTGTTCGATCACGTCGCGATAGTGCGAGGGAAACAGTCGGCCGATCTCCTGCAGCACTTCCTCGCGTTGTTTCGGCGGCAGGTTGCCCCAACCGGTCTTGCCGCCGAGCCGCTTGGCCGTGACCCGACCTTCGCCGCGGCCGCCCATCAGTTGGCTACGCTCGGCCGGCCGTGACGATTGGACGTTGTTGCCCCCGCCCTGCGACTGCTGTTGCTGGTCCTCGAGATCCTTAATCAACTTGTCAAGCGACGCGATCACGCCGTCCTCGACTTGGCGCACCTTGGGCCCCGCGCGGCCCAGGTCCAGCCGCCGCTCGATATCCTCCATCCGCCGGGCGATGTGATCCAACGTTTCCTCTTTCACTCCTTCGAGGTCTTCGCGCATGAGCCGCGCCAACGCCGTGTAGCGCCGAGGGCAATGCGACTCGCCGTCCAGCAGCCGGTCGATCGCGGTGAGTCCCTCTTTTTTATTCAACAACCGATGATGCACGACCGCCTGGCAAAACAAGAGCGCGGCCGGATCGACCACCTGCTCCGGTTTCAAATCGCCCAACTGCGCGAGCGACTCGTCGAAAAGCGAATTCTGAACCAACCATCGACCCAGCAACAAACGCAGATTGGCCGATTCGAGCGGCTCCACGTCCGGCTCGGTCAGCCACGCCACGTCCGGCAAGCGTGTATCCTCGCGCGGCGATGCGCAAAATCGCACGAGCCGTTCCGCTCGCGAATCTGCCAACGCAAACGTCGTGCCGAGCGTAGCCAGGCGGTCCGTCGCCGTAGCCGTCTCGGGCAGCGACTGCCAAATCCGCATGGCCCGTTCACGCACCGCCGCGTCCACGCCGCGATTGTCGATCCATTCGATCGCGGCGTCACGAACGGCTTGCGCCGTCGGCGGAGTCCAACCGGGCGTGCCGCGTGTCGTGCCCGTCGGCTGCGCGGCGGCCCGCGTCGCGGCAACGGCCGCAAGCATAACGGCCACGGCCACGCAAACGAGGATCCTGGTCAAAGCTAGTTGTGTTATTCCTTGCCTCATTGGCTCTTCCCCGACTCCACGTCCCGAGTAATCCGGTGAATGCGAGCCTCGTAGTCCGCCAGTCTCCGGAGGGCCTCGATCAAGTCGGCGTCTTGGGCCTGTTCACCTTCGATCAGTTTCGAGTATTGCACCGTTCGACGGTTGACCCGCATTTGCAGCGCTCGAATCATTCGCAACTCGGCCAGTTGATCGACCAGCGGCGGATCTTGCGGCTCGCCGGGCGGCTGTGGTTTCCCGCGACGAGCTTCCTGGTCCTTGATCGCTTTTTGCAGGGCCTCGACCATTTCCTCCAGGGCCGCGATGATTCCTTCCTCGATCGTTTGGGTGACCTTGCCCACCTCGGCCCTGGCTAGTCGGACCGTGACTTGCTGCATGTCGTCGCGCATCTGCGAGACGGCCTCGGGAAACGCGGCCGACGTGGCGTCCTCGCGCAGCAGCAACAACGCTCGATCCGCTTCAAGCACGATGAGCGATTCTTTCTGGCTCAGTCGGGCCGCCTCGATTTCATGCTCGTGGCCGCGCCGGCCTTGGGGTGTTTTGTCCAATCGTTGCGTGTTCTGATAAACGGCCCTTTGCATATCGAGCATTTTCTCGAACCTCGCTTCGAGGAACGCGAGCATCCGCTCGATTTCCTCCTCGCGCAACTGGCGAAGGATCTCCTCCAGTTCAGCCTTGGCCTGTTCCAACTGGCGAATGGCTTCTTCCTGTTCGTCGACGGCCCCGCGGCGTTCGGCCTTGTCGAGCTTTTTACGTGCTTCCTCCATGCGTTTCCGCGCGGCTTCGAGACGCTTTTGAACTTCGCCGGGAGGCTGCTGATCGGACGCTGGTTTGCTCTCCGAGGACTCGCCGCCCTGCCCTTCGCCTTGACCTTGTTGGCCGCCTTGCCCTTGTCGGCCGGCCGGTTTATCGTCCGACTTGCCGTCTTCTTTCGGCTTGTCGCTCGAGCGTTTGTCGCCGCGCGGCGTATCGCCTTGCTTTTCCTTGTCCTTCTGCTTCTCTTCCGACTCGCCCGGCTCGCCCTTGCCCGCGTCGCCCCGGGCCTTCTGTTCGTGGGCCCGCACGTCCTTGGCCAATATACCCGCCTTTTCGGCGAGGGCCTTCTGTTCGTCCGCCAGCGGTTTCGCGTCCCCGCCGCCGGCCGTGCGGCCCTGGATGCCCTTTTGCGCGCGGATCATCTGGCCCACTCGCCTGATATACTCGCGGACCCGGGCTTTTTCCGATGCGGCCTGCTTCGCTCGATTCTCGCTTAAAAGCAATTCCAACAGCGAGCGAAGATCGCGGTCCAGGTCCTTTTGGTCCTCCAGCGCCTTCGACAACCGGCCGTCGGCGAGCAGCTTGGCCATTTGGTCGAACTGCGTGCCCACCATCCGGTCCTTGCTCTCGGCCACCGCGCGGCGCAACAAGGCCGCGCGCCGCGGATCGGTCGACGCCGTCAACTCGGCCATCCGCAACAGCACCTCTTCCAGATGCCGATATTTCTCGGCGATCCTCCGTTGCTCGTCCGCCAACCGTTTCTCGGGCGACGCCTTCTTCTCCGGCTGATCCGAAGGCGTCTGGGCCAAGAGCCCGGTGGTCGTCGCCGCGCAGAGCACTGCCGCCAACAGCACGGACGCCACGCTCGCGTTTGCGTGAGCATGTTGCGGTCTGGCTGCGATAGCCGGTCGTCTTGTTGCCGAAACCCACGTCATCCGCGTCGTCTCCCAACCCTTTTCATACCAAATCGCTCATTTTTCTTCCAGCAACTCGCGTAGCCGCGTCTTGTGCCGCTGCTGGGTTTCCTTCTCCAGCTTCCGCTGCCGCTCGATAATCTCCTGCAACAGGGTGATTGCCTGGTTGAAATCCTCTAATTCCATCATACGGCTCAACACCCGGTTCATGGCCGTCAAAATCGCGTCGACCTGCTCTTTCGCGGCATCCCGACGCGCGGGCCCCGTCCGCTCATCCGCGAGTGAGTCGCCCAACGCCAGCAGCCGGCGATCCAACTCGGGAAACATACGCTCGCCGATCACTCGGAGGGGGTCGGCAACCCCCGATTTCATCCGGATCTTCAGTTCTTCCGTATCGATTCGGTTGTTGATCAACTGGAGCCGCAAGTCATCGAACGCCTCGGCCGTGCCCAGCGTCTCGTTTGCGTTCTTACGGCTGTTCTGCACGGCCCTTTCGCAACGCAACCGCGTGGCGGCCACGCGACGCTGACGCTCCTCCTCGGGCGAGGCGGTCGCCGAGGGGATTGCCTGGTCGCCCGGTTCGCGGCCCGTTCGATCGCCGGCCTTGCGTTCTCCAGGCTCCGCGCCGTCGGCCGATGGATCGGACGCTTTAGCCGTCGATTTGGTTTCCGACTTGGCCGACGACGGCTTCGCCGCGTCGTCGCCGAACGAAATCCGCGTCAGTGCGTTCCGCGTCTCGTTTACTTCCTGGACAATTTGCTCGAATCGGTATCGGAGCGTCTGTTCCCGGGCCTGGAGCATCGCGCGGAGTCGCTCGGGAGTGACGACGTCGAGCTGCCATCGTTGGGTCTCGCCCAACCGCGGTTTTGCCCGCGCGTCGCACCGATCGGACGCCTTCAATCCGAAGAGCAGCTTCGCGCCGGGCGCGACGTCAAGATCGCGGACCTCCATCGCGTCGTCCAATTTCAACTCCGTGACGTTGTCTCGCGGCGCGGCGATCGTTTTACGTCCCGTCTTGCCGTGGCCTGTCGAATACTCGAACCACGTCTCGGCGATCCCGTAATCGTCGCGCGCTTTGCCCACGACCGGCAGCCGGGCCGCCGGCGTGATGGCCGAGCCGATGCCCGAGAGCGTCACGTTCAACTCGGGCGGCTCGTCGTCCACCGCGACCAGCGTCAACCGCGTCGATTCGGGGCTCTCGATTCCGTCGGTGTCGCGCGTGGTGAACGAAAGCGTCACGTCCTGTTTCAACGGGCCCAGCGCGTAGCGGAACGTGCGCCCGTCGACCACGTCGGCGGCGGGTTCAATCGGCATCGGCTCTCCGGAATATCCCTCGGATGATGCGACCACGCTCACCCGCGCCAGCCGCTTGTTGGCTCGTCCCTCGACCATGACGCTTGTTCGCCGCGGAATTTGCATGGGTCCGATGACCGGCAGCCGCCGCGCCGTCCGATCCATATAGGCCGGATACTCGCACCGCAATTCGAGCGATTCCACTTTGGGGCTCTCGACCACTTCGATCCGCAGTCCGTCCACTCGCGCGTCGCCGCCAACCAGATCGAACGTGATCGGCGACAGAATGCCCTTGAACGTGTAGGTATAGTGCTGGAACCGGTCGCGGTCCGACGCGGCCTCGCCCTCGCGGTCCATCGGTTCATTTCCCCGGGCTCCGCCGTCCGTGCGGTAGCGGACGTCGACCGTGCGCGGCACGATCGGCATTTTGCGATCGGCCGTGGCGACGATTTTCAGATTCGCGCCGCGTCCCACCCGGCGCGCGCCGTTCTCGAATCCCTCGATTCCCAGCGACGTGCGTCGCGGCCACGATTCGTCCGACAACAGCAGGCTCCGACGTGCCCAGGTGCCCAGACTCTGGGGCGTCAAGAGTCCAAACAAGGCGATCGACGCCGCCAGCACGGCCGCCGCGGCTACGCCGACACGCAAGGGAACCGGATTGAACGCGTCGTCCACGCGCGTCCCGCCGATCCGACGCGACGCCTCGCGGCACGTCCGCGCGAACATCTCGCGCGACAGGCCATCCATTTGATCCAGACGCGGCGCGAGCAGCACGGCCGTCAGGAGCGTGTCATCCAACTCGGGAAACCGCCGTTCCAGCACCATGGCCACGTGGGCGTCGGTCAGCGGGAACCGCAAGCGGTTCGCCAGGAAATTCATCACGACGACGGCAATCCCGCCCATCGCGGCCAAAAGAAGCACGATCCGCACCCCGACGGCCGGCTCGAAGAACCAGTCGCAACCCAGGCTCAACCAAAAGATTCCACATGCCGTCGCCAGCGTCACGCCCAGTCCATATCCCCAAACGTACCGCCGGATCCGCCGGCGCAACGCGTCGAGCGTCGATTCCACTCGGACGTCAAGGATTTGGGAGTAAGGGACGGACATGTGAAGTGTGAAATATGGGATTGCTTCGGATGGTTAGCCGTCGAGCCTGCTCGACGCACAATCTTGTCGAGCGCACGTTTGTGCTTGCCAATATCAACTACGCTAGTTTCATCAATCTGCGAATGAGCCACTCGGCGAGCAACAGCCCGCAGATCAAATACATAAACCACCGCAGCCACCGTTCTTGCCACAATCGACTCGGCGGGCTGGTGACGATCACCGTTTTCGTTCGGTCCTTGAGTCGTTCGATCAGGCCCTCGGCGCCGCCGGCCGGAAACGCCGCGTCGAACCCCACGTAATAACGCCCGGCCGTCTTCGCGGCGAGCCTCGCCAACAGCGGGTCGTTCCGTTCGGGGGTTTCGCGTTCCAGGTCGGGCATCTTCACCTGGATCCGCCGCGAGAGCCGTTCGTTCGCGCTCTCGGGAATCGGCAATTCCAGCCGCCATGCGCCTTCGGCCGACGCCGAAAATCGACCGGCGAAGCTGCCCGCGCGACTCGGATCGGCGGAAAGCGTCACGGTTTGCATCGTGCCGTCCGGCGAGTAAACTTCGAGCGGCACGCCCGCGCCCGCCAACGGTTCGAGCCTCGCATCGGTCAATTGGGCACGGACCTCGACCGTCGCGCCGAGCATGTAGCGGTCGCGGTCGATCAACACCGCGCCCCGCCGCGAGCCTCGCAGGAGCCGTCCCTGCGACACGTGGCGCAATAGTTTCGTATAGAGCGTCTCGAAATAGGTTTCGTCCACTCCGCGCAGCCGCCACCATTCGGCGCTGCCGAAATAAATCACCCGGCCCGACCCGTAAAACTGGCTTGCCGCGTAGACGGGCCGCTGTTCCGCCGGGCCGAACTGCGGATCGGAAAACCGCGCGAGCACCGTCGCGCCGGGTTTCGCGCCGTCGACCGGGTAGAAACTGAACACGCCCGGGAACGCCGCCCAGGCCGCCTCGCCGGCCGTCTGATTGTCGGCCAACCAAAGAAATTCGGCCTCAAGTCCTTCGCGCGTAAAATCCAACGGCCACGGTTCGCTCGACGCATAGCTGGCCTCGTCGGTGGCGAAGCGTCGCTGGAATCGCACCGGATAGAGCGAGCGGATTGTCGCCATGCGTTCGTCCTGGACCCAGCCGCTGATGGTGTTGCCCATCTGGACGGTGCCCGCCGCCAGGATCAGCCCGCCGCCCTGCTCGGCCACCCAGCTTTCGAGCAAGTTGATCTGCTCGTCGCTCAACTTCTGCCAGTCGGGATCGAGCGCCACCACGGCGTCGTAACGGTACATCTCTTCCCGCGTCGTGGGAAAATCATCGAGCAACCGATGCGCTTCCTGCGAAACGCCCGGCCGCGCCGTTTGCAACAGCACGTCGAGCACGACCGACGCGTCACGATGCAACAGATTGCGCAAAAACTGATACTCGCGCATCGGCCCGCCCGCCAACAGCAGCACGCGGTCCTTGCGGTCCACCGTCTCGACGTCGGCCTCGCGTCGGTCGTCGCCCGGGTTGCGGTCTTCCGGCGGGGCTTTCACTTTCAGCGTGAGCGTCTGCCGGCCGGGCTCCTTGGGCGAAAGCTCGAATCGAACCGGTACGACCTCTCCGTCGCCGCCCAGCAGAACCTCGCGGCTTTCCACAAGCTCCCCGTCGCCGGACGTCGCCTTGCCCGCGTCGGCCTGCTTGGTGAACAGTTCGACCGTTACCTTGCGTCCGGCCATCCGCGCGGCCTGTAAATAGCCGGTTGCGGTGAACGCATCGCCCGGATAAGCCCGCGCAGGCACGACGAAATCACTGATTCTGACGTTGGCGACCTGCCGGTCCGAGCCGACGCCGATCGGAAAAACGGGAATATCGGCCAACCGCGCCGCGGCCGTTGCCGCCTCGGGCGACGCGCCGGCGTTCTGACGGCCGTCGGTGATGAGTATGATGCCCGAAACGGGCGCGTCCTGCTGCTGCTCGATCAACTGGTCCAGCGACTCGCCCAGCCGCGTTTGCGTTGCGGCGGGCACGAGCGCCGCCTTCCAGTCGATAGTTTCGTTCTGCTTTATCGCTGTCGAAGAAAACGATCCTCCGGGAGTAGCCGTGCCGGCATTTTCCTTCTCCGTCTCGTCCGCCCGCGGCCGCGCACCAATCGGTTCGAGCTTTTCGCCGAACCGGAAAACGCCCACGTCATGCTTCGCGAGCAACTGCTCAACCAGTTTTATCCGGGCCAACGCCGTGGCGACCTGATCGGCCCGGTTGCCCGTCCCCGTCGTGTCGTCCGACAGACCCATGCTCAGACTGTTGTCCACCAGGACCAACACCCGCGAGTTGACACGGTGTTCCCGTTCCGTCCGCCATTGCGGTTGCAGATAGAGCAACAACAACGCGAAGATGACCGCCGTTCGCAACAGGGTCAACGCCCAACCCACCACGGGCCGCAATTCCTGGGCGTCGCTCCGATAGATCAGCCGCGCGAGCACCATGAGCGACACAGCCACAACGACCGGCAGAATCAAATCCGAGTTCGACTGGATGCGTCCCAATTCGAACATCGTTCGCGTCGCCGTGTCGGCAAGCAAGACGGGGAAGTCAGTCATGCGGCGCCTCCCCCGACGACCCTCGCCCCGGCGTCGTCCCGTCGCGGATGATACGAACACGACCACGCCAAAAGTTGCTCCCCCGCTAGCCACAGCACCAGGAGGCCCAACAGCGCGTCGCCCAGGTTGTAGCCGGCCGCCTCCTGACGCTCTTCGCCAAAAGCCCGCGAGTCGTGATAAGTGTACTTCACGCCGGCGAGCCGCGTACTCAGCCGGGCCGCGTCGAGTCGAGCCAAGTCGCCCTCGCGCGGATCGACGTTCACTGCCCAGCGTCGGGTCTCGGTCGCGCCGGTGGTCGTCGCAATCCGTGCTTCATAAATCCCGGCCTTGTCCGTCCGCAAAAATCGCACGCCTAGCATCCCCTCGGTCGCCGGCGTCGCGTCGATGGTCGTCTCGTCGGGTCCTTTCTCCCCGGGCACGACAAGCTGGACCCGGGACTGATGCCGGGCGGCGTCCAGAATTATCTCCAATGGCGTCTCGACTGTCAACGACGCGGTCTCGTTCGCGTTGCCGCGATCCAGATACGCCTGCATCTCCTGCACGATCACGGGAAAACTGGGGTTTGCTCCCGCGTTGTTCCACAACGGCGCAGCCGTGGTGAGCCACGCGATGACGAGTCCCTTTCCGACGCGACGCTCGACGACCAGCGGTTCGCCGTTGCGCAGCCGCGCGATCACGCGGGCCGTCGAAGCCTGGTCCGGCCGCCAATCGCGTGGCACGCCGAAATAGCGATTCACGTTAATCGTCGCCAGAAAACTATTGTCCTTCCCGGCGAGCACGCGAAACATCGGATGATCCGTTACCACGACGTCGGGCACTTTTTCGAGCCGATCGACGGGCAGTTCCGCCTCGCCCGTCACCGGGATCGGCATGAGCCCCGCGCCGTCCCGCCACAGGTTCTCGTTGAGAAAACCGGCGCGGCACCGCGGCCCTAGGAAGATGCCCAGTCCTCCGCCGTCGGCCACCCACCGCGAGAGTGAATCCACGGCCGCTGGATCGAGATGCTCGACGTCGGTCAAATAAATTGCCCGGTAGTCGTCCAGCGAATGAAGATTAAGAAACGCCGGCGTCTCCACTCGCGGTTGAATTCCCGTGCGCACCGCCCCGCCCGGCGCGAGTGCCGCTCCGAGAAACAACGCCCCCTCCCCTTCAGCCGATCCGTCGACCACCAACACCGGCACTTCGAGCGGGACCTCCACCACGGCATGGCGAACATTGTCCAACTCCACCGCGTCGCTTTCCAGCCGCGCGGCCAGTCGATGCAATCCGGCCGTGGCAAACGTGATCTGAAACCGCTCGCGAACCGACTCGCGCGGCGGAATTTCGCGAATCTTCACCGCCGGCTGGCGGCGTCCGTCCTCGTCGAGCACGACCGAAACGTCTCGGGCCGGCGACGTGCCATGGTTGCCGACCTCGACCTCCATGAACATCGAAATCCCCGCCGCCCGGGTGCCCGAAACCGGCGCGAGCCGCGTCACGGCCAGATTCGGCCGCTGGCGATCCGTGCAATTCACCAGTCGAATCGCCACGTTTTTCGCCGTGAGGTCGGCCAACAACGAACGAAGCTCTTCGGCCCGCTCCCACTGATTCGCGCGAAAATCCGACACCAGATAAACAATCCGCGTCTGGTCCTTGGCGTCGCCAAGCAGTCCGGCGACGGCGCGAATCGCCTCGGCCGGTCCGGCGGCCGTCTGCGACGCGTGAATCGGCTTCATCGCCGTCCGCAGTCGAGCCACAAAATCACGGTCGATCGACTCTTGCAAAAAATCAGGCTGGACCCGGCTTCCCTCGCCGGCAGCGCGTGAGAATCGCAAAAGGGTGAACCGTTGCGGATTAACGTGTTCGGCCGCCGTCGTGGCGATTCGATCGACCACCGCCTTGGCTTCGTCCATCACGTCGCCGCCGTCGGGCCGGTCCGTCATCGAGTAACTGTCGTCCAACAGCACGACGTGATGGATCTTGGTCCCGCCGAGCAATCCCCCCAGCTCGTCGCGCAACAGCGGCTGGGCCACGACTAGCACGACCAGGGCAATGGCCGCCATGCGCATCAGCAGAAGCAGCAGCTCTTTCAGCCGGACCCACGCGCGGTTCTTCCGCTGACTGGCCAGCAAAAACTCCATGGCCGCCCACTGCACCCGGCGTTGGTGCATCAGGTTGATCAAATGGATCAACACCGGCACACCCGCCAGGAGCAACCCCCAAAGCAGCGGCGCATGAAGAAACGTAGGCATAGTCAACTACAATAACCTTGAAACCACTTCCACTCTGCTATTTCACACTTCACACTTCCTACTTCTTACTTCTAATTCGCATCCGATTGCTCAAATAGGCCGCCAGCGCCGCGTCGAGGCTCTGCCGAGTGCGCAGCAGCGTGTAATCGACGTTGTGCGACGCGCACCCGCGGCGGACCTCGTCCAAATATTCACCCAGTGCCCGAAGGTATCCGTCGCGCAGCGCCCTGGGATTGCACCGCAACCGCCCGTCGTCCTCCATCGCGTCGAACCGCGTCGGCCCGTTGAACGGGAAATCCAATTCGTCGTCGTCCATGACGTGAAACACCATGACGTCGTGTCCGCGGCTCCGCAGCAGCCGGAGACCCTTGAACAACCCCTCGCGCTCGACCAATAGATCGGATACGAGCACCATCAAGCCGCGTCGCGGATACGTCTCGGCCGCGCGTCGCAGGACGTCGTACAGGTCGGTCTTGTTTTCCGGACGGCTCGCGTCGAGCGACTGGACGATCGCGTCGATGTGGTTGCGCTTGGTTCGCTGGGGAACCGTGGCGCGAACGCCGGCGTCGAACGTAAGACACCCCACCGCGTCCTGCTGCCGCAAAATCAAATAGGCCAGCGACGCGGCGATCGTCGCGGCGCAGCCGAACTTGTCCAACGGGCCCGAGCCGTAACGCATGCTGGCCGAAACATCGACCAACAACGTCGCGCGAAGGTTCGTGTCCTCCTCGTACTGCTTGACGTAGAACCGGTCCTGCTTGGCCCAGACTTTCCAATCCACGTCGCGCAGGTCGTCGCCGGCCGTGTATTCCCGGTGCTGGCGAAACTCGACCGAATGGCCGAAATAGGGGCTCCGGTGCATGCCCGACAAAAAACCCTCGACCACCTGACGCGCGCGCAGCTCCAGCCGCGCAATGCGCTGGATCGTTTCGGGATCAAGAAATCGCTGTGGGCTGCTCATGCAATAATAATCTTGGCGACGTATGTAGGGTGGGGCGATTGCGGCGACACTTATTGGATGGATTCATCAAACCGCGTCACTCGCCGCAATCGCCCCACCACACTGTTCCGTGGGATGGTTACTTACGACGCAAATATTTTCGCGAACCGCGGATCGCGGGTCAGTTCATCCTCCTTGCTCGGCGTGGCGGCCACGATCCGGTCCACCACGTCGTCCGCCGTGACTCCTTCGCTCTCGGCCGTGAAACTCAAAACAAGCCGATGCCGCAGCACCGGTTTGGCCAACAGCCGCACGTCGTCGCACGTCACGTGGGTCCGCCCGTACAACAAGGCACGGGCCTTCCCGCCGAGAATCAGAAACTGCATCGCCCGCGGCCCCGCGCCCCAAGCCACCTGCTGGGCGATCCACTCGGGCACACCCGGCTCACCGGCGCGCGTCATGCGAACCAACGCCAAGGCGTAGCGAATCACGTGATCGGCCACCGGCACCTCGCGCACGATCCGTTGCAGGTCGAGAATCTCGGCCGCCGACAGCACGGGCTCGACCGCCGCCGTCAGCGTGGTCGTGGTCCGCCGCGCCACCTCGAATTCCTCCTGAAAATTCGGATACCGCACGAAAATCTTGAACATGAACCGGTCCTGCTGCGCCTCGGGCAGCGGATACGTGCCTTCCTGTTCGATCGGGTTCTGCGTGGCCAGCACGAAAAACGGATCAGGCAGCGGATGTTGAACCCGTCCGACCGTGACGTGCCGTTCCTGCATCGCTTCGAGCAACGCGGCCTGCGTCTTCGGCGGCGTACGGTTCACCTCGTCGGCCAACACGCAATTGGCGAACAGCGGGCCCTGCAAAAACCGAAACTCGCGGCTCCCCGTCGAGCGGTTCTCCTCGATGATCTCCGTGCCCGTGATGTCGGCCGGCATCAAGTCGGGAGTGAATTGCACGCGGCTGAACGACAACTCCAATGCCTGACTGAGGGTGCTGATCATAAGTGTCTTGGCCAGCCCCGGCACGCCTTCCAGCAGACAATGCCCGCGGCTGAAAAGAGAGATGAGCAACTCCTGGATCACGTCGGTCTGGCCGACGATCACCTGGGCCAACTGGTCCATGATTTTCTGTTGCGCGGCCTGCAATTGCTCGATCGCCGCCGAATCGTGGGACGTAAGTCGTTCTTCCGTCATCGAAAATTACCTCTGATAAATCGGGAGCGTTCCGTTGTCGAGTTGGAGAATCGTCAGGTTGATCGCCGTGCCGTACACGTCGCCGACCGATTGCTCGGGCCACGAGCCGTTCGAAGCGGCGTCGCGCAGGATCTTGGCGAAAACCCGGTCGCGATAGTCCTCCCATTGCTTGCCGCCCTCGCGATAAAGCACCTGGGAGTAGTAGTAATGCGTGTAGTGCCAGTGGCCGAAATCGCGGCCCGTCATGTTGTAGAGATTCTTCTTGCAGTAGGCCAACAGTTTAGGCACGTACTTGTCGTCGTAATCGCCCGCGTTGAACAGACAGGCCACCGCCGCGGCCGTAATCGCCGGCCGGCCTCCGCTACGATGCTTCGAACTGTAGTAAACTCCTCCGTCCGGGCCCGTGCAGTAGCGAATATATTTCACTGCTTTGTCGATAATATCGCCGGGTACGGGGATCCCCGCGTTGCGGCAGCCGCGCAACCCCTGCACTTGGGTGATCGTGGTTGATCCTTCGTCAAAATCGTTGCCGTCCTTCGCGCTGACGTAGCCCCAGCCGCCGGCCGACGTTTGGGCCTCGCCCGTGAATTTCACGGCCCGAGTGAGCACGTCGATCAACGTCTGCCGCCGGTCGGCATCTTCCTCCTCGCCGAGCACCTGCGAGAGAAACAGCATCGAAAACCCGTGACCGTACGTGTAGCGATCGTCGCCCGTCGGATCGCCGATCAGCCCGTTCGTGCAACTGCGGCTGACCAGATAGTCCACCGCGCGGCGAATCCGCGGGGCGTACTTCCCCTGGGTCGTTGTCGAGCCCTCGCACAACAGGGCCGTGCCCGACAATGCCGTCATCGCCGTGGGGTACTGTCCGTTGCGGGCCGTCCAGTGTCCCATCCGCGATTGGGTATTGGCCAGCCATTGAAGCCCTCGGTCCACGGTCCGCCGCCGCACAATGTCCCTCTCAGCGCCCACGGCGGCCGAATCCGCCACGCTGCAACACACCCACAACACCACAATCGCCGCCGCAATCCATATCGAGCCGTGTCTCAATCCAAACCGTGAACGCATTCGAAATCCGAGCCGCGACCGTAAGGGAGCGGTCCCGTCTCGGATGACCGTTTCGAACGCAACCCAGCGGTGTTTGAAACAAAATCGCATACTCGATTATCCGTTATCCGTGTTTGTACTACTCGCCGGGCCGTTTCTTCAACGCCTTGAAAACCGCGTCGAGCGTCTTCGAGGGTTTTATTCCGGGCGATGATTTCGCGCCGGCCGGGGATGACGGGGACTTCTTCTCCGTCGCGATCGGCTCGTCGGTAAACGTCAGACGCAACCGCTTTTCGAACAGGTCCAACCGAACGGTCCGCGTGGCCGGATCGCCCGAGAAGTTTATCCGCCCGATCCGATCCGCGTATTCATCGTTGACCACCTCGCGGCCCGTCCGCTTGTCGATCATCAAAACCCGCGTCATCCAGTGAACGTTGCGAACCCCCGGCGCGTAAGTCTGCGCGACGAAGGCCAGCACGGGCAGCCAGGCCGGTTGATTCAGCAGAAGCTGCTGGTTTTCGATGGCGACGCCCCGCGGCCGGTCGGGCCAGAGCGGCTTGCCCGAGGCGTCGAAGCCGTGGACTCGGCCCTGTAAAATCGTCTTCGCCGAAACGCCGTAGAAGGTTCGCCACTGGGTTTGCCCTTGCGCGGCGGTCGGTCGCCGTCCGCTGGTGACGAGGATCGTTCCCCATCCCGAATCGAGCAGAATGATTTCCTCCAACCTCGGTTCCGGCTCAAGTCGCGCGTCGATTCGCGTCTCGCCGTCGCGAAGCGCGAGCAGGACAAAATGCCCGTCGGGCTCCATCACGCCGACCGCCTCGCCGTCGAGCAAATTGCATCGCGCCGCGGCCGAGAACGAATGAGGCCCCCACGCCGTCTTTTGTTTCCACGGGTCGAACAATTCGAGGCATCGCCGGCCGTCCTTCATGTACCAACGGAGGATATTGCACCCAACCGTGGCGATCCATTCCTGTTGGTTGGGCACGGCCCGCGTCGTCGAAAGCCGCTCGCCGTCGCTCGCCCGGAGCACGGTTACCTGGGTCGCGCCCGGCGGCACCAGGAAAATCCGTTCGCCATCGCCCAGCACCATTCCCTGCGGCGGAACGTCGCTCCGGCTCCAAAGCGTCTGGCCCGTCAACGGGTCCAAAGCCACGCATCGGTGAAACTCGTGGTGACACACGTACTCGTCGGTGAATGCGTCGGGCGTGGAGACGCCGGACCCGTAGCCCGTCCGCACCAACCGGTTGACCATGAGGACCGGCGGCGCCCCGGGCGCGTTCAATTGCCGCGCGAGCAATCCGATGCCGCCCGCCGCTTGTCCGACGTCCTGGTCCCAGAGCACTCGGGGCTGTCCCGCGCCCAGCATGTCGACGGCCACGCACCGATTGCCCGAGCACAACATCAGCAGATGTCCCCGGGCATTGAGTTGGATGGGATATCGTTGCGGAGAATACTCCGGCGTTCCGGACCCATTGATGCGCAGCTTCCATTCCTGGCGTCCGAAGCCGTCCGAAAGCGCCAGTGCGCGTGAGCCTTGCTCCATTGCCGCGACGCGGCCGACGAAAAAGGGGCGTTGGCCGCCTGAAAACGCCACCGTTGTTCCAAGCCCGGAAATCGGCTTGGTCGGATCCACTTGTTCCATCGCCCGACGAACCGCGCCGCCGGGCCAGACGCGCTCGGGATGCAGGTGCGCGAGAATGGGCGAGTCGGCCGGCAACGACGCCGCGACCTCACGGCCCGTCTTTCCGTCGTGGCAGACCACGTCGCCGAAGCGTTCCTCCAGTTCGCGATAACACGCGGCCGCGTCCTTCCCGCGACCCGCGTCCACGAAAATCTTGGCCAACGCAAACATCATCGCCGCCGCGTCACGGGGTTTCCCGGAAGCGTTCCGGCGCCGCAGCAGCAACTCCGCCTTCAACAATTCACCCGACGTGACGTAACGCCGGATCAATTCCGACCGCGCCTCGGCCGCCAGGGGTTGCCCGTCGAAGCACTCGGCGAACCGCTCCAACGGTTCCGTTCCTCGGTCTCGTCGCGCGGCGTCGAGACTTTCGCGCAGACGAGAGTCCAATTCTTTGACGATCTCGCCCGGCGCTGACTCGCGGAACTCCGACAACCGGGCTGCCAGCCACCGATCGGCCCGGACCATGTGCGATTTGCCCATCTGGAGCAGTCGATGCGTCGTTCCCTGGGAGTTGGCCAGCCACAGGTAATACTCCAAGGCTGGCTTCCACGCCTTTTGCAACTCGAAGCCGGCGGCCATCAGGCACAAATAGCGCACGCGATCGGCCGAGGAGTCGAGCAGTTTTTCGATTTCTTTCGCGGCCGGTTGATAGGTGGCGAACTCGTGCCGCAATCCCTCAAGCAGCGCGTCGCGAAGCTGGGCGCGGCACCGCGCGCCGGGCGACAGGGCGTAACTTCGGCGAAGGCACTCGACGGCCTCCGCCCGTTTGCTCGAGTCGAGCAGCACCAGCGCCTTCTGCCGCAGGGCCTCCGCGTCGTCGGGATTCTCGGCCAG
Organism: Thermoguttaceae bacterium; assembly: GCA_035286785.1. Taxonomy (GTDB): domain Bacteria; phylum Planctomycetota; class Planctomycetia; order Pirellulales; family Thermoguttaceae; genus UBA11386. Next base: position 11,030 of record DATECS010000369.1, on the reverse strand, counting down.
CCGCCGGTCGATCCGCTGGCCGAGCGGATCCATCTGATAAAACGCGGCCATCCCGCGAATGCCTTGCGAAAGGATGCCGTTGCCGCAGCAAACCAGATTGCCCGGCACGGTCCCGCTGGGCGAAGCGAGTCGCCGGCGGACCTCGCCCGCGTCGAGGTCGATCGCGAGCACTTCGGCCGAATTCAACGGCAGGTAGTAAAGCGAGCCCGTCTGAAATCCCTGGCCGCTGACGGCGGCCGCGTCGGGCATCCGGATCGAACGTCCGTCCCAGGCCGGTTTGCCGTCGGCCAGCGACACGGCCCAGACGCGGTTCGCGCCAACCACGACGACCTTCCCGTCGCAAACGCCCGCCAGGTACAACCCGCCCTGCCGCGGCCGTTTCCAAATCAAGCGGCCGTCGGCCAGACTCAGGCAATGGATCTCGTCCGAGTCGGGCGGAGTGGCCAGCACGCGGTCGCCGACCACCACGAGACGCGCGTCCGTCCATTGCGACGCGGCGCTCCCGTCCTCCGACCTGTACGCCTGGGCATAACGTGACGCAGGCGTCCTCGCGTAGCGATAGCCCCACGACAACGACCGCTGGGCCGGCTTCAGCCCCACGATCGCCCCCGCCGCCGTCGGGCAGACCATCACGTCGTCGCCATGGGACGGCGAAAGGGCCGTTGAGCGGCGCACCGGGTTTTGCAGCACGTTCCGATCGACCAGCGCGATCCGCTGCGACCAAAGAACCTCGCCCGACGAAGCCTCCAACGCATACAACTGGATTTCACCCTCGATCTCGGCCAGTTGATAGAGCCGGTCGCGCACGGGCAGCGGTTCGCCCAGGAAAAACGCCCCGGCAAGCGGCAGTCCGAACTCCTCGCGCGACCCGCCGACATGCCAGACGAGCTTGCCCGTCCGGACGTCGTACGCGGCCAGGCGATTGTAGGATTTCGACCAAACGTCGGCCACCGCGCGGCCGCCTTGAATCATCAAGGGGCGCCCGCCTTGGGACGGACCGATGCCGAGGTCCTCGACCGCGAAAACCCGACGTCCGTCGCTGCTCAACGCCCCATAGACCCCGTCCTTCCACGCGCGCTGGCACACGAGCGCCGCGAGCTGGCCGGGCTGCGGGAAAGAGGATCGGTTCGACTCCGTCGGCTCGTCCAGCACGTCGTCGGTCGGCACTTCCCACAGACGCTTGCCCGAGGCGTAGTCGATCGCCGTCAACGCGCGTAGCGAGCGCACCAGCACGACGTTGTCCACCGCCACCGGGAAAAGCGACGGCAGCATTGCTTCCCCGCGTTCCGCCTGAAACTGCGACTGGCCCGCCAGCAGCGTGCCGGCCAGGGGATGATCGGTCGTGGGCACTTCCCAGACGGGGATCAACAGCGGCCGGCTCGCGCGGAGCGTCGCCGTGCGAGCCGCGTTGCCGCGCGGCATGAGCCAACGACCGCGAGAGTCGTCTCCCTCGGAGGAAATGGCGATGTCGGCCGCCAGCCACGGCGGAAGGGCGTTGGGCCCCGACGTCGCCAGACTTTGCTCCCGGCCCGCCACCAGCACGGATTTATTCGGCCGGCGGCGTTTCAAATCGCGCAACACGTCGTTCGCCCGATCCGGCTGACCGGCCTGCCGCCAACACGCGGCCAGCGCGAGCGAAAGGACCGGCTCGAAACGATCGGCTGAAGACGTTTCGTTCCGAAGACGCTGGAGCGTCAATGCCGCCTCCAACGGCTTGCCGTGATCGTAGTTGTCCAATCCCCGCAGAAACGTCGCCTCGGCGCCGGCCGCCGTGTGGAAGAACCGGCGCGAGACTTCTTCGAGCAACTCGCCGTCGCGACGCCGGACCGCCTTGTCCAACATTTGCCGGGCCTGACTGCCGTACTGAAGCTCATACAGGTCTCGTCCCTCGCCGCCGAGATTTCCCAAGAGACGATGGGCTTCGGATTGCAGACTCAATAATTGAAGCGGCTTGCTCTCGTCCGGCGGAAAGAGGTAATCCTCGGACGAACGAAGAATCACGTCCAGACACCGGAACGCCTCGCCGAAACGCCGCCGGTCGATCAGTTGCCGCGCGTTGTTCAGTTGGCGAACGAGCGTCCGCTCGGGCCGCGGAAACACGTCCGGCTGAAGCTCGTCCTTGGCGCCGCGGCGGTTCGGGAATTGGGCCAATAGCATTACGCCCGTCGTCGGCCCAACGGGAGCGGCCTCGCACGCGCAGGGCGGAACGGGCAGGCCTGCCATCAACATCCCCACGACCGCCCATCGGAGAACGATCCGACGTGTCGGCACGTTGCCGAAAGCCATCATCTCGTCTTCTCCTCGTCCGATGCGGTTTGGGTGGGTGCCCGGGTCGCTTGTTGCTTTGTCGCAACACCGGAATTTAAAAGCATTTCCGAACCTCTATTCTACCTTGTTTGGGCCCGTTTGGTTCATATTCCCGACGTGTTCCACCCACTCGGCAGGCCTTCCATCCCCCACATAATTCGGTTAATCAACAAGAGACGTTTTTCCAGGTCCAAAGACCCCGGCGGTTCCCACCCCCATACCAACCCGAAGCGCCCATACCAACCCGAAGCGCCAGCGAGGGCCATGGAGGCCGTTTTGCCTTCGGCCGGAATCTTTACAGGAGGCTTTTTTCCAGCCGTTTTGAGCGTTCTGGCCGCCCTTACAGCCCGAAAAGCCCGAAAAACGGGCGAAAAAACCCGTCCCCGCCGGTTATTCCCCGATTTTTCAGGGTTTTTGCCGTTTTTCGGGTTGCATAAATGGCGAAAGAGCTATCAAATCATCGCGTTCACGGTGTCGGACGGACATCGAAGGACCGGTGATTTCCGGTTATTTGAACGATTTTGTACCCCTAACTCACTTCGCATGGAGGGTATTACAAACATGGCGAAAGTTAGTGCTGCGGCTGCCAAGAAAGCCCCAACCAAGACCGAGGTCCTCACGAACATCGCCGCCGCGACCGGCCTGACGAAGAAAGACGTCGCCGCCGTGATGGAAGCGATGACCGCCGAGATCAAGAAGAGCCTCAGCGCCCGTGGCGCCGGCTCGTTCACCCTTCCCGGTCTGATCAAGATCGAGAAGAAGAAGGTCGCCGCCCGGCCGGCCAAGAAGGGCGTTCCCAACCCCTTCCGTCCCGGCGAGCTCATGGACGTCAAGGCGCGTCCGGCCTACAACAAGGTCAAAGTGCGACCTCTAAAGAACCTGAAGGACATGGTCTAAGCGATTTCACTTCGCGACGACCCATCGGCCTTAGCCGCCCGACCGCGATACTCGCCCTTTGGCCCGACGTCCCCCTTCGTCCGGCCGCGGGCCTCGTGGTCGCGGCGGCTTTTTTTCATCCTATGGAGATTTGTAATTCAATGAGGGTGTCCGGTGAATTCATGTTCAATGAGGGAACCGAGCCGCGACCGTGAGGAAGCGGTTACAGCTCGTGACATTCGCAACCGCTCCCTCCCGGTCGCGGCTCGATAAAGTTTGTGAATTACGATATTTTCGCGAGTCCAATCCCTGGACACTTTAATCATCGAACTGCTTTAGCATCGCCGCGAGCAACTCCAGCGGCAGGCCGACCACGTTCGACTCGCTTCCTTCGACGACGTGGACCCAGCCCGTGCGGTCCTGGTAGCCGAATGCGCCCGCCTTGCCTTGCCAGTCGTTGCCTGAGAGATACTCGTCAAGCTGCTCGTCGGAGAGCAGGTCTGTTTGGAGAATAGAGATTGCTATTTCAACCAGCGGTTTCGAATTTTTCGCGCCGATCGGCCACAGGCACAACCCACTGAGTACGCGATGCCGCTGCCCGCGGAGCGTTTCAAGCATCCGCCGCGCGTCGGCCCGATCGATCGGCTTGCCCAGGATATGGCCTTCGCATTCAACGACGGTGTCACACCCCAAGACCACGGCGGCGCCCACGGATTCCTTCGCGTTCGCCCTGAGTCGGGCGGCTACGTCGGCCGCCTTGCGCCAGGCCAGTTCCCGAACCATCTCCTCGGGCCGCCGGTCTCCTTCGACGCCCGTTTCGGCCGTTTCGTCCGGTGGAACCACTTCGAATCGGTAGCCCGCCTCGGCGAGCAATTCGCGTCGCCGCGGACTCCGGCTGGCCAGAATAAGACGCACGTCGGTGGGATTCATGGTTGGCGTTGTGGATTGCATCGCGTCCGAGACATAGCACCCCGCTCAATCTTGGCTAAAATAAGGGCTGTCCGCAAGTCTTTGCATCCTTCGCGTCTTCGCGGTAGAGAAAAACCATGAAACACTTCCAGCTCGACGTTCTCTACGAAGACAACCACCTCATGGTGGTTAATAAGCCGGCCGGCTTGGCGACGATGGGCGTCTCGGCCGACAAAGCCTCGCTTTTGACGCTGGCCAAGGACTACGTCAAGAACCGTTACCACAAGCCGGGCAACGTCTACCTGGGCATTCTGAGCCGGCTGGACGCTCCCGTGACCGGCGTGGTCTTGCTCGCCCGGACTTCGAAGGCGGCCCGGCGGTTGACCGAGCAGTTTCGCGAGCGTGAGGTCGAAAAAGTCTATTGGGCCCTGGTCGAAGGCACGATTCACCCGGCCCAGGGAATGTGCGAAAATTGGCTCGGCCCGGACGAACGCCACCGCCGGATGCACGTGGTTGGCCCGACGTTGTCCGGCGCTCAGCACGCCCGGCTGAGCTACCGCCGGCTCACATCGTCGCAAGGCGTCTCGCTGCTGGAAGTCATTCTCGAAACCGGCCGGAAGCACCAGATCCGCCTGCAACTCGCCGAGCGCGGCCACCCGATCCTCGGCGACCGCAAATACGGCAGTGCCCGCCCCTGGCCTGCCGGCATCGCCTTGCATGCCAGACGACTCACCGTCCAGCACCCGGTCGGGGGGGCGTCTTTGACCTTCGAAGCACCCCCGCCTGCCGCCTGGAATGATTTCGAGTTGCCTAACTGAGCAACGTGCCGATTTGCACGGCCGTCTTTTTGCCGCCGGCGTTATACTGAACTTATAGCCTATCCGAAAACCGGGACAGGCACCGTGACGGAGGATTCCAGTCCCGGTTTTCGGATAGGCTCTTAGTCCCCCGCAGGCCGGCTCAAAGCTCAAGACGCTTTCCAACATGGCCGATCACGAACCGTCGAACTTCGAACGTTGCGCCCTGGCCAGCGGACTGCTGACCAAGACGCAGATCGACCAGGCGCTTGCCCGAGTCTCCTGGACCTGGGACGGGGGTTCCGTGTCGGAAGCGGTCCATCATGACCGCCAACTCGCCGACAAACTCGTCGAACTCGGCACGCTCAACACTTGGCAGGCCAAGCAATTGCTTGAAGGCCGCGACAATTTCCAACTCGGCGCGTACCGCATCGTCGATTCGCTTGGCCGCGGCGGCATGGGTCACGTTTATCTCGCTCGCCACGCCGTCCTCGACCGCCAAGTGGCCGTCAAGGTTCTCCCCCGCAACCGTTCCACGCCCGAGGCCATCGAAAGTTTCATCCGTGAAATCCGGGCTCAAGCCAGTCTGAGCCATCCAAACCTGGTCCGTGCGTTCGACGCGGGCCACGACAAGAACGTCTATTACCTTGTTTCCGAATACGTGCCAGGCACCGACCTGCGCAAGCTCGTACGGCGAACCGGTCCGATGGACATGCAAACCGCCGCCGGCATCATTTCGCAAGTGGCCCGCGGTCTCGAACACGCCCATGAACAGGGCCTGATCCACCGCGACATCAAGCCGGGCAACGTCCTGGTCACGCCCGACGGTCACGCGAAACTTGCCGATCTCGGCCTGGCCGGTTCGATCGTCGCTGATCCGCGAACCGATCCGCAGTTCGGCAAAATCGTGGGAACGGCCGACTACATCTCGCCCGACCACATTCGTGCGCCGTGGGCGCCGACGCCCGCCTGGGACATCTATTCACTCGGCTGCACGCTCTACTTCGCCGCCACCAGCAAAGTGCCGTTTCCCGGCGGCTCGACGGCCGACAAGGCCCGTGCCCATTGCCAGGTGCATCCTTTGGATCCGCGGCGATTGAATCCGACGCTAAGCGTCGAATTCGTCGACGTGCTGGCCGACATGATGGCGAAGAATCCGAGCGAGCGTATCCCCACGGTGGGCGACGTGGTCGAGCGGCTGGCGCCCTGGGTCGGCGAGCCGCGTCCCATTCCCGAGGCTGCCGGCGGTCGTGCCGTTCCTCCGACGAAGGTCTTCGCCTCGAAACCGCAACGCCGCCCCGTGGCCCACGATCCGCAAAGCCTGCGTGACACGCAGGACATCCTGCCCGCCGTCGACGATTCTCCGGATGCGTGGCAAGACGAACGTACCCAACGAAGCCAAGTAACCCAAACATTCGTTGCCGCCGACGAGGAAACCCAGCCGTTGGCGTTTTGGGATCACGCTGGATCTCATGGCCGTCAGTCCCGCCGACTTGTGGCGCCGCTGCTAATGCTGGTGGGCCTACCGACGTTGCTCGTGCTTGTACTGACAGCCATCCTATGGCTGACCGGCGTTGCGGCCCATTAAGGCCGAAGAAAACTTTCGCACCCCCGAATTGACAGCCCCACCGACGGCGTTATACTACACTGTTTGCGTCCTATTGACGTCCCCCCGCGGGCGTATTGGACAGGTAGCTCAGTTGGTAGAGCACAGGACTGAAAATCCTGGTGTCGCCGGTTCAACCCCGGCCCTGTCCACTTACTATCAAAGGACTTACGTCGATCCAGGATGAATGAACCATCCATTCCCGTCGGCCGCAAAGTGGTCGTCGTCGGAGCTGGCGCGGTCGGCTCGACCTTCTGCTATGCTCTGGCTCAAAGCGGTCTGGCCGACGAAATCGTGCTGATCGACAAGAACGCCGATCTGGCCCGCGGCCAGGCGCTTGATCTGGTCCACGGGCAGCCGTTCTTTCCCACCGTTGCGATCCGCATAGGCGACGCGGCCGATTACGCCGACGCCCACGTGATCGTTGTCACCGCCGGCACGGCCCAGCGGCCTGGCGAAACGCGGCTCGACCTGCTCCACCGCAACGCTTCGATCGTCGGCCAGATCGCCGACGACATTGCCGCGCGCGGTTCTCGGGCCATCGTGATCGTGGTGACGAACCCCGTCGACGTGCTCACCCACGTGGCCCTGCGGCGCACCGGTTTCGAGCGAGGCCGCGTGATTGGCTCCGGCACGGTGCTCGACAGCGCGCGGTTCCGCCACCTGTTGAGCCGTCATTGCGGCGTCGACGTCCACAATGTTCATGCGTACGTACTGGGCGAACACGGCGACAGCGAACTGGCAGCCTGGTCGATGACCCACGTCGGCGGAATGCCGATCGACGAGTATTGTCCCGTTTGCGGCCGATGCGAAGACTGGCCCGCCGAGCGCGCTCGGATCGAGGAGGAGATTCGTCGCTCGGCCTACCACATTATTGACTATAAGGGCGCGACGTATTTTGGCATCGGACTGGCCCTGGTCCGCATCGTCGCGGCCGTTCTGCGCAACGAGCGCGGCGTTTTGACCGTCTCGGCGTTGCTGGACGGCGAATTTGGCCTGCGAGACGTTTGCCTGAGCGTCCCTTGCATCGTCTCGTCCGCCGGTGTTGAGAAAATTCTCGAACCCCGGCTGCCCCCCGACGAACTGAACGCCCTCGCCGCCTCCGCTGTCCTGCTCAAAGACGCCATCCACCAACTCGCCGACAGCGCATAAGCTCCGGCGAATCCATGCAGGGTGGTATCCTATTCGCAACAAGCGACATAGCAGAGTGTGGGGTGGAGCGGCGAATCACCAACCCGCTCCACGCAATCCACAACCGTTGTCCCCCGCAACCCACCCACCAAATTCTGCCCACCGCCCGCAAAGCCAGCTTTTCTCCAAAATCCCCCAGTTTTCCAGCTACAAACCACGCACTGGGTGTCTATCCGATTTGGGCGAGTGAAAAAATCGCGGAACACGACGCCCTTTCCTTGCGTGAGATATGACCCAAACACAGTGTGAGGCGGTGCTGTAGGCAAATTGGGCCTTGTCCGAGCCTCTTGGTGCGCATAGAAGTCAATGAGGGGCGATTGCAGTCGGCGGATGCCGAAGGCCGTTGAAAAAGGCCTTATGCATGCGCGAAGCACTGCCCCCCTCTAGGCTGTGTGCGGGTCCGACGTTTGGACCATTCGCCGATCACGCCGAGATGCCCTGTCGACCGTGGTAGCTGAGCGACAATCGGTGCGAACATTTTACGTGGAGCCAATCCCATGACGCCGCCTATTCACATTCTCGTTGTCGCCGATGACGAAGACGCCGGTACGTACCTCGCGAAGATTCTATCCGCGAAGAACTGGCGGACGGACGTTGCCTGGATTGGTTCAAAAGCGCTGACACTCGCTCGGCAAAGAGCATGAATTGGCTGAATCCGTAGCCGGTGGATTGACCGCCGGCAGTAGCGTTTCCAGTGTGCGATGAGTGATTCTTTTTGCGGCTTCCACCGCGAAAGGAGGTGTGACATGCGACTCGCAACACGAACTTTGTCCGTGCTGGCGATCCTGTTCGCTGGTACGATGTTTGCCGTCGCTCAGGAGCGACCCGGCAACGTGACGACGGCGTCCCATTTGACTACCGCAACGGACGAGCCCGTCATCACGTTCGTTCATCGACCCGCGTACAGGCACGATCGAGGCTGGTACGGCTATTACCATTACCCGCCGTATCGCGTCCATGGGCCGCACTACTATTACTGGTACGGCCCGCCGCGGTACCACGAGTACCCCGTTGTCCCATATCGAAGCTACTATCCGTACGGGCCCGGTTTCGGGTTCGAGTTCCACGGGCCGCGGCGATCGTTCAGTTTTGGTTTCTGATCGGCACGCCGCGGAATGATGAGCGTCGATGAGCCGCCGGTAGTGGTTGGCATGGCGAGGCGGTAAGGAGAACCCCTACCGCCTTCGCTCGTATTTGCCGCCCCCGGCTCGGTGGTTGTCTCGACGATCGCCTTGCCAATAATTTCTCTTGAATTGCCACCCTCGCGAAAACCGCGCAATTGCGCGAACCTCGCGATTCAGGGTGTTGCAGTGGCCGTGGATCCGTTGCACAAAGAGACAAGGAGACAGTCATGAGACGATCGTGCTTGCACTCGCGTGACCTGTTGGCGGGTGTGATCGCCGTAGCCGCCTGTTTGCCCAACACGGTTGCGTACGCTCAAGTTCCGAGCGGCCCCGCCCCAGTGATGGACAATCCGGCAGCCGCGGGCGTGGAGGTTATGACTCGTGGTCCCATTCACGAAGCATTCGCGCAACCCGTGAATTCCGGCGTGGTCAGACCGTTGCTGGCGCCCAAGAAGCCGCCCGAACCGATCGATGAAGTTCCACCCGACGCCAAACCGGCCGGCGAACAAACGGCGTGGATCGGCGGTTACTGGGCGTGGGACGACGATCGGAAGAATTTCAGTTGGATCAGCGGCGTGTGGCGAGTGCCCCCGCCCGGCCAACGATGGATCGCCGGTTATTGGACCGAAGTGCCCGGCGGCTATTCCTGGGTGTCGGGGTTCTGGTCGCCCGTCGACCAACAAGAAGTGGCCTACTATCCCGAGCCGCCGGCTTCGTTGGAGCAAGGCCCGACAAGCGACCCTCCCTCGGCCGACGTGGTTTGGGTTTCCGGCTGTTGGCGATGGACCGACGCGGGCTACGCTTGGCAGCCCGGCTATTGGGCCGAAGCGCAACCTGACTGGGTTTGGGTGTCCGCTTCGTATTACTGGAGCCCTCGAGGGTGGGTTTTCCGCGACGCGTACAGGGACTATCGCCTCGACCGGCGCGGGCTGCTTTTTGCGCCCGTCTATTTCAGCAGCGACCTGTATCGTCGGCCGGGCTATTTCTACTCACCGTCCGTGGTGATCGATAGCTCGCTGTTGACTTTCTATCTCTTCGTGCGTCCCAACTACAGTCACTACTATTTCGGCGACTACTACGCCGCCAACTACGACGGGCTGGGCATTTACCCGTGGTTCGGAGTGCGCCGCCATGTCGGCTATGCGTACGATCCGCTCTTCGCCTACTACGGTTGGCGAAACCGCGTCAGCGATCCCCACTGGGCGAGGAACCTCCAGAATTGGCACGCCTACTATCGCGCCCATCCCGATCAGCGTCTGCCACACAATCTGGCGGACGCACGGCGCATCGCGGAAGCCGGCGGACAACGACGCGATCGCCAGTTCCTGAACATTGCCGACTCCTTGCAAAATTGGCGTAACAGACCCGGGGCCGTGACCCGCCTTGACACGGTCTCTCCGGAGCAAAAAACCAGATTTCGCGAGACGGCTCGCCTCACGCGGCAATTCGGGACTGAAAGGAGTCGGATGGAGGCCGCGGGAACGGCCACGGCGGGCGATCAACGCGGACCTTCACTGGATCCGAATGCCGCGGGCAAGCAAAATCGCCCCGAAACGCTCACCCTTCCCCGAGTCGCACGTTCGCTTCCGCAAGGCGCTCCCACGAGGATGGACGGACGCGCCCGCCAGGTGATGAAACCGATTCTTCCCTCTAGCCCGACGCAACGCACGGATCAGGCGACTTCAGGAATCCGCCGGCCGTCCATTCCGTCCCAGCCGCAAGGAAGAGAGGTCGAACCGCGGCGAGCGCGGGAACAACGTCAACCGCAAGGAGCGTTTCAAGGAGGACGAGAACAAGCCTCGCCGCAATCTCGGCGCATGGAGCAAGGCGGTGGCGGCGATAAGCCTCGCGGCGGAGACAAAGGCGCCCAGCGTGAAGGCCGCGGCCGGCGGTGACAACCGCGGGACTGACCGCGGCCGGTCCCGTGAGTCGGCATAAAGGCAAAGAGCGGCCCGTTGCGCGGACCCGCCCCGCTAATTTGCCCATGACCACACCGCGAAATAAAAAGCCCTCGGAATCAAAAGATCCCGAGGGCTTCCGGTTTTTCTATTTGCTCGCACGAGTCACGCGGGCTCAGGCGTTCCGTCGCCGACGCAGCAGGCCGATTATCGCCATCGCCGCCAGCAGGGCAAGGTTGCCCGGCTCGGGCACGCCGACCGCGGAGTCCAGCGGATTATGGTCTCCCCAATTGGCCGCGAGGATCGAGGCGTCCAGGGCGTT
>DATECS010000368.1:0-2549 GCA_035286785.1 Thermoguttaceae bacterium | reverse complement strand
GCCGCGACCGTCAGGGAGCGGTTGTAAGCATGATGGCCTACAACCGCTCCCTGACGGTCGCGGCTCTGATTTTCAATACGTTCAACGTAACCAGAATGCCGCGTCAGGATCACTATTGTTTAGCGTCGTCGCTCTTCGCGTCCTTGGGCATTCCCGGCAGCGACGGCTCGGCCGGCGGCTGCTTGGCTTCTTCGTCCGGCGTCTCGCTCGACTCGCCCGCGCGGCTTGAAACGTCCAGCTTCGGAAGCAGCGACTCGCCCGGGGCCGGCATTTTCAGATTGTCCAGATTGTCGAATTGCAGCGGCGGTGTCGTGTCTTCGCGGAAGGCCGGTTTTGGGTCGTACTTGGCGAATTTATCGTAGAATTTCCGCGCGGCCGGCTTCTCAAGGGCCGCAATCCGGGCCTGAGCGACCGCCGAATAGGGCCCCTCGAGCTCGATCAGTTTTTTGTACTGCTCGATGGCTTTGGTCAAAGCGTCGTTTTTGTTCAGCGCGGCTTCCGACTCCCACGTCCTTGCCAGCCCAAACGTGGCCCGTTGGCGAATCGCCGGAATTTTGGACTCGGTCAGAACGTCTTCATAGTGCTTTCGGGCCTTCTTCAATTCATCGCTCGCGCCGGCACGGCTCTGGAATAGCTCGTCGCAACCCTCGGCCAGTCGCAGGTCGCCCAACACGACTTGCGCCCATTGGGCCGGTTCGGTTCCGGGGTAGTGATCGACGACGTTGTTCAACTCGATGAAACTCCGCGCGGACAGGGCCGCATAGAAGTCTTCCCACGCCCGGGCCGCGTCGCGGCTCGATTTGTGCGTCATCATCGTCCAGCCCGCCAGGACGATCACGACCGCCAACACCCCGCCGAGCAACACGTTCGCATAGGGTTTGACCGACGCGCCCCAATTGACCATCCACTCGGCCAATTCGTTATGCTGTAATTCGTGCCGTCGTTCGCTTTTCATGGTATTCCAACATTCAAAACAAGGCGCGAGCGATGCCCGGAATAAATTGGCCACCGGCAATCGGCCCGCATCGGAAACATCCAAACCGTGCAGTTTAAGGTCATTTCGGCCATCAGGTCAAGGTGGAACGGCGGCAGATGCCATGTGAATCCTTGAGGCGGGCACCGATCTTGTACAAGTACGGACCGGTTCGTCGTTCCTGAACCTCACACCCCTTTTCGCCGCTGGGGCGTCTGCGTAGGATCAGTCTTTCCATTGCGTCACGCCACCCCCCTGTCGGGTGCATGGGAAAGTGTCCGCCAAACGGCCCGCTCCGTCCACGTGCAGTTGTTGCCGACCGAAGCCCCAAGAAAAAAACCCTCATGTCGCTCAACGCCGCCCAACGCGAAGCCGTCAACACGCTCACCGGACCGCTCTTGGTCCTGGCCGGGGCGGGCACGGGCAAGACGCGAGTGGTCATGTACCGTGTGGTTAACCTGATTCGTCACGGCACCAAACCCAGCCGTATCCTGGCCGTTACCTTTACGAATAAGGCGGCCCGCGAAATGCAGGAACGGGCCGCCAAGCTGCTGAAGACCCGACGTGCCGAAGAAAAGCCTGAAATCTCGACGTTCCACTCGCTGTGCGTGCGAATTCTCCGACGGCAGATCCACCATTTAGGCTACCCGGCCCAGTTTGCCATTTACGATCGAGGCGACCAGACAAGCGTGGTCCGAGGTGTGCTCCACGAAATCAAGCTTTCCGACGCCGCGCTCCGCCCCGAGGAGGCTCTCGGATGGATCGGCCGCTGGAAAATGGCGGACATCGAACCGGCGGAAGCCGCCTCCTCGGCCCAAACGGATAAACAACACCTGGCCGCGTCGGTCTACCGGCGTTATCAAGCCACGCTTAAATCGGTCGGGGCGGTTGATTTCGACGACCTGCTCGGACTGACCACCAAGCTGTTGGCTCGTCGGCCCGAGGTACGCCGAACTGAAGCCGGGCGATTCGATCACGTCATGGTCGACGAATATCAGGACACGAACCCGGCCCAATACGAACTGATCAAGGCCCTGGCCGGCGGGCACCGCAATCTGGCCGTGGTGGGCGACGACGACCAGTCGATCTACGGCTGGCGCGGGGCCAAAGTGACCCATATCCTGCGTTTCAAGCAGGACTGGCCCGAGGCCAAAGTGGTTCGCCTCGAAACGAACTACCGCAGCACGACGCCCATCCTCGAATGGTCCAATCGGCTGATCGCCTTCAACAAACTCCGCCACGACAAAACGCTTCGCGCGACGGTCGACGGCGAGAAACCTCGCATCCAGCAGTTCAAGGACGAAACGGCCGAAGCGAAATTCGTCGTCGACGAAATCGAGCAGGCCGTCCGCTCGCGGCGCAACCACTACAGCGACTTTGCCGTCTTGTTCCGCACCAATGAGCAGCCCCGGCTGTTCGAGGAAGAATTCCGCCGGGCCAAGGTGCCCTATGTGCTGATCGGCGGCACGTCGTTCTTCGACCGCAAGGAAATCCGCGACGTACTGGCCTATCTCAAGTTGCTGGTCCATCCGCGCGACGACGTTTCGCTGCTCCGCGTGATCAACACGCCGCCCCG
>DATECS010000367.1:0-8719 GCA_035286785.1 Thermoguttaceae bacterium | reverse complement strand
CAGATCGACCAGCGTTTTCTGGCTCTCGGGCGTGCTCAGCTTTTCGAGTACACCAATGGCCCCGGCCGACATCTCGGGCGACCGGGCCGCGCGGAGCACTGCCTGTTGGATTTGTTCGAGGTTGAATACGCCCGGGCTCGTCGTGGTCATCAGGCCGGCCAGTTGACCGAGCACTTCGGCGGCCTGGCGCCTGCGCCGCTCGGGCGAAACGGCCGACGGCGCGGAGAGCTTTTCGAGCCGTTCGACCTGCCAGCGGACCGTCTGCTCGTCGTGCGGCCGGACGATGGACAACGCCATCGGGTCGTCGCGCACGGCGCGGTCGGCCACGTCATACGATCCCTCGTCGCCCAAAACGCCGACCGGCAGCGACGCGGTGCGTCCGTCGCGGCGGAGTTGCTGCAAGAGGACGCCGATCGGCGGATTGTCGATCCGCGCCTCGACCAGCACGAGTTCATAATCGGCCGACTCGCACAACTTCTGAATCATTTCGCGGCCCGTGGCGGCCGTTTCCACTTCGTAGCCGAGGCCCGACAGATAGCCGCCCACGCGCCGCGCCTCGGTTGGATTGCCCGCCGCGACCAGGGCCCGGCGAGCGCCGGTGGACGAAGCCAGGAAGGCCATCGACTCGCTCAAGTAGCTCGACCCGGCGAACGATTGCGTCGGCCGAAGCCGGACGATCGCCTCGACGGCCGCCATGCGAGTCCGTCGATCGGCCGAACGCAACGCCCGGGCCAACGGCGAGTCGGTGGCGCCGACGTTGAGCGCCTTGTCGGCCGTGGCCGTCTGGCCAAGAATGCGCGCGGCGGCCGTGGCGGCCAGCGCGTGGCCGGTTGAAAGGGCCTCGTCCAGCGCGGCGAGCAATTCGGCGGCGGAAAATTCCGCGGCACGGGCGGCGGGCGTGCCCGGTGCGGTCGATAGCGGCTCATCCAGTCCCGCCTCATAGGACGCCGCTTCGAGCGTCGCCAGCAGGTAGAGCCGGCGGACTTCGGCGTCGGTCGGCGCGACCGCCAACGCCTCGCGGGCCAGCCGCGCGGCCAGCACGGCGCGCGCCGCGGCGGCCGAGTAGGTCTTGGCCACGGCCTGTCGCTTTTCGGGATCCCAACTCCACACGACGGTCCGGCCGTTTTCGTCCTCGCGGACCGTCGCCTCGCCGTCGAGATAGCGGCGGGCACGCTGGGCCAGAATCTTGGCCGCGTCGGCCGGCGTGGGCAGGCGGTTCACTCGCCGCGCCAGGGCGGTCGCCGCCGCTTGACGAACCACCGGGTCGCTTTCGGCCGACGCATAGGGCGACAAAAGATACAAAGCAGAATCGCGGTCGTCCATCTGGGCCACCGCGCCGATCACCTGGGCGACGAATTTTGGGTCGGACGCTTCGAGATAGGCCAACAGCGGCCGAGTCGCGTCCGCGCCGAGACTGGCCAGCACGGCTCGCAGCCGACCGTGCTCGGCCGCGCGGGCCGGATCGACCAACGCCGCCACCAGCGGCGCGACGGCCGCCGGGCCCGCCTCGCGGAGGCCCACGATCGCCTCGTCGCGGGTCCGCTCGTTGGACGAGGCAAGCTGCTTGACCAATTCGGCCAGATGCTCGGGCGAGTGGCGTTCTTGTTTCACCGCCGCCAGGACCGCGTCGGCCAATTTGCCCGCCTCGGGCGAAAGCTCGCTCCGCGCCGCCAGCCGGGCGAACGCCGACGTGCCGAACCGATCGGCCAGCGCGACCAGTCCCGCCGCGTCCAGCTTGGCCGAAAGCACCTTGCCGAGGTACTGCTTGGCCAGGTCCGGCCGGTCCTGATCGGCCAGAATCACGGCCACCTGAAACCATTCGGCCGGCGTGTCCGCGTCGCCGCCGGTCAGGGCCTCGACCACCGGATTACGCTCGCGCCATTTTTTCACCGACTCGACGATCGCGTCCGGATCGCGCGCGGCATCCTGGGCCCACGCGGCCATGCCGGCAGCGACGGATAGCAGAGTCAAACCAATCGTCAACAAACGCACCACGACAAGAGATCGCATTCTCATGGTCTTTCTCGGCTATCCAAGTAGGCCGGGTCATGACCCGGCTGATTTGTCGCTTGTAGCCGGGTCGCGACCCGGCCTACGATCTATCCGCGTTTATTTGCGTTCATCCGCGGTTCCCAGTCGCTCTTTCCACCGCGTGATCTGGCGTTTCACTAATTCGGGTCCGGTCGAGCCGTGGCTTCGCATGGCTCGAACGGCGCGGTCCGCGCCGAGCACGTCGAACACCGAACGATCGAGCGACACATCAGCTTCCTGGAAATCACTCAACGCCAATTTAGCCAACGGGACGTTTTTCGCCCGCGCTTTGGCCACAAGTTGGCCGATCCGTTCGTGGGCCGTTCGTTGGGGAACGCCTCGGGCGATCAGGTATTCCATCAGCGTCGTGGCGTCGAGGTAGCCGTCGTCCAGCCGTGCGGCGATCCTTTCACGATTCAACTCGGCCCCGGCCACCAGCGGCGCGGCCACCGCCAGACAGGCCGCCACCGTGTCGAACGAATCGAACAGCGGCGGCTTGTCTTCCTGCAGGTCGCGATTGTAGGCCAGCGGCAGGCCCTTGACCAACATCAAAAGCGTTTGCAAATTGCCCACCACGCGGGCCGTCTTGCCGCGAACCAGTTCAAGCACGTCGGGATTGATCTTCTGCGGCATGATCGACGAGCCCGTGCAAAACGCCTGCGGCAGCTTCAAGAAGCCGAACTCGACGGTGCTCCAGAGGATCCACTCCTCGGCCCAGGTGCTCAGGTGCTCGGCCACCAGCGCCATGACAAAGGCGAACTCAATCACGAAATCGCGGTCGCTCGACGTATCCAGGCTGTTTTCCGTGACGCCCTCGAACCCGAGCCGCCGCGCGACGTCCTCGCGGTCGATCGGCAGGCTGGTGCCGGCCAGGGCCGCCGCGCCGAGGCTCAACACGTTCGCCCGGCGACGCGCGTCGGCCAACCGCCCGCGGTCCCGCTCGAATTTCTCGCAATAGGCCAGCCAGTAATGCGCGGCCAGCACGGGCTGGGCCCGTTGCATGTGGGTATAGCCCGGCAGGATGCAATCGAAGTCGGCGTCACACCGGCCGACGAAGGCTCGTTGCAGCTCGACGAGACGCCGGTCGAGTTCGTCGATCGACTCGCGGACCCAAAGCCGAAGGTCGGTCGAAACCTGGTCGTTGCGGCTGCGTCCGGTGTGGAGCTTGCGGCCCACGTCGCCGATCCGCTCGATCAGGGCCCGTTCGACGTGCATGTGGATGTCTTCGAGTTCGACGCGGAACTCGAAGCGGCCGTGGTCGATGTCTTGGCCGATCGCCTGAAGGCCGTCCACAATTTGCCGGCACTCGTCGTCGGCGAGCAATCCGACCTTGGCCAGCATCTGGGCATGGGCGACGGAGCCGGCCACGTCGTGCGGGGCAAGCCGCCGGTCGAAACTAATGCTCTCGGTGAACGCCTCGACGCGGGGATCCGTCGATTCGCTGAACGTTCCAGCCCATGGTTTTTTGGACATATTGTCACCCTCCGCCAGTGGTGTTTGTCTGAAAAATACGCTCGGATTCCCGGGCGGACACCAACCTGTCGATCCTTGTTCACTTTGGTCGGCACGGAAGCGGGCTTGACGCCACCGACAAGAACGAGGGCGCAGCCGGGCCACAAAAGCCTTACTCTAAACGGGTTAGGTTCGAGTGTCAACGTGGTGGTGTGGCTCCACGACGAGACCCAATTTGACGGATATCGAATAACGGCGCCAAGAATACTTGGTTTATTGGGACGTTGCCCCTCTTGAAAACAGCCCACTTCGCGTGGTACCATCGAGAAATTTTAGACGTGTCCTTTCTTCATTCCTGGAGGAAGAACGCCCCATCCAACTCGATAACCAACTCCCAGCCAACCCACGCGGGAACCCACCTGTGCCACGCCGCGACGACCTCCACAAAATTCTGATCATCGGTTCCGGGCCCATTGTGATCGGCCAAGCGTGCGAGTTTGACTACTCGGGCACCCAGGCGTGCAAGGCGCTGCGCGAGGAGGGCTACGAGGTGGCCCTCGTCAACTCGAACCCGGCCACGATCATGACCGATCCCGAGATGGCCGACCAAACCTACATCGAGCCGCTCACCTGGCAAATCGTGGCCAAAGTGATCGAGCGCGAACGGCCCGACGCCTTGCTTCCCACGCTCGGCGGCCAGACGGGCCTCAATCTGGCGATGGACCTGCACCATCACGGGGTACTCGACAAGTACGGCGTCGAAATGATCGGCGCCAACGCCCAGGTGATTGCCAAGGCCGAGAACCGCGACGAGTTCAAGGTGGCCATGGAGCGGATCGGGCTGGAGGTTTGCCGCGGCGAGACCGTCAACACGCTTGACGAAGCCCGCCGGGTGGTCAAGGAAATCGGCCTGCCGTGCGTCGTGCGGCCCAGCTTCACGCTCGGCGGCACCGGATCGAGCGTGGCCTACAATCGCGAGGAGTTCGAGGATTTGGTCAAGTACGGCCTCGAAGCCTCGCCGGTCACCCAGATCCTGCTCGAAGAATCGATCCACGGCTGGAAAGAGTTCGAGATGGAGGTGATGCGCGACAAGGATGACAACGTTGTGATCATCTGCTCGATCGAAAATTTCGACGCGATGGGCGTCCATACGGGCGACTCGATCACCGTGGCCCCGGCCCAAACGCTCACCGACAAGGAATACCAGCGGATGCGCGACGCCTCGCTGGCCGTGATCCGCGAGATCGGCGTCGAGACGGGCGGTTCGAACATCCAGTTCGCCATCCATCCGAAGACGGGTCGCATGGTGGTGATCGAGATGAACCCGCGAGTGAGCCGCTCCAGCGCGCTGGCGTCGAAGGCCACCGGCTTTCCGATCGCCAAAATCGCGGCCAAGCTGGCCGTCGGCTATCGGCTGCACGAGCTGGCCAACGACATCACCCGCGAGACGAAGGCCTGTTTCGAGCCAACGATCGACTACGTCGTGACCAAAGTGCCGCGGTTCGCCTTCGAGAAATTTCCCGAGGCCAATCCGCTACTCACCACGCAGATGAAAAGCGTCGGCGAGACCATGGCCATCGGCCGCACGTTCAAGGAGTCGTTCCAAAAGGCCCTGCGCGGTCTGGAAGTGGGCAGTTTCGGCTTCGGTTGCGACGGGCACGACCTGTGGGGCACGCCCGAGCAGCCCAGTCTCGACGACGTCCACGCCCGCCTGGCCACGCCCTGCGCCGATCGGGTCTGGTATTTGCGCTACGCCCTGAAATACGGCATGTCGATCGACGAGATTTACGAGATCACGGCCATCGACCCTTGGTTTTTAGACAACCTGGCCCAGATCGTCGAACTCGAAGAAACTCTCCGTCGTGTCGGCTCGCTCGACGAGTTGGACAACGCTCTCTTGCGCGAGGCCAAGCAGGCCGGCTTTTCCGACCGCCAGTTGGCCACCCTGTTCAGCGTGCCCGAGATGGACGTCCGCCGCCGTCGCATCGAGCGGGGCATCGTGGCCACGTTCAAATCGGTCGACACGTGCGCCGCCGAGTTCGAGGCCTACACGCCCTACTACTACTCGACCTACGAGGACGAAGACGAGACGCCGCCCAAAAAGCAGGACGTCCGCCGCGTGATGATCCTCGGCGGCGGGCCCAATCGCATCGGCCAGGGCATCGAGTTCGACTACTGCTGCTGCCACGCCAGCTTCGCCCTGCGCGAATTGGGCATCGAGTCGATCATGGTCAACTCGAACCCCGAGACCGTGAGCACCGACTATGACACGAGCGACCTCTTGTTCTTCGAGCCGCTCACCACCGAGGACGTCCTGAACATCTGCGACCGCGTGCAGCCCGACGGAGTGATTGTTCAGTTCGGCGGCCAGACGCCGTTGAACCTGGCCCGAGCGTTGTCCAATGCGGGCGTGCCCATCATCGGCACGAGCGTCGATACGATCGAGGACGCCGAGGACCGCGAAAAATTCGCCCGGCTATTGCGCAAGGTCGGCTTGAAACAGCCGGCCAACGGCATCGCCCGCAACATGGCCGAGGCCCGGGCCGCGGCCGACAAGATCGGTTTTCCCGTGCTCGTGCGGCCCAGCTTCGTGCTCGGCGGCCGCGCGATGGAGATTTGCTACGACCCGTCCCAACTCGAACGGTTCGTCGCCGAGGCGTTCGTCGTGGCCCAGGGCCAGCCCGTGCTGATCGACAGTTTTCTGGAAGACGCCACCGAGGTGGACGTCGACGCCATTAGCGACGGCGAGCAAGTCCTTGTGGCCGGCGTCATGGAGCACATCGAAGAGGCGGGCGTCCACTCGGGCGATTCGGCCTGCGCCATCCCGCCCTACAGCCTGCCCGGGCCGGTAGTGAAGGAAATCCGCGAGGCGACCTACGCGATGGCCCGCGAGTTGAAGGTGATCGGCCTGATGAACGTGCAATACGCGATCCAGCGCGAGCAAGGCCGGCCGAAACTCTACGTGCTCGAAGTCAATCCCCGCGCGAGCCGCACCGTGCCGTTCGTCTCGAAGGCCACGGGCATGCCGCTGGCCAAGGCGGCCGCCAAGGTGATGGTCGGCGTTTCACTGGCTGAGCAGGGATACATCCGCGAGCCGATTCCCTCGCACGTCTCCGTGAAGGAGGCCGTCTTCCCGTTCGCCAAGTTCGCGGGCGTGGACGTCGTGCTTGGGCCCGAGATGCGTTCGACCGGCGAGGTGATGGGCGTGAGCGAGCGGTTTTCGATCGCGTATGCCAAGAGCCAATTGGCCGCCGGTCAGGCCCTGCCCGAGAGCGGAAAAATCTTCATCAGCGTGGCCGATCGAGCCAAGTGGCACGTGGTGGGTCTCGCCGGCCGCCTGCAACGACTCGGTTTCGAACTCCTAGCCACCCGCGGCACGGCCGAACTCCTACGCAAGGCGGGCCTCGAAGTGCAATTGATCCAGAAACTCCAGCAGGGCCACCCCAACCTGTTGGACGTCATGGCCGACGGCGACCTTGCATTGGTGATCAACACGCCCAGCGGCAAAGGGGCACGGACCGACGAGGGCCGCATCCGCGCCGCGGCCGTCTCCCACGGCATCCCCTGCATCACCACCATCCAAGCCGCCGAAGCGGCCGTCATGGCCATGGAAGCCATGCGCGAGGAAGAACTCTCCGTCGAACCGGTTCAGGCGAGGTTTCCCAAGCAGGGTGAGGGCAAGCGGTAGGTCATCCTTCCACCGCGAAGACGCAAAGAACGCGAAGCTTGAGATAATCGTGCCAGATGACAAATCAGTCTTGATTGCACGACTCATCTTCCGCTTTGGTAGGCGATTGCGATGACGCCGATACTCGACTTCCACTATCAGCATGTGATCGCGTAGGGCCCGAAAAGCCTATGTTCTTCTGTTTTCCAGCCGGCCCGACCACTGTCATTATATTGAATGCTTCAGCCAGGCCGTGAAGGAGCTTTGCTTCACTGGACATCGGGTTGGAGCACAGCTCCACAACCTTCTTGCCCGGAGTCTGGTCAATCAGAACAAGAATAACGAACCGATACCGAGTACGATACGCAATAGCCTGTCCGAGAACGTCCCGGACGGATGTGCTGTTTGTCAATACCTTTATCTCGATGGCGGTTCCGTCGTTACCGATAGTAACGTCAGGTCGATGTTTGAAGCCGAACAGATGGGCATGGCTTATTTTTTCAACTGCTCCGTCATCGACTTGCGTGATCAGGTATTTCGATAGTGTCGTTGATGATTCAAGATGTGCGACTACTGCCTGTTCCAACTGGCGCTCCGTACTCGTCTTTTTGAGAAGATTTGCTCGTTTAAGTTCTTCAAATGCTTTTAGAGCAAGCTTGTAGTGTTCACCACGTCTCTTCGATGGTTTCAAACCCAGTGCCATAATAATCTCCTTGACTTCATTTGAGCCAAATGATCGATTCGATAGGCATACCCACGGGTACCACTGGCACGGCCAATGCCAACAAGCCGCCCCTGGTCAAAAACTTCTCTTGAACTCCCGCCGCCGGTCTGCTCAACTGCAAGGCCGGTCCACCCAAGCTACCATCCCCAGTCCGACGCGCCCATCCCATGCGCCCCTCCGTCAACGCCCGATTCTGCAACACAATCTCGAAAACCCAAGGGGCGGCGCAAAATTCCGTGGCGCAAAACCATTCTCAACGCAAGACGCGAAGACGCAGAGACGCAAGGAAAGAATTCGATAAAGCTTCCCGTCTCTCGAAACCTGACCTACGCTTTCACGCGTCTCACTTTTCCGCCGGCTTGCAGTAGGACAGCGCCAGCAGGGCGTAGCCGGTGACCAGGCTTGGGTTGTTTTCGAGCCACCGCGGGTTGTCGTTTACCCAGGAGCCGTCGGGTTTTTGCCGGCGGACCAGCTTGGCCGCCAGTTCCTTGCGCCAGTCGTGTCTTACGCCCCGGGCGTCCTCGACCTGGTTGAAGCCCGTGGCGTCCAGGGCCTTGGCGAACGTGTGATAGTAGTAATAGAGTCCCGCGTTGCCCATTTCGGGATTGGATTCGAGCGTGTAGTGCCGTCGGATCCACCGCAGCGCGGCCCGCACCCGGGAATCGCTCGGCTTGACGCCCGCGTAGAGCATACTTTTCAGCCCGGCGTAGGTCATCGAGCCGTAGCTTCGCAGTCCGCCCTCGGGCGTTTGGCCGGCCTGGCTCTGTCCACCGGCGGCGCACGTGTAATAAAACCCGCCGTCGGGATTTTTCGCGCTATGGGGCGTCGTGTTGTGGCGGCTTTCG
>DATECS010000366.1:0-7004 GCA_035286785.1 Thermoguttaceae bacterium | reverse complement strand
CTTTTCCCAGAGGATTTGCATGATCCGCAACTGCATCCGTCCCAGTTGTTTTGGCTTCATTGCGATTGGCTCCTGTTCGGTAGACGAAAGAGTCGCTCTCGGGCTGCCAGCTATCGTTTAGTACACTAAATTTATAGAAGTAGACGATCCATGTCAACAGCTTGCCGAGAAATTCTCCGAAAAGTCGCGGCACACCTCAAATCCAATGGTAGCAACGAGTTGCATTCAATGCACAGCCCATTCCACGGCTTGTATCGGCTCGGAAACCAACCCGAATTAGACCCTCAACCCCGTTGCGACCGATGAACATCCCAGGTCCGTCCGCGTCCCCGATCCCCTGCCCTGCCCCTTCCGATGGAAACCTCGTTGCACCGGGAATTGAAATCGCTCTACGCGGGCGAGGGGGCGCGGACGGAGGTTGTGCTGTGCAACTATCGGATCGACGCGGTGGACGGCGAGCGGCTGGTGGAGATTCAGCATGGGTCGCTCGGGGCCATTCGCGACAAGATCGCACGGTTGCTCGAAGACCACACGGTCACGGTGGTCAAGCCGATTGTGGTGCGCCGCGTGCTGGTCAAACGCAAGAAGGCGGGCGGGCGGGTCGTCGAGCGGCGGATGAGTCCGAAACGAGGCAAAGTGCTCGATCTGTTCGATGAGTTGATTCATTTTACTCGGGTGTTTCCGCACGAGCGGTTGACGCTCGAAGTGCCGCTGGTGGACGTCGAGGAATGGCGCTATCCGGGCCACGGACGGCGACGGCGATGGGGGCGGCGCGATCACGAGGTCGAGGACCAGCGGCTGCTGGCGGTGCATGAAACATTGCGGCTGCGGACGACGGCCGATCTGCGGGCACTCGCTCCGTGCGATTTGCCGCGGCCGTTTCACTCGGGCCACCTGGCCGAGGCGCTGGGCATTCAACGATGGATTGCGCAGCGGATCGCGTATTGCTTTCGGCAGACGGGCGCCTCGTGGACCGTCGGCAAGCAGGGCAACACGCTGTTGTATGAGTTTGTGGACGAGACGTTGTACTCGTCGCGGTCCGCGTGACGGCACGTCAATGCGACATCAGGCCGGCAAAGATCGCGGCGGCGGCCAGGCCGGCCGCGATCACGAGGAGCGCCGTCATACCGATCTTCAGCCACGAGACGGGGGCCGCGCCGGTTGCCCGGCCCGTCTGGCCGTTCACCAGGAACCGAAAGATCTGGTCCTTGTAGCGATAGGCCATGATCCAGACGGGCAATAGGACGGGCTCGCTCGACAGGGCTTCCACCAGCACGTTGACGTGGACATTTCGCACACGGCCCGGCACATAGCTCGCTTCGCACGTTTCGGCTTCGGCCTGTTCGAGTCCTGCCTTGGCCAAGGGCCGCGCGTACTTGCGAGGGACGGCAAATTGTTCGACGGTGACGTTGTCCAGATCGACCTCGGCGGGCGTAACGCCGACGGTCAGATCGAACGGGCAGAGTTTGCCCGTTTCGGCGGCCGTCAGCGCCCCGCTGGCCCCGACGAGCAGGCCGCAATGTTCGCCGTGGTGTTCGCCCGAGAGCGGATACCAATCGCCACGCGAGCCTGGCGGCGTATCGCTCGTGTCGGCCGTCCAGAAGGTGTGGGTCTTGGCCTCAAAAACCCAGTAAGGCACGTAGACCGGCGTCATTTTCACGAGCGCGGCCCGTTGGGCAAGATCCTCCGGGCGAAAGAATCCGCGTCCGAGGCACTCCCGCAGCTTGATTTCGGCATCGGCTTGCGACACGCGAAACGGAACGACCCGATTGGGCGAGAGGATTTTGCGGTCCTGCTCCTGCTTCAGGTCGAGGCATCCACAAAAAGGGCACCGCAGACTGCCGGCCCGTGCGTCGAAACTCATCGAGGCCCCGCAGCCTGCGCACTCGAAATTGTGCGTGGCCACTCGGGCGACGTCACGCACGGCGGCCTGGTCGTTGGTCCATTGGGACGCCTCGGTTCCGCAGTTGGCGCAGAAGAGGTCTTCCTCGTCCAGCAAGCTCAGGCAGACTTCGCATTTGCGTTGGACATCGGGCATGAGAGGAATTAGGAACTGGTGAGTAGGGATTGGGGCATTTCATTGTGCCCACCACGATACAATTGCATATGTCGCTAAAGATCACTTGGTCGCCGTGGCCAGGATCACCGTCAACACGGCCAGCGCGGCGACCACGGCGGCGGCGAGGCCGATTTTGAGCCAGCTCCACGGTTTGTAGCCCACGGCTTTGCCCGTCTGGCCGTTGATCATGAACCGGTAGAGCTTCTCTCCGTAGCGGTAGCTTAACAGGTAAACCGGCAGCAGTATTAAGTCGGAATTGATCTCGCTCAATTCGGTCTCGACTCCGAGATCTCGGTGCGTGTCGCCCGGCAGGTGGGCTGCAACGTTGTCGCATTCGCGCCGTAGAAACTCCTGCCGGCAAGTAGCCAGGGCCTCGGGCCTGTCGACCGAATACTCTTCGCTGAGCCATCCAGCCAGGTACCGCGGCTCGTAGCGTCGCAAGGCGGTCAGATAGAACGGCTTGACCAGTTCAGCGTCGGCCTGCTTCAAGCCGCGGCTGCCCGAGACGAGGTAACCGCTGTGATACTCGTGATGTCGTCCATCGAGATGCCACCATTCGGTCTCCCGCACACGGCGTGTCCTGGTGACTGTCTTGCCGTTCACTTGGGTAGTGTAGGACTCGGTGCGGTACCAATACTCGCCGATCCACGCCGACCAACGACTACGGGCGAGCATCGAAAACGACCAGAACGGCAGGTAAACACCGCGGAGATTTTCCTCGACCTTGGCCCGGTGCAAGTCGTCGGGCCGGAACCAGTTGCTCGTGCCGATCCACTGCTTGAATTTCTCGTGGGCTGCTTCTTTCGTGACAGAGAAACCAACGACGAACTCAGGCGGCTGACGCCGGTTTTCGCCGCCGGTCAGTTCGACGACGTAGTTCGAATCGCAGAACGCGCATGTGTAGCTTCGTTGGTCGGGATCGACAGCTACTTCGGCGCCGCAGTTCTTGCACGCAAACCGTCGCTGCTCCGGCGCGGCCGGCTTTTCGACAACCTCGGCAATGAGCAAGGCAGTTGCCGACCGATCGTTGCCGCAGCCCGGACAAAACCGATCCTCGCGTTCGATCGGCGAGCCGCAACGTTCGCACGCCATCGCGGCCAGCAACGGCCGTTGGTCGGCCGCGGTCGGTTTCGTGTCGGCCAGATCAGGCATGGTGTCTACCCACAATCGCTGAGTGCCACGAGCTTTGCAAGTATTCTTGGTCACAACGCGATCCAACACTGGCAGAGCCAGTGGCACACATTCGCTCAGCCATGGCGCTGTTCGTAGATGGCTTGGAGAAGGGACTGGACGTCTTTGTATTTTTTCTTGGCGGAGAGGGCGGCGTCGATGAGGCGGCGGGCGTCGGAGTCGCCGTGGCCGAGGTTGCGCAGGACGTCGAATGTTTCGGAGATGACGTCGGGTTCGATTTCGGCTTCGATTTCTCCCCGGGCGACCATCAGGGCGAACTTGGGCACCTTGCGGCGGAGCTTGGCGATGATTCGCTCGGACATGGCGGGGCCGATGCCGGGCAGGGACGCGAGCGATTTGGCGTCCTGGTCCTCGATCGCCGTGGCCACTTCCTTCACGGGGCGGACCATGGCGCGGAGGGCCTTTTTGACACCGACGCCGTCGACCGAGCAGAACAGCTCGAAGAATTCCCGTTCGACTTCGGTCAGGAAGCCGATCATCCGCGGCGTCAGCCGGCCGTGGGCCGGGTTGCCTTCGAGGTATTCGATCGTGTGGAGGCTGACGTCGCGGCCGATTTCGAGCTGCAACTGGCGGCGGGTGAACTCGGGGATGAGCACCTCGTATTCCATCGGACCGACGCCGAGAGTGAGGACTTCGTCGTGCAAGGCAACGAGACGGCCGGTGATTTTCGTGATCAAAGTCGTGACTCCGGAATCGATGTATTCATCACGCTGGAGCGTGATGCTCTATTTCGCTTGCCATGTATAAACAGACATCACGCGGAGCGTGATGAGTACAAACTCCCAATTATCGGGAACCGACCGCGGGCTTCCGCCGGCGGCTACAAAAAATTTCAGATCTCAAATTTGAGATTTGAGATTTTTCCAATCTCTAATCTCCAAGCCCTGCCTACTGCCTACTGCGCCCGCTGCCCTCTGCCCGCTGCTTGCCGAGCACGGTCGGCCGCGTTCTCAAGTAGTAATGACACAACGCAATGGCCAGGGCGTCGGCGACGTCGGGCGGGTCGGGCGCGGCGGTGAGGCCCAGCTCGCGTTGGACGGCTAATTGGACCTGGGCTTTCGACGCGCGGCCCGCGCCGGTGACGATTTTTTTGACCTGCGTGGCCGAGTAATGAATGACGGGAATGCCCGCCTGGGCGGCCGCCAGACAGATCACGCCGCGAGCGTGGCCCATCAGGATGGCCGTTCTGGGCCGGGCGTAGTGCGAATAGAGTTCCTCGACGGCCATGGCGTCGGGATGAAACGACTCGATGACCTCGGCCACGCCGCGGTGGATTTCCTCGACGCGGGCCGCGATCGACCCGCGGGTGCGGCCGCGGACGACGCCGGCTTCGCACAAGAGCGGGCCGCGGTCGGCGCATTCGAGCACGCCGTAGCCGGTGGTGTTCAGGCCGGGATCGATGCCGAGGATACGCATGAATAGTCGAGAGTCCAGAGTCGAGAGTCCAGAACGAAATGCTTTGACTCCTGTCCACTGCCTACTGCCGAGCCTGCTCGGTGCTTTCGGGGGTTCGGCAGGTCGTGCGCCGAGCAGGCTCGGCGGCTAACTTCCACACTTCACACTTCTCACTTCGTCCATTCCGTTCCGCCGGGGCGGTCTTCCAGGGTGACGCCCAGTTCGCCCAGGGCGGTGCGGATGCGGTCGGCGGTGGCGAAGTCTTTGTTTTTTCGGGCGGCGGCGCGGAGTTCGATCAGTAGTTGCATCAGGCCGTCGACCAGGCCGTCGGCGGCGGCGCCGGGCTGCTCGACCGGTTTGCGGAAGAGGCCCAGGGTGTTGCCTAACTCGCGGAGGGTGGCCGCGCCCCGGGCGAGTGATTCGATCGCCGCCGTTTTTCCTTTGGCGGATTCTTCGAGTTTTTCGTCGTCGACGAACTTGTTGAGGCGACGGACGAGGTCGAACAGGGCGCCGGTGGCCCCGCCCGTGTTGAAATCGTCGTCCATCGACGTCAGGAAGGCGTCGCGGAGCTTGGCGACGTCGGCGAGCAAGGGGTCGCCAGCCGGGTCGAAATGGCCTTTGTCGCGCGTTGGCGCGGCGGTGAGCGAATAGAAGCTCTTGCCCGCCACTCGCTCGAACCGCTTGAAGAAGCGGTAGAACGTTTCGAGGCCCGTGCCGACCTGGCGGATGCGGTCTTCGCTGAAGTCGATGGGCCGGCGGTAGTGGGTCGAGAGGACGAAAAAGCGGATCGTCTCGCCGGGGAATTGTTTGAGCATTTCGCGGAAGGGGGCCGAGCCTTTCGACTTGCTGATCTTGCCCGCCTCCTGGCTGGCCAGGTCGCCTTCGGCGGCGTCGCGGGTTTTGCGTCCGCCGACTTTGCCGACCTCGCTGCTTGCCTGCATCAAGCCGTTGTGCATCCAGTATTTGGCCATGGGCCGGCCGTGGGCCGATTCGCTTTGGGCGATTTCGTTTTCGTGATGGGGGAAGGCCAGATCGAGGCCGCCGCCGTGGACGTCGAACGTCTCGCCGAGGATTCGGCCGCTCATGGCGGAGCATTCGATGTGCCAGCCGGGCCGGCCGGGGCCCCAGGGACTCGGCCACGACGGTTCGCCCGGCTTGGCCGATTTCCAGAGGGCGAAGTCGGCGGCCGATTGTTTTCGCTCGGCCGTGCCGCCGCCGAGGCCGCGCATGTCCTCGATCGACCGGCCGCTGAGTTTGCCGTAGTGGTCGCAGCGGGCGATGTCGAAGTAGACGTCGCCTTCCGACTCGTAGGCAAAACCTTTTTTGACCAGCTTGGCCGTCAGTTCGATGATGGCATCCATATATTCCGTCGCCCGGGGGAAGTGGTCGACCGTGTCGACGCCCAGCTCGTGGAGGTTGTTCATGTAGTCGGCCGTCATCTCGGCGGCCAGGTCGGCCATGGGCACGCCGCGGCGGTTCGATTCGTCGATCAGTTTGTCGTCGACGTCGGTCACGTTGATCACCAGGGTCACGGCGTAACCGTTGTAGGCGAGATAGCGCTTGACGGCGTCGAAAATGACCGGCCCGACCATGTGGCCGATGTGGCTCGGTTTGTAGACGGTGGGCCCGCAGAGATAGATGCCGACCTTGCCGGGTTTGACGGTCTGGAAGGGTTCTTTGGATTTGGAGAGGGTGTTGTAGACTTGGAGCATGGCGAGAAGTGGGGATTGGGGGATTTCAGTAGTTACAAGTTTGGGACAATCCGTAGGCCGGGTCGCGACCCGGCAAGGCTCTTGCTCGGGACTATCTGTCGCCGGGTCACGACCCGGCCTACGGTGATTCGGTGAATTTGGAACTTCTGGATTTGGGGATTATTCTTTCTCCAGGATCACGGCGCAGTCGGCGGCGAGGGTTTCTTGGCGGCCGACGGGGCCGGCGCGTTCGGCCGTTTTGGCTTTGACGTTGATTTGTTCGGGCGTGCAGCCGAGGATCTCGGCCAGGCGGCGGGTGATGGCCTCGCGGTGGGGGGCGATCTTGGGACGCTCGGCGTGGATAGTGCAGTCGAGGTTGCCTAGCCGCCAGCCGGCGTCGGTGACCCTGGCCCATGCGGCGGCGAGCATTTCGGCCGAGTCGCGGCCACGGTTGGCCGGATCGGTGTCGGGGAACATTTGGCCGATGTCGCCCAGGCCGGCCGCGCCGAGCAGGGCGTCGGTCACGGCATGGAGCAGGACGTCGGCGTCGCTGTGGCCCACAAGGTGCCGGTCGTGCGGAATGTCGATCCCGCCCAGCCTCAAGGGTCCGCCCGTCCTAAGCCGGTGCGTGTCGTGCCCAATCCCGACGCGTATCGCGTGCGTAGTCT
>DATECS010000365.1:0-19035 GCA_035286785.1 Thermoguttaceae bacterium | reverse complement strand
CCTACGTAAACTACCCACCCTCTAATCCCTAATCCCTAATCCCTAATCCCTAATCCCTAATCCCTAATCCCTAATCCCTAATCCCTAATCCCTAATCCCTAATCCCTAATCCCTAATCCCTAATCCCTAATCCATCCACCTCGCCCTCGCCGGATACTCCCCATAAAACCGCTTGATGTAGTGTCGCCGCCAGCGGCTCACCGGGTGCGGCTCCCAGCCCCAGCGCCGCATCATTTCGCGCGAGATGCGCCACGTGGCCAGTTCGCACAACAGGGCGTCGGTCCGCTTGATTCGGGCGATCTCGTCGAGTACGTCCATTACGCGGAAAGCCGTCCGATACGACGTCCCCTTGCCCGACACGATGTACTTCACCGCCAGGTAGTTCGGATGTTGCCGCGGCTGGTCGTAAAACAGCAGACACCGGTCCTCGGCAAACCACTCGTGGCGGAGCTTGCCTAGCAATAGCACGCCTCCCAGCGAGGGCAGCTTGGGCCAGGGGCGCAACCGGACCCTGACAAACCGGCCGGCCGCCATTTCGATCACGCCATACGGCCGCCGGCGCAAAACGTCGGCGCCCTGCCCAAAATTCGTGACCGTCTCAAACAGAGGAGCCATCCGCCGACTCCGTTTTCATGGCCGATGAAACAACAACCGCTTGACCGCCTGCCACAATCCCAGCAGCACGCCCAACAACACCATGCAGATCACCAGCGCGCACGGCACGAGCCAATCGGGCGTGAACATGGGCCGAGCCCAGTCCCAAACCGCGTCCCACCGGACCAGGACAAACAGCGCCGCCAGGCACAAAAACGGCCCGTAGGGGATCTCCTTGTCGCGGCAGAGCGTGTAGCGGACAAGTCCGACAACCACCGCGACCAACGGCGCGAGAAAGAAAACGAGCACCGACGCCTGCCAGCCGATAAAAACGCCGATCATTCCCAGGAGCGTGACGTCGCCGAAACCCATCGCCTCGCGGCGCATCGCCGCCGCGCCGATCAGCCGAACCGCCCAAACCAGCCCCGCCGCCCCGGCCATGCCGACCAACGCGGTGACCAACGACGACCACCCGCGCCCACCGATCGCCCACGCCGCCGCGATCACGCCCGCGCCGCCGATCGCCAACGCGCCGATCCACACGGTCGAAGGATCGCGTCCGAGTCTCGCCAGACACAATTTCACCGCTCTGCCTAGCCCGTGTCGGGTGTACCAGTCGCGCCGCAGAAGACCAAAACACCACAATGTCCAGCAACCCAACCCGACGATAAGCGGCCAAACCGTCGGAAATCCGCCCGGCCAACCCGGCGCCGCGCCCGGCGAGCTAAACACCATTGTTGGACACACGGGAGGCAATGCGTTTTGTCCAAACAGTCCCGACGCATCAGGCAACGCCACGCCCGGCCATAGCCACATGACCAGAAGTCCCGCAAGCGTCCCCGACACGGTGATCGCATCGGGAATCGTTTTTTCATCCAGATCGATCAGTGTGGCCACCAGCATCAGCCACGCCAGCAGCGTGTGCGCGGCGAACTGCGCGTGCATCGCCGTCAACCACGCCGCCGGGGCCTGACCACGAAGCCCGGCCGGCAACAGTCCCGCGTCGGCCACTTCCCAGCTATAAAGCCACGCCAAGCCGAACGCCGCCGCCAGTTCGACCGCCATCGGCCGAACCCAAAATCCCCGCCCATGCAACGGCGTCTCGCGCCAGAGCCCCAGCCACCCGAAGATCGGCACGCGATCAAACCAATGCCGCGGCGGCGCCTTGGCGTCGGGCGCGGAAAGCGGACTGATCGCCCGACGATTCCACGCCAACCGATAGGCCGCCAGATTGGCCAGGCCGCCCAGCGCCGCGCCAAGCACGAACAGCGCCGCCATGCGCGCTTCCAACGAAATGGCCAAAATCCAATTCACGCCGTTTCCTTCATGTCTCGAATTCTCGTAGGGTGGGGCGATTTGCTCGCACACCTACGTCTCCGCGCCACAAAAACCTTCGCGAGCAAATCGCCCCACCATGCGCGGCCGCTCAAACCCGCGATCAGCGAATCAACCCCGCCCTACCTCTCTCCCCAATCGCCGCGTGGGCGCGGCGGCTAAGCAGTCGCGTCAAAACAAGTTGACTATCCTTTGAAGAACACTAATCCGCACTAATCGACACTGATGAGAATTAGTGGAAATTAGCGAAAATTAGTGTTCCCTTTTTTGAACAGTTCTCGATTTCCATCAGGGTTATTTTGACGCGACTGCTAACTTGGATTCCGGACGGCGTCGGAGCCGAGGGAAAGCCGCCGGAGAATCTCGGCCGCCAACTGCTCGGGCAACCGGCCTTCCGTGTCGATCTCCAACAGGGCCGTCTCCCGATAGATCGGCTCCCGCCGGCGGAGTAGTTCAACGATCTCGCCCAAGCCCCCCCGATCCGTCAGATCCGGCCGTCGCCCGGCGGTCGTCGCGTCGCCCGACATCCGGCGGTGAATCGTCTCGGGCAGGGCACGAAGCCAAACCACCGGCCCGGCGGCTCGCATCGCCCGGCGATTCTCCTCACGCATCGGCGCCCCGCCCCCGGCCGCGATCACCAACCGCTCGCGTCGGCACAATTCGGCCGTGACGCGAACCTCGATATCACGAAACGCCGCCTCGCCCTCCTCGGCAAAAATCCGGGCAATCGACTTGCCCGCCCGCCGCTCAATCTCGACGTCCGCATCCACCCAATCCCAGCCAAGCCGCTCGGCCAAAAGCCGGGCGAGCGTCGTCTTGCCCGTCGCGCGATAACCGATCAGAATGAGGGACATGGGGAAAAGGGATTTGGGGATTTGGGGATTTCGGGGGAGAAGTAGTTAGCCGTCGAGCCTGCTCGACGAACAAATAGAACCTCGGAAAATCGCGGATATCTATTTTGATGCGTGCAAGCACACATCCTACCAATCCGCGTTCATTCGCGGTTTCACTTTATTCCGTGCCCTCCGTGTCTCCGTGGTGAACTTCCGACTCAATACTTCGCCGCCGCAATGGTCCGCCGCACCACGTCGCGCATCGTCTCGACCGGTCCGTCCTGGCCGGTGAACAATTTGAACTGCAAACACGCCTGACGCACGAACATATCCACGCCCGTGACCACGCGGCAGTTCTGATACCGCGCGTCCTTGACCAGCAACGTGGACTCCGGATTGTAAACCGCGTCAAACACGACCATCGTCGGCCGCAGGTGGTGCTTGGGAAACGGCGTTTCATCGACGTTCGGGTGCATCCCGATCGGCGTGCAGTTCACCAGCACGTCGGCCGAAACCGTGTGGCGTTTGGCCCAATCGACCGCGCGGCATTTCAGCGCGGCGGCCAGTCGTCCGGCGGCCTGGGTACGGCCGTCGGTCACCACGACCGAAGCCCCGCGGCGGACCAGCCCGAAGGCGATCGCCTTGCCCACGCCGCCCGCGCCGAGCACCAGGGCCGATTTTCCGGCCAACGGTTTCTCTTGGCCACTCTCGCCGGCACACGCTTCTTCGAGACTCTCCATCGCCGCGCGATAGTCCGTGTTGTAGCCGATCCGCTCCGGCCCGTCGAACACGATCGTGTTGCACGCCCCGATTCCCTGAACGACGCCGTCCGATTTGGTCAAAAGCGGCAGCACGCCTTCCTTGTGAGGAATCGTCACGCTCAGGCCCTTGAGGCCCAACTCGCCCGCTTCTTCAATGAACAATTTAAGATCCTCGCGCGGCACGCGAATCGGCAGGTAAACCTTGTTCAGGTTCGCCTCGGCGAACGCCGCGTTGTGGATCACCGGGCTGAGGCTGTGGCCCACCGGATCGGCGATCACACCGTAGACCTCGGTCTCGGCGTTGATCCGGTCGTAGCGATAGACGTTCACCATCTGCTCGAAGCTCAACTGGCCCGGCGCCAGCGCCCGCTCCTCGCTGAACGTGGCGAATGTGAACGGAGCCCCGAACCGCCCGGCCAAAATCCGCGTCGGCACGCCGATGTCGCCCATGCAAACGCCCACCGTCGGCGTCTGGGCCTTGCGCACCAACTGGAGCATCCGCACGTTGTCGCGCGGCCGGTTGGCCATCGTGCAGATCTTGATCACGTCCGGGTCCAACTGACTCAACCGCCGGTGGATCGCCTCCAGATCATCGGGCGTCTTGCGAAAATCATGGATGCTGATCACGCGCTTCGTCTTGCCGAACCGAGGCACCGTGCCGGCCACGTCCTCCTCGAGATCGACGTACTCGACGCCCTCGGCAATCGCCGTGCGCAACAGCATCATCCGCTGCTCTTCCGTGCCCGACCATCGTCCCCCGTCCGCCTGACGCCGGCAACTAATCAGTACGGGACACGGCCGGTCGTTCAACAGCCGCCGCAAATTCACCTCGCCGCGAATATAATCCAGCCGCAACTCGACAAGCCGAGCCCCCTGTTCAACCAGATGCCGATGCTCGGCAATGACCATCTTGTGGCGACTACGGCCAATGCTGACGCAAATCATGGAGTCGAGAGTCCAGGGTCGAGAGTTGAGAGCCAAAAAAAGAATACTCTGTCATTATACAACACGGTGAAATCGCGGGAAAGGATCTGAATCACGGGACAGAGGAACTGTTGGGACACGGCGGATTTGCCTTGGCTGACGCCCTCTTTACCTGGAGACGTGGCAGCTTTCGGCAAAGACGCTTCACGCCCGCGTCTGTGGTTTGGGTGTTGTCGAGCGTCAAGAAGCGAAGCCTCGTGAGACGCTCCAGACGCTCCAAGCCTGCATCGGTTATCGGGTTGTTGCTGAGGTCCAATGACACGAGGCTTTTCATGTTTTGGATGCATTCGAGATCGCCATCGGTAACGGAAGTCCCGTCCAAGCACAAGTCCTCGATATGGGTCAATGGCTCCAAATACTTCATCGCTACGTGGATGTCTTGTACGCCGCGAAGTTTGACTTGCACGATGGGAGCATAATCCTCGCCAAAAATGATCTCTTGCCAGCCGACCCAGGTGTCAATCAACGCTCCCATGCCCAAGAGTTTCTCCGCCGCGGCACGTTCCCTTCTTGCTTTGCGGTATGCAGTGGAGCAACAACTCAAAACGAGGCTTGCAAGCAGTGTCAGGACAAAGAGGTGTATCAGGGTGAATTGATACCAGCGGCGTGAATGGTTCCGCGAATGACAGCAATCCATCAATCCCCTATCCCTCCCCTCACGTCCTCCTAAACCGTTTGTCCAACTCCTCCCGCGTGAAGACCAGCGCCGTCGGCCGCCCGTGGGGGCAGTGGTGAGCATGATCGACCAGATGGCGCTGGTCCAACAGCGACGTGATCTCCTCCGGCGCGAGCCGGTCGCCCGCCTTGATGGCCGCCTTGCACGCGATCGTGTGCAACAGGTCGTCGAGCAACTCGTCGGGTTTCACTTCGTGGCCGGCGGTCATCAGCGGCCCGAGCAACTCGCGGAGCACCTCGCCCGGCGGCAGATTGGCCAGCATGGCCGGATAGCCCGAGATCAGCACCGTGTCGCCGCCGAACGGCTCGACGCTCATGCCCAGCCGCGAGAGCGTCTCTCGATGCTCAACCACGGCCGCCGCTTCGGCCGCGCTCAAATCGACCGGCTCGGGCACCAGCAGGCTCTGCGTCTCCAGTTGGCTCGCGCCGACCCTCGCGCGCAACTGCTCGTAGAGAATCCGCTCGTGCAGCGCGTGCTGGTCGAACACGACCAGTCCCTCTTCATTCTCGGTCACCAAATAGCGATTGTGGACCTGCACGGCCCGAGGCGAACTCCCCACGGGCGGCGATTGACCCGGCGCGACGGCGCGCGCGGCCTCGTCCGATTCGCCCGCGTCCCACGGCGCGACGTCCTCTCGCCGGTCGGGCCTTCTCCCGCCGCCGTGTCCCGCTCCGGCCGGCGCCCACGCCCGATCGAGCCGCGTCATTTCCAATCGTCGTTCGGACTCGCCGCCGACCTCGAACGACCGTTGCACGTCCGGCTCGCCCTCGTCGGCCGCGTCCACGTCCCATTGGGCCGTCTTGCCCTTGGCCCAGCCGACCAACTGCTCGCGCAGGGCCGCCGCGTGCCGTTCGTCCACCGTGCCCGTCGGGTCTTCCGACTCGCCCCGCACGCGAACGTGCAGATCGGTCGAAAGAAACTTCGTCCGCAACGTCGAAAGCAACTGCCCATAGTGCCGGCCCGCGTCGTGGAATCGCACCTCGATCTTCGTCGGGTGGACGTTTACGTCCACCGCCTCGGGCGGCATGGCCAGGTTCAAGAAAGCGATCGGAAACCGGCCCGACAACAACAGCCCCCGATAAGCCTCGCGCAGCGCGTGCTGCAACGACCGGTCGCGGATATACCGGCAGTTGAGGAACAGGTACTGCATCCGGTTGTCGGCCCGGCTGTGGCTCGGATGGGCCACGTAGCCCGACAATTGCACGTCGTCCTGGCTGCTTTCGACCCAAATGAGGTTCTCGGCCAGCTCGCGCCCGAAAAACGTGGCGATCCGGTCGCGCCAGCGATCGGTGCCCGACAATTCGAACACGGGCCGGTCGTTGTGCGCGAGCGTGAAGTCGATCTGCGGCAGCGCCAGGGCGATCCGCGTGAAGGTCTCCTTGACGTGGCCCAACTCGGTCGCCGCCGCGCGAAGCCCCTTGCGACGGACCGGCATGTTGAAGAACAGATTGCGGACCTCGATCGTCGTGCCCACCGGCGTGCCGCACGGACTCACGTCGGAAAGCCGCCCGCCGTTCGCTTCGATCTGGGCGCCCTCCGGGTCGTCCGCCGTGCGACTCCGCAGGGTCAGATGGCTCACCTCGGCGATCGACGCCAGGGCCTCGCCGCGAAACCCCAGCGTGCCCACACGAAACAGATCGTCGGCATCCTGAAGCTTGCTCGTGGCATGGGCCGTCAGTGCCAACTCCAACTCGCCCGGCGCGATCCCGCACCCATTGTCCACCACGCGAATCATCTCGCCCCCGCCGCCCGTCACGGCAACGTGAATCCGAGTGGCCCCCGCGTCCACCGCGTTCTCCATCAACTCCTTCACCACGCTCGCCGGCCGCTCAATCACCTCGCCCGCGGCGATTTTGTTGATCAAGGCTTGGGAAAGACGGTGGATACGCATGGGGAAGGAGAGGGATTGGGGATTGGGGATTAGGGATTGGAGATTGGAGAAACTGTAGGATGCGTGCTTGCACGCATCATGCTGTCTATTGGACAGGATTTACAAGATTCACAAGATGGAATTTTGATATAGGGTCATCAATAGCATGTATCTCCAACATCCTGTTCATCTTGTTAATCCTGTCTTCTTTACAGTAGTAAACGAATCAATGCTGCCTCCCTAAATCCCAAACTCCTTGATCTTCCGATACAATGTCCTCTCGCCAATTCCTAGCATGTTCGCCGCCTCTTCACGATTCCCGCCGGCAACGTTGAGGGTCTCGGTGATAAAAAGACGCTCCATCTCGTCCAATGATTTGCCGACCAGATGAGTCAAAGTAGTCCCGGCCACAGGCTCGGTGGGGCTCGCCGGCTCGGCCAATTCCTCGGGCAAATCGTCCAGGTCCAACAACCCATCATAATCGACCACCACCATGCTCTCGATCATGTTGCGCAACTGGCGAACGTTGCCCGGCCAGTCGTAGGCGAGCAATCTCCGCCGCGCCGCGGGCGACATGCCCTTGATCCGCTTGTCGTGACGCGCGGCGAACTCGCGGATGAAGTGGTCGATCAGCACCGGGATGTCCTCGGCCCGTTCGCGCAAGGTCGGCAGCCGGATCGACACAACCTTGAGCCGATGATACAGATCGCTGCGAAACGCCCCGTCGCGGATCGCGTCTTCGAGACTTTGGTTGGTGGCCGACAGCACCCGCACGTTCACCCGGATGGGCGTGTTCGAGCCGACCCGCGTAATCTCGCCGTTTTCCAGCACGCGGAGCAGCTTGATCTGGGTCGGCATGGGCATGTCGCCCACTTCGTCCAGAAACATGGTCCCGCCGTGGGCATACTCGAACTTGCCCACCCGATCGGCCGAAGCGTCGGTGAACGCGCCCTTGATGTGGCCGAACAGCTCGCTCTCCAAAATGTTCTCGCTCAACGCGGCGCAGTTCAACGCCACGAACGGCTTGTTCTTCCGCGGACTGTTCTGGTGGATCGACTGGGCGACCAGCTCCTTGCCGGTGCCCGTCTCGCCTTGGATCAACACGGTGGCGTCGGTCGGGGCGATTCGCTTGAGCCGCTCGATCACGTCGCGCATCTGGCGGCTGGCCCCCACGACGCCCTCGAAGCCGTACTTCTCGTCGAGCCGCCGCTTCAGCTCGAGGTTGTCGCGCCGCAACGCGCCGCTCTCGGCCGCCTTCTGGACCACCGCCCGAAGCTGGTCAATCTTGAGCGGCTTCAACAGATAGTTGAACGCCCCGCGCCGTATCGCCTCGACCGCCGAGGGGATCGTCCCGTGGCCCGTCATCAGAATCACTTCGCACTCGGGCAGTGACTCCTTGGCCCGATCGAGAATGCCCAGCCCGTCGATATCATTCATCATCAAGTCAGTAACTATTATATCATAGTCGCCCGACTCGATCATCCGGGTTCCTTGGGTGCCGGAAGTAGCCACCTGGCAGTGAAATCCCACCCGTTCGAGTCCTTCGGCCACCACTTCGGCGTGGGATTTTTCGTTATCGACGATCAGCACCTCGACCGGCGGCGTCAAGACGGCCGGTTGGGAATCGGACTTAGGCGATTCGGAGTCTTTTCGAACCATGCGCTGATGATACAACATCGCCCAAGAGATGAGTAGGGTGGGCACCGCCCACCAAGACATAAGGATTCTTCGGTGGGCGATGCCCACCCTACGAGCGTATGGAGGGCCACGCTCCGTCGTGGCCGCCTCTGCCCTCTGCCTGCTGCCCTCTGCCCGCTGCCTACTGCCCGCTGATCCTCGCCGGCACCGGCAGCTTGATCGTAAACTGCGTCCCGTGGCCCGGCTCGCTTTGGACACTGATTTCGCCCCCGTGGGCCTCGACGATTTTTCGCGTGGTCGGCAACCCCAGCCCCGAGCCGCCGCTTTTGGTCGAGAAAAAGGCGTCGAAAATCCGCCCCCGCGTGTCCTCGTCCATGCCGCAGCCCGTGTCGATCAGGTCCATCGCCACGCCGTCCGACGTGGCGTAGGTCCGCACGACGATCTGCCCGCCGGCGGCGACCGCCTGCTGGGCGTTGAGCACCAGATTCAACAGGGCGCCATGGAACGCCTCGCGATCCAGAAGCACGGTCGGCAAGTCGGGCGAAAGGTACGTGGCCAGTTCGATGCCCGCCTCTTTCGCCTGGGGCCGGAAAAAATCCAACACCCGCTCGATCTGGTCGTTCAGACTGGCTGGTTCCCGCCGCAGCTCGCGCGACTTCGTGTAGTTAAGAAAATTGTCCAACAAGTCTTGCAGCCGCTGACATTCGCGCTCGACCACTTGCACCTTGCGCAATGCCCGTTGGTCCCTGGCCGAATCGCTCCCGGTGAGATCCTCGGCCAGCAACTCCATGTTGAGCCGGATCGTGGACAGCGGGTTTTTGATCTCATGCGCAAGCCCGCCGGCCAGCCGGGCGATCTCGTGATATTGATCGACCAGTTTCTGATTCACGTCGGACGGGAATCGGTCGGAATCGGCCATGCTTCGTGGTTGTCTCTTTTTTCACCGCGAAGACGCAAAGGACGCAAAGGATTTCAACGTCTCCGCGAACCATAAAAAAACACCACGGAGAGCGCGAAGGACACAGAGATTTTTGAGACCACGGATGAACACAAATGAACAACAGATAGTTTTTTGATCTTTATCTGCGTTTATCCGCGTTCATCCGCGGTTCCCTCTTTCTCCGTGCTCTCCGTGTCTCCGTGGTGAGCTATCCGCTAAAAAAAGCTGCTTACTGTCCGTTGGCGTTGCCGCCGGCCTTGGCCGCTTCGGCGATGGCCGCCTTGCGGCTGAGCTTCACGCGGTCCTGCTCGTCGACCAAGATCACCTTCACGTCCATCTTGTCGCCGACCTTGCAGACGTCGCCCACGCTGGCGACGTAGCCTTCGGCCAGCTCGCTGATGTGGCACAGCCCGTCCTTGCCGGGCAGAATCTCGATAAACGCGCCGAAATCCTTCACGCTGGTCACGCGGCCGTGATAAATCCGCCCGACTTCGACCGAGGCGGTCAACGCCTCGACCTGGGCCAGGGCCTGCTGGGCTGCCTCCGCGTCGGTCGAGGCAATCATCACCGTGCCGTCGTCCTCGACGTCGATCGACGCGCCGGTCGATTCCTGAATCGCCCGGATCGTTTTGCCGCCCGGTCCGATCAGCAGGCCGATCTTCTCGGGATCGATCTTCGTGCGCAACAGCCGCGGTGCCCACGAGGAAATCTCCGGCTTCGGCCGCGAGATGGTCGTGAGCATCTTGCGGAGAATTTCGATCCGCGCCTCGCGCGATTGGACGAGCGTGGCCCGAATAATCTCCTCGCTGATCCCGTTGGTCTTCAGATCGAGCTGAATGCCGGTGATGCCTTTTTGCGTCCCCGCGATCTTGAAATCCATGTCGCCGAAATGGTCCTCGTCGCCGATGATGTCGGTCAACAAAACCCATTTGTCGTCCTTCTTCACCAACCCGACGGAGATGCCCGCCACCGGATTGCTGATCGGCACGCCGGCCGCCATCAGCCCAAGCGTCGCGGCGCACACGCTGGCCATCGAACTCGAACCGTTCGATTCCAGAATGTCGGAAATCACCCGAATCGTATAGGGGAACTCGTCGGGCTCGGGCAGCACCGGCTTGACGCTCCGCTCGGCCAGGGCCCCGTGGCCGATTTCGCGCCGGCCCGGTCCGCGGATGGGCCGCACCTCGCCGACCGAGAACGGCGGGAAGTAATAGTCGAGCATGAATTTCTT
Organism: Thermoguttaceae bacterium; assembly: GCA_035286785.1. Taxonomy (GTDB): domain Bacteria; phylum Planctomycetota; class Planctomycetia; order Pirellulales; family Thermoguttaceae; genus UBA11386. The sequence goes on along the minus strand of DATECS010000365.1, from coordinate 8,173 downwards.
GGTGTATTCCTCGATCAAGCCGTCGACCCGCTGCTCGTCGCGGCCGGTGCCCAAGGTCACCGTGACCAGCGACTGGGTCTCGCCCCGTTGAAACAGGGCCGAGCCATGTACCCGAGGCAACACGTCCACCTCGCACGTGATCTCGCGGAGATCCCGGTAGCCGCGACCGTCTGGCCGCGTGCCCGAGAGAATCTGATCGCGCACCACAATCTCTTCCAGCCCGTGCCAGACCGAGGAGAAATGGGCCGAATGGATCGCCCCTTCCGCCGCCGGGTCGGGAATCATTTCCGCGATCGCACGCTTCTTCACCGCGTCGCACGCTTCGGCCCGGGCCAGCTTACCTTCGGTCCGCTTGGCCGCATAAAGCGCGTCATAGTATTTCGCGCGGAGTGTCGAGGGAAGCGCGTCCGGTTCGGGAATTTCGTACTGGGCCTTTTGGGCATTGGCCTTCCGGGCTAATTCGATTTGCAGGTCGCAAATCTGGCGGATGTACTCGTGGGCCTTCACGACGGCCGCGGCCATCACGTCCTCGGGCAGTTCGCGGGCAAAACCCTCGATCATCAACACGGCTTCCTTGCTGCCCGAGACGATCAGGTCCAACTCGCTCGTCTCAAGGTCGTCCTGCGTCGGGAAGGGGATGAACTCGCCGTCGACGTAGCCCAATCGCACGGACGCCAACGGTCCCTGGAACGGCAAGGGCGAGAGGGTCAAGGCCGTGGACGCCCCGGTCATCGCCAACACGTCGCCGTCGTTCTGCCGATCGCTGGCCAGCACGAACGCCTGGCACTGCACCTCGTCGTGGAACCACTCGGGAAACAACGGACGAATGGGCCGGTCCATCAGCCGCGCGGTAAGCGTCTCCTTCATCGTCGGACGCCCCTCGCGCTTCAAAAATCCGCCCGGAAACTTCCCGGCCGCCGCCACTCGCTCGCGATAATCGCACGACAACGGGAAGAAGTCGATTCCGACCCGCGGCGGGCCCGTGCTCGCGGTACACAAGACGACCGTATCACCATACTGCACCAAACAACTCCCCGCCGCTTGCTTCGCCAACAGGCCCGTCTCGAACGAGAGGACCGAGGCGCCAATCTGCTTTTCAACACGTACTTTCACGGTTCTAATCCTACCTTACCTTGCCAATTACCCTTTTTACCAATTTCTGTAACCTGTGATTCGTTCGGGGCCCGTTCGCTCATGCCGTACCCGCCGGGCACGGCGCGCAACGCGAGACCCTATTGCGCCGCCAAAGTCAGCCTCGGCCGATAAGCCGCGGCGCCCGCCGCACCGCCGGAAGTCAGTACCAATTGCCAACTCTTTCACGAGCGTCCTGCCACGGGCAAGCCGAGCGGTACAAGCGGGAGATGAAATGTCGTCGTGCGCGTCATTCGCCCTGGGACGCGGTGCCGCGACTTCGCGTCTGGCGCGGCGTCCCTGGACCAACGCCGTGGGATTACTTGCGGATCCCAAGGCGATGGATCGTGTCCAGATAACGCTGAGGATCGTTTTTCCTCAGGTAATCCAGCAAGCGGCGGCGGCGGCTCACCAGCATGAGCAGACCACGGCGACCCGCGAAATCCTTGCGGTGCGACTGCAAATGCGACGTCAACCCGTTAATCCGAGTCGTCAGAATGGCGATCTGCACCTCCGGGCTGCCGGTGTCGTTGTCCGTCAGCCGGAACTGGCCGATCACTTCCGTTTTTTGCTCTCTGGTGATCGTCATCTGCTACCGCGATTCCTCCAAGTCAACCGGCACGAAGACGCTTCTCCCGAAGCACGATCCTCTTACCGTCTCTACGAGAATTGCTACCTAGGCTTAATCGTTGCCAACTTACACTAAGCACGTCAGTGTATCATCTCGGCCGGACAATGCAACGGGTAATCGGCAAGCCCAGGGCCGGGACGACAGTTTTCAGAGGATGGATTTGAGGATTTGGGAATTTGGGAATTTGGGGAGAACAAGCTCATGCTAACCCGAAGCGCTAGCGAGGGTCAAGAATCTACGTTCTAACACTTTGTAAAATAAGCACTTACAATAATACGCCATTCCCTAAATACCTAATCTCTAAATCCCCAAACCTCCACCGCCCCATCCCCCGTCCCTCGCCCCCCGACCCCCACTCCCACCGCTCCCTCCCGGCCCGTGTGCAAAACCCGGACCCCCGCCTCCCGATATGCCGCCTCGGTCGCCTCCGGGTCTCGGGCCAGGCTGCCGCTGACCACGGCCGCCTCGGGCCGGCTCCAAGCGATCAGGCCCGGCGGGCTGCTTTGCCGGCTGCCGTGATGGGGAACCAAAAGCACGTCGCAGTCGATCGGCTCCTCGGCCAGCAAATCATCCAGGCCCGACAACTCCAGGTCGCCCGGCAACAGGATTCGCCGCCCGGCGTACTCGACCAGCAGGACGACGCTCGTCGCGTTGTCGCTGACGGGCGAGTCATGCCGCGCCGGATGGAGCACTTCGACGGTGCAGCCCGCCGCGTCAACCAGCCGATCATCGGCATCCAATTCTCGAATCGGAACGCCGGCCGTCACAATCGCCTCGTGCAAGGCGGCCAACGACTGATTGCGGTCAAGCGGCATTTCGGGCGAGACATAAACGGCCCCCACCCGAAACCGCCGCAACAAGCCCGGCAGCGCGTTGTAATGATCCGCGTCGGCGTGCGACACCACGACCGCGTCGATCCGCGTGATCCCCTTCTCCCAGAGGCAACCGGCGATCGACCGAGCCACGGTCTCCGGTTCGCCAAGACTGCCCGCGTCGTACAACACGGTTCCCCCGTCGGGCAACTCGATCAAAACCGCCAGCCCGTGCCCCACGGCGAGGAACGTACACTCCAAGCGCCGCGACCGCCCGTCCCAGCAGCCGCACAACAACCCCACGCCAATCCATCCGACCGCCAGCGCCGCGATCCACCGTCGCGGTGGTCGCCACCGCCCCGCCACGGCAACCAAAAACAACCCGCCGTAAAATCCCCAAAGCCACCACTCGGCTGGGCCCGGTGCCCAGAAATGGCCTGGCGGGAATTTTTGGGCGAGGCTAATCATCCAATCCACGAACGCCAGATTCACATTGCATACCCATCCTATCGCAACGCCCAATGGCGGAATGAGCCAGCCCAACAGAATCACCGCGAAACCGCTGCATAGTGCCACTGTGATAGGAATCAAAAGGAACGCGTTCAGCAGGATGGCGATCGGTGATATCAAATGAAAGTGAGCGGCCACCAGGGGTGAGACCACAAGCCAGACTGCTCCACTCACAACGATGATATTCCACGTCCGACACAAGAAACTTCGCGTCCATCGTCTCCACCAAGGGCGATTGGCTTTGATCAGCCGTTCGAGTGGAGGATTCGATTTCCACGAGCCGATCCAATTCGGCGCGATCCACATCAACACCGCCACGGCTAAAAACGAAAGTTGCGTGCCGACGCGAAACAGATCGGTTGGGTTCAGTGCTAAAATGATCAGTCCCGCTGCGGCTAGGGAATTGAACCTTGCTGGATGACGTCCCGACACAACGCCAACCAGCAGCACTACTACAAGGATTGCAGCGCGCACCACTGGGGGTTGGGAGCCCGTTAGAATGGCATAACTCACCGCCGTAGCGGCCACCAACACAATCGCCGGCACGTGTGGAACTCGCAAAAACCGGAGCACCCACGCCATAACCAGCACCACAATGCCCACGTTCAGGCCCGAGATAGCCAGCAGATGGGCCATGCCCGTCTCTAGAAAGGCCATCGACTGCGTCGGACCGAGGTCTTCCCGGGTACCCAAGAGAAGCGCCGACCCCAGTCCCGCGTGACGCGAGTTCAACTGCCGCCAGAGCACGCCGCTCGCGCCGTCCTGAACGCGCTCCAGCCATCGCCGCGGACGCCACGGCCCACCCCGGGCGATCATCGTGACGCACTGCGGACACTCGGCCCGAAGCGTGGCGCGGACCCGATTGCCGCGCAGATACTCGGCCCGGTCGAATTCGCCTGGGTTGTGTGCCGTCCGCGGCGCGGTCAACTGGCCGAACACACGGACCCGATCGCCCGCGTGAACGTCCAGCAAATGCCCTTCGACCAGCAGCGTGGCCCGCCCCGACGCCGGTCGCCAGTCGGTCCCGTCGCGTATCCGCTCGACCCAAAGCTCCAACTGTGTCCGATCGCTCTGCGGCATGATCCGCATCGGATCGTATTCGACCGCGGGCAAGCGGCGGCTGCCTTTGACGACCCGGGCCTCGACGCAAACCGGTTGAGCTGTGTCCCGGGTGAAGCAGCCCAGGTCGTTCGCCTCGAACCGCGACCACCACAAATGGTGCCACCCTCCCATCGCGGCCCCGGCGGCGAGCAACAGCAGCACGCAAGCGGCCCGGTCTTTTCGCAACCGCCAAAGAACCACCCACCCCAGACCACTTGCCGCCGCCAAACCCCACCAAACCGTCAATCCCAGACCGACGTACCGATCGATCAATATCCCCGGACAAACGGCCCCGAGCACGACCAGCAGCGGTTGATAGCGCCGGCGGGATTTCGAGGGCTGGCGGTAATCAACGGTCATGATCGCGGTCCCATGCACCCATCCAAACAATCGTTAGCCGCCGGGCCTGCCCGGCGTCACGTCGAGCAGGCTCGACGGCTAACCGGTGCGTCACATCGAGCAGGCTCGACGGCTAACGGTTGTGTCGATCGGGCTCGACGGCTAACCGCCCAGCGAAATGACAAACGACCAATGCTGTCTCGCGCCGCCATCACGTACCGGATTATTCACAACGTATTCGATAGCCTCCCGCACATCCTCATCGTCGTCCAAATAGACCTTCCAGTATGATCTCGCCCAGGGTGTATGTTTTCCGTTCAGAGGGTGAATTTCTTCAGCCTGAAGTTGCTTCGTTGCCCTGCTCTTGAATCGACCAACGAGATTGTCCATGTCTTGCCCACGCTCGCCGATAACAAGGTGAACGTGATCCGGCATGATTGCACAAGCATAGACTCTCGTGTCCGCCTCACTGCTCGCTTGGGCAAATCCCCGAGCTGTCGCCTCAACTTGCCGCATTGACAACCGCACGGCCGGATACATCAAGGCCGATTTCGCGGCCAGCCGCTTCGCATGGTCATGAGGAACGTGCGCAACGCTGTCGCTTGTATGCACTGTCGTCGCCTCGCCAAAGGCTTGAAGTTGCCGTGAATAAACGTGCTTTGACCACGAACCCCGAGGGTCGTTGGGAAGCCAGAATCCATAGCAGCCAAAGACAACGTGATAAGCAATAGCCATGACACCCCCATGTCGCAATATCCCGTTAGCCGCCGGGCCTGCCCGGCGTCACGTCGAGCAGGCTCGACGGCTAACCGGTGCGTCACGTCGAGCAGGCTCGACGGCTAACCCCACTCTTGGTGGAGTTTCACAATGGTGGTCATTATGACGCAGTGCCTCCCCCCTGACAACTACCACCAAAAAGCTCCCAGGAAGCATGGTAACGCGGCGACGCCGTTAGCCAAATTGCCAAGCATCGTCCCATCGGTTACCATGATTTAGTTCTCCGGTGTGGGGTCCGCCGACTCAATATTGTCTCGGATCAAGCGAATACCATCGCAAGAACACTCGTCGAGAAATCCATCAGGGGGTGATGATTATGATGACTGCGGTGTTTGTCGTCTGTGCGGCATTGGGCGGCGCGGTGATGGTCGTGCAGTTCGTCCTCGCGCTGGTCGGTTTCGGCGCCCATGCGCTGGATTTCGACGTCCCCGGCGACCTGGACGTCGACGCGGGTGCCGACGCGCATTTCGGCGGCGATTTCCACGCCGACGCGGGCATGCACGACTCCGGCCTGCCAGAGCACGCCCATCATCTCGATTCGTCCTGGTTGTTCACCGTGATTTCGTTCCGCACAGTCGTCGCGGCGCTGGCGTTTTTTGGGCTGGCGGGACTCGCGGCCCAATCGGCCGAGATCGCAACGCTGCCCACGCTGGCCATCGCGGCGGCGGCCGGGCTGGCCGCCATGTTCGGCGTCTACTGGATCATGCGGGGCCTCATGTCGCTGCGGGCCGAAGGAACGGCCCACATCACCGGCACCGTCGGCCGCACGGGAACCGTCTACACGACCATTCCCGCCGAAGCCGTCGGGACAGGCAAGATCCAAGTCAACTTGCAGGGACGCACCATGGAGTACCTGGCCGTCACGCCGGGCCACCTGCTGAAGCCCGGCACTAAGATCATCGTCGGCGCCGTGATTTCCTCCGACACCCTGGAGGTCGAGCCGGCGCTGGAAGAGCCCGAATAACCGGGGACTGTCCCCTTCACCCAAGCAAGCCATCCCCTTCCGCAATCCGAAAGGCAACAACCATGAACACGATGCACCCGGCACTCTTGGGAGCGATCTCCGACCTGACGACCGGCCAGTGGCTTGCTTTGATCTTCGTCCTGGCCGCCATGGGCTTTGCGACGTTCCTGATGTTCGTCGCCCGGTTCTACAAGCGATGCGCTAGCAACGAGATTCTCGTCATCTATGGAAAGACTCGTAACACGGGCCACGCGGCCCGATGCATCCACGGCGGGGCGACGTTCGTCGTCCCGTTGTTCCAGGACTACGCCAAGCTGGGTCTGGAACCGATGCAGATCGCCATCCCGCTGCGCGACGCCCTGTCGATCGAAAACATCCGGGTGAACGTGCCCAGTGTGTTCACCGTGGCCATCGGCACCACGCCCGAGTTGATGCAAAACGCGGCCATCCGTCTCTTGGGCCTTTCGGTTCAGGAGATCGAAAAACAAGCGGCCGACATCATCTTCGGCCAGCTCCGCCAGGTGATCGCCTCGATGAAGATCGAGGACATCAACCGCGACCGCGACAAATTCCTCATCAACATCCAGGATTCGCTCGAAGTCGAGTTGCGCAAAATCGGACTCGTGCTGATCAACGTCAATATCACCGACATCACCGACGAATCGGGCTACATCGAGGCGATCGGCCGCAAGGCGGCCTCCGAGGCCATCCAGAAGGCCCGCGGCGACGTGGCCGACAACGAGAAGATGGGCGCGATCCGCGTGGCCGACGCCCAGCGCGAACAGGACGTTCAAGTGGCCAGCGCAACGAAGCTCCGCGAAATCGGCACCCGCGAGGCCCTGCGCGAACAGGCCGTCCGCGTGGCGGAACTCGACAAGGAGCAGCAAGTCGGCGAGCAGACGGCCGCTTTCCAGCGACAGGCCCAGGTGAAACAGGCCGAACGCGACATGCGCATCGAGCTGGCTGACGCCGACGCCCGGGCTATCGAGGGCGAAAACACGGCCAAGGCGGCCGTAGCCTCCTCCATGGCCGAACTGCACGTCAAGGAAGCCACCGCCTATCAGTTGGGCGAAACCAAGAAGGTCGAAGCTCAGGCCGCCGTCATCGAGGCCGGGCACCTGGCCCAGGCCAAGGCCGCCCTGGCCGAGGCCAAACGAGTCGAAGCCAAGCAGCGCGCCGAACTCGAAGCGCCGGCCATCGCCCAGAAGGCCCGCACGATCGTCGAAGCCGAGGCCGAAGCCGAGCGCCGCCGCATCGAAGCCCAAGGCCAGGCGTCCGCCATTTTCGCCCAGCTCGAAGCGGAAGCCCGCGGCCAATACGAAATCCTGGCCAAGAAGGGCCAAGGTCTCCGCGAAATCATCAACGCCTGCGGCGGCTCGCAAGAGGCCTTCCAACTGCTCATGCTCGAACACTTCGACAATCTGGTCGACGCTTCGGCCAAGGCCATCGCGAACATCAAATTCGACAAGGTGGTCGTCTGGGAAGGCGGCGGCAACGGCAAGAGCGCCACGTCCGACTGGCTGCAAAACATGGCCCGAACGCTTCCGCCGATGCTCCAGGTGATGAAGGACATCGGGGGAATCGAGATCCCCGAAACGCTGGCCCGATTCCATTCGGTCAAACCGAACGGCGACCATAAGGAGAACGCAAAAACCGCCGCCGAACCGGTCGCCTCGCCGGCCGCGCATAACAAGCCCGCCGATCCCGACGACGACGGCTACAACCTCGACGTGCCCGACGCCGACTCCCTCATGGATGGCGAGAAACCGTAGGGTGCGTCTGGACCTTAAGTTTACCCACATCTATACGTGTTAATTTTACAAAAAGTGCGATGGGAAACGAGGGCGGCGATTACTTCAAACGCTTGTGGGCGTTTCCGTTAGGAGGAAATGGTTCCTTTTTGAAAAG
>DATECS010000364.1:0-21949 GCA_035286785.1 Thermoguttaceae bacterium | reverse complement strand
GGAGGCTGTCGGAATGGGTTGCGCCGAGGGCCACGTAGTTGGTCAACGCGGCGGGGCCGAAGGGAGTCTTGGGGTCATAAGGGTTCGCGGTGACGCCGGCGGCCGGGTTGGCCTCGCAGTAACGCTGCTCTCCGAAATTGGCACATTTGAATGACGCAATGGGTGCGCCCCAGACCATCCGGTGGCACGGTTTGGCGGGATCTTTTGGCTCGCCGGTTGCCGGGTTAATCGGGTTGTCGTTGCAGGGATCCCAGGCGCGCCGATTGGCCATATCGAGCCATTGGTAGAAGGTTCCCTCTTCTATGTAGGGCGTGATCTTGGCCAGCCACGAGAAGTTGGTCCCGTACTCGGCCGGGCCGACGCTCGGGTCGGGCTGGGCCGGCGCGTGCAGGGGGACATCGGCCCATGAATCGCTCGGCTTCTCCAGCAGCCGCACGTCGTTCGAGCCGGGGAAACACTTGTGGGCATCGTGGTAATTGTGCAGAGCAAGGCCCATTTGCATCATGGTGTTCAGACAGTATGCACGACGCGCCGCTTCGCGCACGTGGCATGTGGATGGCCATAACAACATTAGCAGCACCCCAATGATGAAAATCACCACGAGCACTTCGACGAGGGTGAGCCCTCGACGGGAAAGGGGATGGAACATGGCAACACCTCCACTACAAGAAAGAATGAAGAAATGAGAACACATTGCCGGCGGATGGAAGAACGCCGCGCAATGAACGGACGCGCAAAGCCGGAGAATCCAGCATGACGAAACTCCCTGTTCATGGGGAGGATGAGCTATGTCATGAGCGTAGCGGCTTGTGTCGCCGTCGTCAAGGCGAAGCGTTTTTCGTGGTGGAGCAATGGATTGCGGCGTCGCCAAAGGGGACAGGCACCGTCGCCGCGGAGGGTTGCGGCGGGGTTGAGTTTCGCGAGGGCGACGGAGCCAGTCCCCTTTTGCTCGGCCGGGCGAACCGAGGGTTTCGGCCCTGACGATGCCGCGCCCGTCCGGGCGTGGCAACGTGGCGGTCGAGTTTTGGAAACATGGGGCGGGGCGATTTGATGGAATAAGGTTGGATTCGTGGCTTGCTCTAACCCGTTGCGGGGCATGGGGTTGTGGCATTCCGCCGTTGCGGCTCGATGGGTTCCCTGGCCCGGCGGCATCCGATTTGCTCGATGAGTCCGGCGTCTCCCTTTCACGATCGGCGAAGAGCCCTGGTCCCCTCGGGCTCTTCGCCGGTCGATCCTCTCAACTTGACACTCATCCTGCACGTCGATCACGCATCATGAACGCTTCAGAATTACTCGATCTGGCCGCGATCGTTTCGGCACAGGGGCCCGTGTTGGTCGAAGGGCCCGGATCGCTTTCCACGTCCGGCTTGGAACAATACTGGACGGCCTCGCAATGCCGCTTCGATCGGTGGTCGAAGACATTCAAGGAATTCGGCGCGAGGGCCGATCGCGCGGGTGATTCGTCGGGACCGGAAGACGCGAGCCCGGTGTTTCTCGCCACGCTCGAAGAAGTGCTCGCCGGCGAGGTGCTCACGCGGGTATTCGGCGCGGTGGTGACCGCCTACGACGCGCGGCGCAAGAGCGACCAGGCCGAGCCGATCGCGCGGAGCATCATGATAGGGCACCTCGAAGCGCGGAATCGGGTGCTGCGGTTTCTGGTCGGCGGGCAGGGCATCGACGCGGAGGAAGCGTTTCGCCTCAATCGGTTGCGCCGCCGGACCGAACGCTGGTCCGACATGCTGGTCGGCTATCTCCACGATCTGATCGACGTCGACCAGTTCGCCGTCGATCCGCAACGGGCCCTGGATTTCGCCGAGGATCTCAGCTATCGACGCCGCCTGCCGGGCGGACGCCAGGTTTGGCCCTTGTTGCAGGCGTCGCTTCGGGCCACGTTCGGGTCGGGATTGTCAGCGGCGAGCCCCAACGCCGAGCTGAACGAACGGATCGCCTCGGCCGTGCTCTCCTGTTTCCGCTCGGAGCTGTTCGACTCGACCGGCACGCTCCACTCGCTCTGGGTCACGCGGCTGTGCAACGGGGCGGACGACGTCGACGGGATGATCGAGGATCTGCTCTACCACGGCCCGACGGACGACGAGGGGCACGACGACGCGCAATCCGCGGACCAGTTTCTCGACCGCATACGGCGGTTCAATCGGTCGTAATTCTCAACGAGATGAACATCGCCACCATGAGGCTGAGCAACGCCAACAGAGACGGCTCGGGGACGGGTGTTGATTCATTGGCGTCGTGACCCCAGTTGGCGGCCAGGATCGAGGCGTCCTTGGGGCCGACCGTGCCGTCGCCGTCGAAATCGCCCAGGCTCCAGGTGGCCGTGGTCTCGCCCCAATGCGTGGCCAGCCGCGCGGCGTCGGCTTGATCCACGGCGCCGTCGCCCGTCGCGTCGCCGGGCACCGTCGTGTAGAGAACGGTCAGCATGGGGTGAGTAGCCGGGTCGCCCGCGTCGTCGCTGTGGAAGTAGAAGACGGCGCGGCCTTCCTGGGCTTCGCCATCGGGCGTGCGGAGCAAGAGATCAAGCGGCACGCCGGCATCCAGAGCCGCCTGAGCCGCAAGAATGAACTCGGCGGTCGACGCCCACGAGTACTCCGGTCCCTCGGAAAGAAGGCGATAGGGATTTGCTGCGAGGGTCGTTAGCGGCGTCTCGCTAAAATCGCCGCCCGGCGTGGTCCAGGTCTGTCCTCCGGCCCGTTGGTTCCAGGTGACTTCGCCTTCGACGAACGAGGACGCGAGACGGTGCAAGTCGAGCGTGAAATCGGCGTCCACGCTCGGGCCGCCGGTTCCGCCCGTGTTGTCGCGTTCGGCGGCGAGCGTCAGGGAGACGCTCACGACGTGCGCGGCGTCAGGCAGCGAGGAAAGATCGAAGCTGAACACGCCGCGCAGTGTTTTTTCATGGGCAGCCGCTTCGCCGACGATCACCACGTCGCTTTCGCCCTCGGTGATGTCGGTTCGGATGTGGGCCGCGCCCGTCTGGTAGCTCACGGTGGGTTGGAGCGATTCCTGAAGCTCCATCGTCCCGGCCGGGGGCGGCTCGGGCGGTGGCGCGGCGGGCGTGACGCGGATCTTGGCCAGATAGATGCTCGTTTTGCCCTCGTGGCTCGAATAGTAGCTCATCCAGAGCAGGTCGTCGTGCCAGACGAGGCCCGGATAGCTTGAATCGCCGCCGGAGGGCAAGGTCAGCAGTTCCGTCATCTGGGCCGTCGCGGGGTCGATCCAGCTCAGCGAGGTGCGCACGACCGGCTCGTGCAAGCGGGAACCGGCCAGGATGTTTCCGTCGGGCAGTTCGATCAGTTCGGGCCCGCCGACTCGCTTGTCGATCGTCTGAAACGTCCAGTTGGTGTAGTCGCCGGTGGCAGTGCCGAGGAACGACCGTTCCACGCCCGTGTTGTCGCGCACCAGGGCCAGGGCGGAGCCGTCGTCGCGGAACAGGAGGGCCGTTTCGCCCGTCTCGGGCTCTCCGGTGAGCGTGGGCACGATGGTTTCGTAGACGATGCCGTCGGTGCTTCGGTAGAGCCGCGTGGTGCGCGGATGGGTGGTGATGTCGCCGTAGCCCACGCCGTAGACGACGCCGGTGGTGGGATGGACTTCGACGGCCCAGAGCCACCAGTTGGGTTCGCCGACCGTATAGGGCCCGTCGGACCAATCGACGCCGTTGTCAGTGAACCAGACGAGCGATTGACGCTCGTTAATAGACGTCAACGGGGCGGCGGCCGTGTTGAGCATCAACCGGCCGTCGGCCGTCACGTGGAGTTTGGCGTCGCGCATGTCCCAGTTGGGCCCGTAGTCGAGCACGGCGGCCGATTCCCAGGTGACGCCGTCCGGCGAACGAAGAACCCGCACGGTCCCGTCACCCGAGACCGCGTGGGACGTCGCTTCACGAAAGCCGAGATACCATTGGTCCTGGAATCGAACGAGATCGGTGAAGGCGTTGTGGGCGGAGGCGTCCCAGATTTTGTTGACTTCGACCAGTTCGAGCTGGATGGGCGGTTCGACGGCCCAGAGAAGCGGGCCGGCGGTCAAGGAAAGAAAGCCCGCCGCAAGGGTCAACGACCAACGAAATCTTGACACACACAGGATCCTTTTTTGGACGGCGCGGAGCCGGGAAGACGGTTTATCGTGGAACCGCGTTCTTCGTCGGCGAATCAGGGGTAGAGGTGTCTATTCGGAAACTGCTCCGCGAGATGGCCTCGTGGTCCGACGCCTTGGAGTGCGCCAGATCGATTTCGGAAACGGGGAGGTAGTAATGCGTGGTTGAGTTCATGATGATGAATCCCTCGGCGTAGGGCACCTTGACGCGGCTGCCGAAGGCGGCGTCGCTGAACTCGATGCGTTTTCGCGCGTAGGCGCCGCCGTAGCCTTGCGAGTCAACGGCGTCGAGGCAAGCGACCTTCTTGGCGGCGACGTCGGTGATGTCGATGAAGATGTTGTTGAAGAATCCGCCTTGCGCCCCCCAAAGGTTGGTTCGCGGCGCGGCGGCCCCGATGCCGAAGAAGAAGACTTGCGTGACCTTGCAGGGAGGCGTCTTGTCGCCGGGATCAACGCCTCTCGCAAATTGGATCGCGTGCATCACGATCTTGCCCGTCGTGGCGTGCTGACTGGCGACGCCCGCGTCTTCCAGCGGATAATGCGTGATGACGACGTCGGGGCGAAGCTTTCGGATCAATCGGGCCAATTGGCGGATCATGGGCTCGTTGACCAACAGGACGGCGTCGTCGGCGCCGAGGAAATAGACGTTCTCGCGGCGAACGCCCAGGATGGCGCAGGCTCGAAGAATTTCCTTGGTTTTCACGTCCGCGCGCTGGGCAATGATTTTCGTCATCGTTTCGGCGTCGGGGATTTCCTTCTGGTGGAACATCTGGTCGGTCACGACTTTGTCGTGGACCCGGCCGCCGTGGGTCAGGACGGCGCAACCGACCCAATCGCCGCGCTCGACGTGATGGGCCATCGTGCCGCCCGACTGGTCGAAGATGTCGGCGGGATGGGCGCCGATGACGAGGATTCGCAGGGGCTCGGATCGCGCGGCTTTGGCCTTCTGGAGGGCCGGATCGTTTTTCCGGGCGGCTTCGAAGGCGGGGTCCGACTGCTCGGCTCCCGGCGCCGCTTCGGAGTCTTTGCCGGCGTCGGCTGCCTCGTTCGCACCGGTTTGGGACGGGCTTGCGGAAAGATCTTGCGCCGCGGAACCGGCGGCCGCGTTCGACGAGTCGCTGCTTGCATAACAGCCGAGAAACAGGACCACGACAACCAAGGCCACGCTCGTGAGGAGTGACGATCGCATCTTTTATTTTCTCCGAAAAGGGACGTTTCACAACCAGAGCATACGGTGAACGTCATTTTCACGGCGCGACGCGGAAACCGCAAGCATACCACTTGCGACACCCTTCCACCCGGCCGCGTGGGACTCGCGTGGTCGCGTCACTTGGAAACCAAAGCGAACTCCAGTTTATTGGGCTGACCTTCCTTGATGTCGGCGGTCAGTTCGCTTTTGGTATTGTAGCGGGCCGGGAGATACTGCTCATTAAGGAGGTATTTTCCGCCGGTTTCAGGATCGATTCTTACCTGTTTGCCTTGACGCATCGCGGTGATTTCCACTCGGAACGTGCCCGCGAAGGCGCCTTTGGACGCGTCGATCGAGAATCGACCATCCTTGATAAGGGCTCCGGCGGATGGTCCACGCGTTCCTTCCCGCGGAAGCAACTGGATGCTGCCTTCGGCCAAGGGGCGGCCGTCCAGCGTGACGACACCCTCGATGCTTTGACGTAGCGTGTCGCCGCATCCGGCGGCGGGAATCATCATGGAAGCCAAAAGAAAACCGGCGAAGATGCGTCTGGCGAGATGGTTCGACAAGATCAACCTTCCTTACATGTCTAGGTAATCAGCGGGTAGTGTTTTGCCGTCATCGATACAAGCGATGCATCGCCACACGTCCGCATTGATGACGTCCGTGACAAAAACCACGTGACCGTCGGCAAAGACCACATTCACTCCACCGGGATGAAGGCTTCTTGCCGAGGCATACGTGTTCTCGTATCCGACGCCGGTTGAAGTGTTGCACGGCATGTCGGGGGGCGTATTGATGCAACGTTGATATCTTTCGGCGGACACCAAGTCGGCGATGCTCGTGTTGGGCGTGTACAAATGGAGATAGGAGAACGACCCGATGTACTGGATGGACCACATGCCGCGAGCCTCCCAGACCTCCAGGCTACTCGCGGTTTGCACGCCCGACAACACTTCCGATCCGAGTGCCGTCACGCTCGTGCCGTCGGTCACGTCTCGCACCCGGCAAGGCTCGTTCCAGCGAAAGAGCCCGTTGCTGTCATAATTCTCTCTATTGCCGGCCAGCTTCGTGACGCGTGTCGATCCGAGGCACACCACGAAATTGGAGTGACCGACATTTTGTTCCGCCATCGCGGGAGTCGTGTTCGGATCGGACGGGCAATTGTAAATGGGGATGGAACGTTTGATAATATCCCGGTTGTGCGAGTAGGTGGAATCGCGATAACGATAGGCAAACTTATATTCCGAGGCAAAGGGTTCCGCCCCGCTATAGCAAGCAATGGTGATTTGGGCCGTGTGTCCAAGAATGGCCCCGCTCTCGACGATGCCCGGCGGATAGAATCCATACGCATTTTCATAGTTCAGCGCGGCCAGTCCGCATTGCTTCATGTGGTTCCCGCACTGGATGCGTCGGGCCGCCTCGCGGGCCGCTTGGACGGCCGGCAAGAGCAACGCGATCAAGACGCCGATGATCGCGATCACCACCAGGAGTTCGACGAGCGTAAACCCGCCGGGCCGCTTGCGATTTTTCATATCCTTCCGTCCTCGACATTTCTTGACTGTAGGGTGAGCATCGCCCACCAAGAGATGCCGTGTTTTGGTGGGCGGTGCCCACCCTACGGCTCTTAACGTCTTTTTAACGGCAGGGTGGGCATCGCCCACCACAAGTGTTTTGGTGGGCGGTGCCCACCCTACATCTTTTTCGGATCGACACGACCGACACTCGGAGCAGGCGCTTCCCACGCCTGCTCCTTGTGTCTTGTCGTTCTCTCCAAAGAGGACACCCGCGTCCTCGCGGCGGCGTCCCCCCGGCCGCCGCCTTTCACTTCACCACCCCGCCTCAGACGATTCGTCTACGCAGGGTAAACAGCACTCCCGCGACGCTCATCAACACGAGCATGGACGGCTCGGGGACGCCGACCGGTTCGGCGCTTTCGAGGGCGCCCGTCCAGTTGGCCGCGAGGATCGAGGCATCCAGGGCGTTGACCACGTTGTCGGCGTTGAAGTCGCCGCTCAAGGCGCCGTTCGTCACGGAACCTCCCCAGTTGGACGCCAGGGTGCCGGCGTCGAGCGAGTCGACGTCGTCGTCGCCGTCGGTGTCGCCGGGGACGGTGATCACCACCGGCGGCGGCAAGAGGTCGGCTCCTCCGTAGATCGCGAGGATCTCGGCGGACGTGAGCGCCCGGTTCCAGATGGCGAAATCATCGAGGTCGCCTTGGAACGGGTATACGGCAAGGGTATTAGCCGCCCGGCCCAGCCGGAGCCCCTCCGTCGTGTCGAACTCGGCCGAACCGTCCGTGGGGAACGTGACCCCGTAGTTCACCTCGTCACAGTTCCATAGGCCGTTGTCGCCGTCAAGGCCCGACTCGACTCCGTCGAGATATCCCTGGAAAAGGCCCGTCGTCTGGTCGATGACCAGCGCGACGTGGTGCCACTCGTCGGCAGTCACCGCGGTTTCCGTTCTGGTGTACAGTCGGGTGGTGCCGGTGGACGCTCCATCGTAATTGGCCCGCGCGTACAACAAGCCGGCCGCCGTGAAACCCAGCGACCATCCTTCTCGCTCGCTGCTTCGGTTCCCCTTGGTGGCGAATTGTTGCGAGGTGGCGTTGGCTCCATCGCGTTTGACCCACACGCTGACCGTGTAGCTCGTGGCCATTGGATCGAGATTGTCGCCGAAGTCGACGTAGTTGTTGTTGCTAAGGGTGTTGACGCTGAGCACCTCGCCGCGCGTCGCGTCGGTCACTTGGGTGACGTCGCCTTGAATAGTCCCCGAGAGAACGGGTTCGCCGTACACGTCGGGCACGGTCGCGGCGTTCGGGGCAACGTTGGCGTTCGTCACGAAGTTGTGGACGAACACCGGGGTGACGTTCGGATTCGTGACGGTCGAGGCATCGAAGCTGGTCGCCGCATAGAGCGTCTGCACGTCGCTGTCCGACAATGCCCCGCGATAGAAGGCCACGTCGTCCATGTAGCCCTCGAAGTCCCGGGTGGTGTCCGACCCATTATTTCCCGCGATGCGAGCCTGGCCGGTGGTCGACGCGATGTTAATAGGAAGCGAATTCACCTGGGGGAGCGTGCCCGTATTGACCGGCGTGCCGTCCACGTACAAGGTCACCGAATCCGCGGTGCGATAGGTTCCCGTCCGGTCGAACACGCCGGTGACGAGGTGCCAGCCCGTGCCGACCAGGTTAACGGGAGTCTCCAAACCAGGCAGGCCGCCCACGTGTTGCAGTGAAAACAGGCCCAAGGGGTCGCCGCTGACGTCTCCCGCGCGAAGGGTCAAGGCGCCGCCGTCAGTGAAAACGGAAAAACCGCCTGCTGCCGCCGTCATGTTTCCCTTCTTAAGCAAGTGCCGGGTCACGCCCTCCAAACCCGCGTCCGCTTCCGTCTGGTTGTACCAGAACGAGAACGAGAAGTCGGTCGTGCCCGGGTCCAGATTCGTGTTCATGCCGTCGGCGAACGTGATCTGCTGGGAATTGAACTGCGTTTCCGGAGTGATCGTCGTCACGAAATCGACGGCCGTCCCGCGGTTCGTGCCGCCCGTGTCGAGCGTTCCGTCGTAGGTGGGCGGATTCGCCATCGCATCGTAATTATTTCCGGAAACGTCCTGCCAATAGCTGGCCGTGACCGGCGCGGTGAGATTGTTCATCGGGCTGTTGAGCACCTCATTGTCCCACAGCGCCGCTTGCGACGTCGCCGCGGAAACCAGGCACGCCACCGCGATGAGGATCGCGCCAAGGAGCCCCCATTTATGTAGGGTCATCGTGTCTATCTCCATATATTCCTATTTCAGAACCAATGAGCAAAAACAAGAGGCAACGCTCCCTTGGGGAGCGTTGCCTCGAACGCTAGGCTTTTCGTCCGCCTCGCAGCGCCAGCCCAATCAGGGCGATGCCCGACAACAGCACGAGGGCGCCAGGCTCCGGCACCGGGGTGTAGTCGATCGTCAGCTTCGGGGCCATCTCCTGGACCGTGCGACGATTGGTGGTGCCGGTGGTTACGGGCTCATCCGACACTAAGGGGAAGATCGAGCGATTCGTGGAACTGAATGGCAGCGCCTCGACGGCGGCCGATCGAAGAAGCAGGTTGAGCACGTTGTCGGTGTCGGCGGCGTCCTGAACCGCGGCGACGAAAGCGGAGGAGGTCGGGAACACGTACGTAATGGTCGTATTCGCCGAGTACCCGGCGGGCAGGCTGTCGCACCAGGTTTTTGGATTCGCGGTGATCGTCGACAGCACGGTGCTGTCGTAGTCGCCGCCGGCAGTCGTCCATGCCGTGGTCGTCGGATTGGCAATGTCGCGGACAAACCAGGTGACGCCGGTTTCCGTGAAATTGTCATTCGTGATCTTGTGCAATTGGATTTCGTAAGCGGCATTGAGAGAAGTGGTATCGTTCTGGCGGGGCGCTACCGTCAAGGTGACGCTGTTGATCGTGGCGCCCGTCGGAATGGCCGAAAGATCGAATCCCGCGATGCATCGCATGAGGTCGTCGACCGTGGCATTGGCGACGCGTCCCAGTTGCCAGGTGGAGCCTTCCTTGTTCCCGCCGTTCGGCGCCTCCGTCGAACGCGTGTAGACGACGTTCGTTTGATAGGAAGCGTCCGGGCTGATGTCTTCTTGGTACACAATGGTTTCGGCCGAGGCCATGGCGGCCCAGCCCAGCAACAAGGCTGCTAACAGAATGGTGCAACGAGCTTTCATAAGTGTGTCTCCCAAATGCGCGGAACCGAATTGAAACCGTGTCAACCTCTCTTGTAACCGGATGAATACTTCGCCAAATCTCCGCTTGCGAAAATGTAGGGTGGGCATCGCCCACCAAAACACAAGGGATCTTTTGGTGGGCAGTGCCCACCTACAAAAATTCACTCTGCCGCTCACCGAGCGAATCACTCGACTCGTACATAAAGAGTCGCTCGGCTGGTATTTTGCCTCTACTCTGTTCCGTATGCGCGCGGACCGAGACGCGCCGGCTGGCCTCCCTCGATTGGGCCCGGTGATTTTTTGGGCAGTGCTACGAAAAGACGCCGCTGTCCGTGATCGGTTAGAATCGTTGCGGCGCGATATGTTTACGCAGGAGCCGTTCGGCTCCGTCGGCATCGCCCGCGACGACGTGGTCGACGAGCAGGCGATGTTCTTGTTGGACTTTGTTCATCCAGGCCGTGGCTTCCTCGGGCGACGGTTGTCGCCGCTGGCGCGACGGCCTGAGATAGAACACGTAGTGACATTCGGTCAACAGCAGGCGAACCGTGGCGATGGCCCGTTTGTTGTGGCTGGCGTGGACCAGCGCCTTGTGGAACTGGTGGTCCAGTTTGGCCCAGGCCTGGGAGCCGTATTCGCCGACGTGCCGCGACATTTCCTCGCACGCCGCTTCGAGCCGCTCGATGTCGGCGGCCTGGGCGTACTCGGTGGCCGCGCGAATGGCGCCCGACTCGAGGAACAGGCGGAACTCATAGAGCTGGCGGATTTCGTCCGGCGTGTATTGGCGAATGCGAACGCCCTCGCGCTTTCCGCCGCCCAACAGGAGCCCTTGAGCAACCATCTTGCCGAGCGACTCGCGGACCGGAATGCGGCTGACCTGCAAATGCTCGGCCAGATCGCGCTCGGTCAGTTTGCTTCCAGGCAGGTAATCGCCCGAGAAGACCAACTCAACGAGTCGATCGTACACGGTTTCTTCCGGCAGTTCGGTTGCTTGTCCAATGGCCATGATTGTTGATCCATCGTGTTGGTATACCGCGTTGTTCGATACGAGCAAACAATTGTATCACGCGGACCGATTATCAGGATAATCTCTGGTATACCTAATGTCAATAGTTTGGTTGAAAAATTTCAACATCCGCCAGAGCCTACTTTCTCGTAATTCCATAAGTCGTTGTGCGTAAATGCGTTGCGAACTTTTCATAAAACGGCTGCGAATCGGTTTCCTAGTATACCTTGGCTTGATTTTATCCCTTTATTGCCGCATTCGTTCCGGCCGAAAGGTGAATCCCAGGGGCCCGAAATTCTCTTTGGCCTGGCGAAAACCGGCCACAATCAGCCGCCAGTCCGAACCGTCGGTGAAATAGCGGACCCCCTCGTCGATCAGGAACCGGCAATGCTCGGGATCGAGGGCCGGGGTGCCGCACACCAGCCCCCGGGCTTTGCAGACCTTCACCACCGAGCGAATCGCGCTGACTACCTCGGGATGCTTGCATTGGCCGGGCACGCCCAACGCCAGCGACAGGTCGCCGGGGCCAATGAAGAGGACGTCGATTCCCTCGACCTGCGCGATCTCGTCGGCCCGTTCGATGGCCTCGCGGTCTTCGAGTTGAATGACGACCAATGTTTGCTCATTGGCCGTTCGCAGGTACTCGTCCAAGGGCATCAGGCCGAAATCAGCGTCGACGAAAATATTTTCGAGTTCCCGGTGTCCCAGCGGCGGGTACTTGATGCGATCGACGGCGCGTCGGGCCTCCTCGGGCGTGCGGACGTGGGGCACCATGATGCCGTTGGCGCCCATTCCGAGGAACCGCGAGAGGTCGTCGTGACCGTTCATGCCGGTGCGGATGACGCACTCGATGCCCGCGGCGCGGCCAGCCCGGACAAGATGTTCGAGGGTCGATGGATCGAGCGCCCGATACTCGTTGCACAGCCAAACCGAGTCGAACCCGAGCAGGCCGAGCATTTCGATGATGTTGGGATCGGCGTAGCAGGCCTTGGGCACGAGGACCGGTTTGCCTTCGGCCAGCTTCTTCTTCACGATGCTCGTCTGCATGATGCACTTTCTCGATTCACTATGAATTACTACAAGTTGACGGTGTCGATGGTTGCAGGGCCCCAATAGGTGTTTCCGGCGATTTGTTCGGGACGCGGCCGGGGCGACAGGTAGCTTGCGGCGTAGCCCACGGCGACGGTCACCAGGCAGCCGACGATGTTGATCCAGAGGAAGGAAAGCCGCGGGGCGTCCGGAGGCAGTTGGCGGAAGTAATAGGGCGCCGTGATGGCCAGCGCGGCGGCGAGGCCCACGACCGCGCCGACCAGGACGCCGAACGACGTGGCCCGGCGCGACAGGATGCCCAGCAGGAAGATGCCCAGGAGGATTCCGCCGAACAGCCCGAGGGTCACTTCCGACACGAAAATCAGGGGATTCTGGCCTCGGTCGCCGCCGTAGAGCCAGATCATCAGGGCCGCGCTGGCGATGGCCAGCCCTCCCCAGACGACGGTAAGAACTCTGGCCACCGCCACCTTGCGGGCCTGACTCGCTTCGGGGCGGAGGACACGGCCGTAGAAATCAGTGACCGAACAAGTGGCCAGCGAGTTCACGCCGGAGTTGACCGTGTTCATCGCGGCGGCCAGAATCGCGGCGATCAGAACGCCGCCCATTCCCGCCGGCAGCTCCGTGGCGATGTAATGCGGCAGCGCGGTATCGCCCGTCATGCCCGGCAGGGCCCGTTCGGGATGCGTCTCGTAAAACCAAAGCAGTCCGAGACCGCAATAATACAGGAGGAACATGACGGGCACGCCCAGTGCGGTGCCCCAGACGAGACTTCGTGAGGCGTCTTTTTCGTTGCGCGTGCTCAGGTATCGCTGGATCGAGATTTGATCAGCCCCGGCGAGCGTAAGTTTCGTGAAAATGGCCGAGATAACGATTGCCCAGAGCGAGTAGCGGACGAAGGGATCGAAGGAATAAAAGCTCGACTCGGCGAGTTGGCCGAAGGCGTGGTCTCGCTGCCCGGCGTACTGCCAGATGCCCAGCAGGCTTTGCGAAGGGCCCCAGGTCAACGTGGCGATGACCAGTAGGATGCCGCCGCAGAGGATGACAAACTGAATCACTTCGATCCAGATGACCGACTTCATGCCGCCGAGCGTCGCGCAAAGGGTCGCCACAACGCCGACCACGACGACGCCGACCCCAATAGGCCAATGGGTGGCCGGCTCCAGCGCGACAGCCGAGGCAAACAGCGTCACTCCCAGCCAGAAACTCCGCAGCAAGAGAAAGAGAAAGCTGGCCATCAGGCGGACTTGCAGATTGAACCGGCGTTCCAGGTATTCATAGGCGGTCGTCAGCGAAAGACGCCGGAAAAACCGCACGAACAGGATCACCGCCAGCGGCACTCCCAGGAGCACGGCCGCCGACTTCAGAAACAGCGTCATGCCGTGGTTGAACGCTTCGCCCGGCGCGGCCACGTAGCTGGTGGCGCTGAACAGCGAGGCGAACATGCTCACGGCGACGGGAAACCAGTGGAACCGCCGTCCGCCGAGGAAATACTCGTCGGTGGACGACTGGCGGCGCGCGAACCAAGCGCCCAGCAGGACGATGCCCGCCAGATAGACGCCCAGCACCAGGTAGTCCCAGAAGCTAAATCCCATGAAACGTCATCCAAACTGCCAAACAAACGGGCGACCGTTCAGAGGCCGTCACCGTTGCCCTTCGTTCCTAGGTTGTGAAATTTTGTAGGGTGGGCACTGCCCACTAAAAGATGCCGTGTTTTGGTGGGCGGTGCCCACCCTACGTCTCTCTCCCGGTTAACGCATGGCCGCGGCGGCGCGGGACGACTCGGGCGGTTTGACCGGCTCGATGGTGAAATCGTCGAACCAGACACGGCCTTCCGTGCCCGGATCGTCGGCCGCCGTCATGCCCAGCCGCACGCGCAGTTTCTTTACGCGAGCATCGGCTGGCCAAACGATTTCGAGCGGTTGCCACGCGAAGGTACCCTCGCGCGGGGCTTTTGCGCCCAGGCGGTCAATCATTCTGTTTTTGGCGTCGAGGCACTCGATCTTCATTCCGACGGACTCGATCCGGTTGAGCGACTCGCCGTGAACCTGGACGCGGATTCGCTGGTCTCCCTGGAGGCCGCGCGGGACGGGAATTTCGGCCGTCCACGCGGCGGCGCGAGTGCCCTTGGCGGCGCCCGGCTGGACGCCGAGCGCGACGCTCGCGCGGCCGTAAAACGACCGGCCCGAGAAGGGGTCGCCGTGCATCACTTTCCAATCATAAACCGCCTGGAATTTCGGATTGCCGCCCAACTCGGGCGTCCAGCCCGCCGGCCGCGAATCGGAGGCGTGGGTTTCGAACGAAAGGTTGCCGAGCGACCACGTCGGCTGAACGAACCGGGGCCCCTCGGCGTTTTGCTCGAAATCCCCGCCGGGAATCGCGTTTTTCCGAGCGCGGAGAACGGCGACCGGGTCGGGCGGGAGAACGTCCTCCGGCCTGGCGGCGCGAGCCAGCCCCGTCTGTCGCCGGCCGGCGGCCTTCCACAACGCGCGGCGTACCTGGCGATCGTAGGAATACAGGTCAAGATCGTGGATCAACACGGCGTCGCCGCCCATCGCGGTCAGGTAGTCGAGTTGTCGCGGCACGTATTCGAGCAAGCCGGCGAAGCCGACCCGCGCGGCGATCGGCTGGTGGGTGCCGCTCGACATGATGTAGGGCCAGAAGGGAATGCCCGCGCGGTCGCAGGCCCGGCGAATTTCGGCGAATTTCTTTCGGCCGGCGGCGTTGTAGAAAACATGGTATTCGCCGCGTGAATTGGCCATGAGCAGGCGGTCGGCCGCCTTTCGTTCGAGAATCCGTCGCCAATCCAAAATCAAGTTGGGCCCGGTCGATTGAAGCCGGCCGCCGACCGTGGCGCCCACGATCGTCGGGATGCCCGCCTGATTCAATCGCCGTCGGGCTTCGACAAGGAAATCGATCAGGAACTCGCCCCGGAGGCGTCCAAGTTTTGTGCGATCAAAAGGTTGCTTCAAGATATCGACGCCGTAAAGATCGCGGTAGCGGCGGACGACCGGCGGGTTGAAACCGCTGTCCCCGTTGTGCGGCTGACCGAGTTGGTTCCGCGGGACATGGCTCGATTTGGTGCAGAAAAACACGGCGTCCGGCCGGTACGCGGCCAACTCGTCGACCACGTCGAGCATGTGCCGGCGGACCTCGGGATGGGCATAGCACGGAACGCCGGCGAGCCTGGGCTTGCCGGGCCGTCCCTGGGGCGAGAACTCCGGGTGCGCGGTGATCAGCGGGTCATAGGCCGCCTCGAACAGGTCGAACCAGACGTGCGCCGCGAGACCCTGTCGGTGGCATTCGCGGATCAACGCGGCCAACGGATCATAGTCGGTCCCAAAGGCGTCCCAGCGTTCGTGGTAGAACGTGCCGGCCCGGGTGCGGAAATTCAACGCCCCTTTGTTGCTGATTCGGAGGTTGATTCCGTTGACGCCTGCTTCCCTCGCGTCGGTGACGAGTTCGGCGATTCCCGAGGGTCCGAGCGTCAAACAATTGGCGTCCCAATTGAGATAGAGGGGCGTTTTTCCGGCGGCCGGCCGCGGCGTCTCGCCGGCCGACGTGGCGGCGGCGAAGGAGAAAACGACGAGGAGGGCCCGCCACGGGAGTCCTCGTGGGTTGCATGACAAGCGAAGGTTCCAGGGGCGGTTCATACATTCACCACGACGTTTTTGAACGCCCGGCGTCTTGGAAGCTACCGAAAAGAGCATTTCACTTTTTCCCTTGATGTATACCATAACCTGCCACATAATGAACTTCAATCCCCTGTATTTCGTAATTCTCCGGGTTTCGCCGGCTTACTGGTGGTATACATCCGTGTCCACTTGGCGATCAAACACGGTTCGTTTCTAGAGGCGCTGCGTCAACGAGAGAAGAGATTGCACATGGATTCCACCCATCCGATGTCCCGCCGTGGACAGTTTTTTCGCGTGATCGGGATGGCCGGCTTGATGCTGGTCTGCCTGTTCGAGGGCAATTGGGCCGCGGGCAACCCGATCACCCTCGAACAACTCCGGACGCTGCGCGAGGCGGCCAAGCACCGCCCGCGAAACTTGATCTACAACAACGACGGCGGCGACATGATTGACACCGACGATCACACGCCCCAAGGACTGCTCGACGTGCAGACTTCGGGGATCGCCGGCACCCAGGCGGATTCGCTCTACTACGTGTCGCGGAGTTCCGGCTTCGGGCTGTTCACGCACAACACGTCGGTCGGCGAGATTTTCACGAGCACGGGCGGGCGGTACTACAACAACATGACACAGGATCTGATCAACCAGGGCACCGACACCGTGAAGGTGATGAACGACTTCGCCCACGCGAACAACATGGAGTTCGTCTGGTCGATGCGGATGAACGACACGCACGACGCCAGCGGCGAGTCCTATCTTTACGCTTTTCCGCAACTCAAAGTGGACCATCCCGAGTGGCTGATGGGCACGATCAGCGATCCTCCGGCCTACGGCCAGTGGTCGGCCATTGACTACGGGGTGGCCGAGGTTCGCAGTCTGGCCCTGGCCTACGTTCAAGAAGTCTGCCAGAACTACGACGTGGACGGCGTGGAACTCGATTTTTGCCGCCATCCGTATTTCTTCCGTTCGCACGCCGAGGGCGGGACGGCCACCGACACCGATCGGGGCCTGATGACCCAGCTCATGCGTGACATCCGCACGATGACCGAGCAGGTGGGCATGGAGCGGGGCAGCCCGATTTTGGTCTCCGTGCGCATCCCGGATTCGATGGGCATATGCAACGGCGTCGGGTTGGACGTGCCTCAGTGGCTCCAGGAAGGCCTGATCGACACGATGGCCGTCAGCGACTACTACCGGGCCGAGGAGTGGAGCGCGTCGGTCGCCCTGGGCCATGAGTACGACGTGCCCGTCTACGCCTGTTTGGCCGAAAGTCGCATGGGCGGCGACGCGGGCGTGATCCGCAAGTCTTACGACTCTTACATGGGTCGCGCGAGCGCCGCCTGGGCGGAAGGCGTCGACGGCATCTACATGTTCAACTACTTCGACGACCACAGTCCCTTGTGGAACGTGGCGGGCGATCAGGCGACGCTCTCGGGCGTCAACAAGGTCTACACAACGGGAGCCCGCGACGTAAACTACATGCCCGGCGCGATTGCCGGCGGTTTGAGCTACCTGAATCGAACCGTCGTGTCGCCCGAGCGGACCATGTCGATCACGCGAGGCTCGTACCGAGACATTCCGTTGACGATCGGCGACGACCTCTCGGGCTACTCGTCGTCGGAAGCCCGCGTGAAGCTTCGCCTGCGGGTCGCGGATTTATCCAGTTCCAGTGACTTCCGAGTGTGGCTGAATAACACACTGCTCGGCGGGGGCACGCTCGCCAACGGCTACTTGGACTACCTGGTTCCTCTGTCGCTGGTGAACCAAGGCTCCAACACGTTTCGGCTCAACAACCGGTTCTCCTCGTCAGGCACCGTGACGCTTCAGGATCTGCTGGTTTACCTGAGCTTTCGGCCGACCGGTTTTCGCGCTCCCACGCTCGAAGAGGCTTTCTTGACGGGCAGTCCGGCGGACCCGGCGAAGGGCCAGTACGCGGTCGGCGCGTTGGTCAACGGTTTCTCGCCCACCGTGGAGCCGTTTGTGGGCAACTGGATCCAGGGCCAGGGCACCCACCCGGAATGCTATCAGGTGGTCTCGACGGGCCTCGCCCGTTCGGACATGGACACGCGGGGCGGGGCCGTGCGGTTCCAGTCGTCCACGGCGATCTCGGGCAAGGAGAGCGTCCTGCGTGCGTTCGACGTCAGCGACGTCACCACCGAGGACAACGTGTTCTACATGGCCGGGCTGATGAGCTTTGACGGGAATTTTTCGACCAGTGCCGACGCGATCGCCTTGACGGGTCTGCTGAACGCCGAGGAGGGCGATCCGAGCGTTTCCTGGACCATTGGATTGCAATGGGGATTCCAGGGCGATGGCGGGGGCGGCGTGGACGCGGTGGTCCGCTATCGCGACGACGGATCGCCCAATCCGGTGGTCACCAGCGTCGTCGGCGACAACGTGACGGCGGGCACCCACCTTTTCGTCGCGCGAGTCGAAGTGGACTACGCCGGTAATTCATCCGACAACGTCATGGTGTGGCTCGATCCGTCCGACACCTGGAGCGAGGCGGCCGCATCGCTCGGTTTCGACGCCGCCTGCTGGATGCTGCCCTCGGACGATCCGAATCGTCTGGTCGATACGCTCGTGCTGAGTACGACCAACCTCGGGGCCAACGCCGCCGTGTTGTTTGACGAGATTCGCATGGGCAAGACGTGGGGCGACCTGTTTCTGCCGCTTGCCGGGCTGCCGGGCGACGCCAACGGCGACGGGCACGTGGACGCGCTGGACGCGACGATCGTCTCGACGCACTGGGGAACCACGGTGACCGCCTGGACCAGCGGCGATTTCAACGGCGACGGCGCGGTCAACGCGCTGGACGCCTCGATCCTGGCGGCCAATTGGGGTCGGAGTTCCGAGTCGGGACGGAATGACTCGCTCAACGACGTTCCCGAACCGTCCGTTGCGCTGATGTTGCTGTTGGGGTTCGCCGCTTCCTTGTGGTCGCGGCCGAACGCGCGGACGCGAAGCGTTCCCTCCGCGATCATTTCTCCCGCCTGAAATCGGCGCGGACCTTGGAGGTGGCGCACGACCAGGCGGTCCTCGAGCCGGCCGTAGCCGCCGGGGGCGCCGTGGACGCGGGCCGGCCGGCTGCGCCGGAAGTAGCAGATCGTGCCGTCGCCTTTCCATTCGTAGTCAAAACGATCCCCGACCTCGACGCGGCCTTCCGGGAATTCGATGGTTTCATCGGCCGAGGGCAAGCCGCGGAGAACCCGGGTGGTTTGGGCTGACCGGAGCGAGACGGCGTCGGAACCCAACTCGCGGCCGATGCCCATCGTGCCGGTCTCCACCTGATCGAGAACGACGGGCCGGACGGCGCGAAGCGTTTCGCGCATCACCACGTCGCGCCCCGGCAGCGACGTGAAAGTCCATCGGTGCTCGACCTTTCCGTCGCAGCGCAACGCCGTCGCCGAAACGATGAAGGAATCGTCGGTGAATTGTTTGTCGAGCTTCGTGATTTTGAAAAACTGCTGCTCGGGTTGCCCTTTCTCGCGGACGATGCCCGTGAATCCATTCATGTGCGGCGTGACAAGCCAGCTTCCTTCGCGAGGGAGGAAGAGTCCCATGACGCGACGAGGCTTGCTCCAGGCGAAGGAGACGAGTTTGTCGGGCGTGCGGTGCAAGAGGAGCTTGCCGTTGGGAAAATAACTCACGCCGGCGATCCGCCGCTCGAACTCGTCTCGCGTGGCCGGCGCGACGTCGGCCTTGCGGACGTAATGGAGCAGGTAGCTTCCGCCGAGCACGTTGCCCAGGTTGCCGACGCGGCTCCAGGGGCCGACTTCTTCGATCGGATGGAGCCGGCCGTCGGTGAATCGGGCCTGCATGCGTTCGAGGATATCGAGTTCGACGAGTTCCAGGTGGGCCGCCTCGCGGTCGCCCAGCGCCTGGGCGAAAAACGAATGCAGGAAAATGTCGACCACCTGCATGTGCAGGAACTTGTCCGAACCGTTGACGTAGGCCGGCAATCCTTCCCACGTTTGAAGTTTTTTGTAAACCTCGTACATGTCGCGGAGGTGGTGATAGGCGGTCGCCGGCGGCTCGCGGCCCGCCATGAGATAATAGGACGCGCTCTGGCCCAGCCCGGACATGCTGGCCCACATGTAGACAGGGTAGATGATTCTGTGGTTTTCGAGCGTGAAGTCGGGATGGACGTTTTCGGTCGTGACCCATTGGCGCACGGGCCGGCCGTCAACCAGCGTGTCGTCGGCCTTGTCGGCCTTCACGCTCAGCGAGTTCATCGACCATCGCTGATAGGCGTCGCGCCATTGCCGCGCATGGGGATGCCGGGGAAACATGACGCAAGCGACGGCCAACGCGCGGGTGTTCCAGGCGTTCGATTCGGCCTGCGTGTCGTCGATTTTGCGGGAAGGCGGGTTGACCCCGACAAAACGGTCGGCTTCCGCCGCGACGACCCGGGCGGCCATTTCGCGCGTGGCGTCGTCCAAGTCGTTCCAAACGAGCCAGACCATGTGCGAGAAAATACTGGACCAGGACGCGTCGTGCCACCCGCCGCCCCAGTGCTGGCCGCTGGTGCAGACGTGGGGGCCCGAGAAATGGGTGAACCCGCAATAGCGGACCACGCCGTGGACGCGGCGCATCGCTTCCTCGCGCGAGACGCCGGTCACTTGCTCGTCGTATTGGCCGAAGGTCAATAGCATCGCGTAGAGGTGGGCCAACTGGATGTTGGCGTCGATGTCCTTTTCCGAGTGGCCGCCCCAACCGATATAGCCGCACTCCGGCTCGGCGGGCCACTCGCGGTAGAGATCCTTCGCGAAGGCGGCGCCCTTGAGCATGACGCGATAGGCGCGGCGGCAAAACTCGTCCTCGCGGCCGACGATCTTCGGCGCGGCGAAGTACTGCCGGTGGTTTTCGACCGGCGCGAGGGCCGGTTTCGGCGCGGCGGCCTTCCGCTGGGCGGCGGCCGGTGGGGCGAAACCCATGAGGAGGACAAGGGCGAGGATCGCGCCGATTCGCGGGTTCATAAATTGTTTCATGGCGATGGGGGAGGGTTTTTTAGCGCCGGTTCGCGGCCCGGGCCTTTACTCAATTATACATCCGTGGGGTGCGTCTGGACGCACCAGATGATCTCATGGCCCGGACGACAGAATAAGGTTCCCTGGATGACCGTATTGCCATTGTCATGACATGAAACGTGATGGAGCGCGCATGGTGCGTCCAGACGCACTCCGCGGGACCACGGGCTCGCCCGGGACGGCTTCTTTATTGGTCGATGACTTCGCCGCCGTCGCGGGTGGCCAGGGCCTTCAGAAGGGCGAAGTCGATGGTCTCTTCGAGGAAGCTGACGCTGCCGTCGACCCGGGCGAAATTGGCGCCGCCCGGATGCTCGCTGCCGAAATAGCAGTCGTTGAAGAGAATGTTTCGCGTGCCGAACTTCGGGTCGTAGATCCAGCGGCCGGGTTTTCCATTGATCGGCCGGGTGACGTTTTTGGCCGAGGCGGAGCAGACCACCGAAGGCCGAGTGGGCGTTCCGTCGTAGTAGTCTCCACGCATCCAACTGCGCAATTCGAAGGCGCGTTCGCCGACAAGCAGCGTGTGCGCGGTGCCGTCGGTCACGTCGCGGATCGAGACGGCGCTGCGCGGGTAGAGCATGCCGTTGAAATAGTAGGGGCCGCAATGGCCGCTCGACGGGTAGAGGTAGTCGTAGGGCGAACCGGTCGTTCCCGCCGGGGGATCGGCGCCCGAGACGCCGCTGTAGGTGCCGATGCTCATTTCGTCGATTGAGCCGGGAGTGATGGTCCACGTTTCGCCGTCGTCGCCGCTGAAGCTGGGGCATCGGTACGCATCGGCGGCCTTTTGGGCCTGCTCGATGTTGGGCGAGGAGTTGAAATTCTTCGCGAAGTCGAGGCTGTCGTAGATGGGCTTCATTTCCATGTTGGCGAGAATGGCCGCCTGAAAGCCGAATCCGCAATTCGCGCCGCCCGTCCCCTGGCCGAACAGGCCGCCCGGCGGGAAATGTTCGTGCGAACCGTGATAGTTTTGCAGCGCCAGCGCGATTTGCTTGAGCTTGTTGGTGCATGAGACTCGTCGGGCGGCTTCCCGGGCCGCTTGGACGGCCGGCAGCAGCAGCGCGATCAACACGCCGATGATGGCGATCACCACCAACAGCTCGACGAGCGTGAAACCCCGACGACGTGAAACGAGGATCATGTGTCTTTTACTCCGCGCTAGAATCAGAATCGACGAGACGCAGGCCGGGTCGCGACCTGGCGGTCTTCACGCAAGTGCTTCATCATTGCCGGGTCGCGACCCGGCCT
>DATECS010000363.1:0-3259 GCA_035286785.1 Thermoguttaceae bacterium | reverse complement strand
GAGCGGATTGTCGCGGCCGTCGCCCACGCCGTGTCCCTGCCCGTGACCGTCAAGCTGCGCACCGGGCTGGATGGGGAACACGAAACTGCGGTCG
Source organism: Thermoguttaceae bacterium (assembly GCA_035286785.1). Taxonomy (GTDB): domain Bacteria; phylum Planctomycetota; class Planctomycetia; order Pirellulales; family Thermoguttaceae; genus UBA11386. The sequence goes on along the minus strand of DATECS010000363.1, from coordinate 3,165 downwards.
AAGTCGCCAAACGAGCCCAGGATGCGGGCGCTGCCGCGATTGGAGTCCACGCCCGGAGCGTGGCTCAATCCTACGTCGGCAGGCCGGACTGGGAAGTCGTCGCACGGGTGAAGCAGGCCGTGCATGTGCCCGTTCTGGGCAGTGGAGGAATCCGCGAGGCCGCCGACGTCCCGCGCCGGCTGCGGGAAAGCGCGGCGGACGCCGTGTCGATCGGCCGCGGCTGCCTCGGCAACCCCTGGATCTTCCGCCAGACCGTGGCGCTCCTGACCGGGAACTCCGTCAGCCGGGCGCCGACGCGTGCCGAGCGCGGCCGCGTGCTGCTGCAATTGGTCGAAGGCGAATTCCGTTACTACGGTCCGGCCGTGGCGATCCGCCGGCTCGCACGCACCAGTTGCTACTTTGCCAAGGGCCTGCCCGACTTTGGCGAGTTCCGTGGTGCCGTGCAGTGCGTGCGCGATCTTACGAGCTTCCGGCGGTTGGCGGCAGAATACTTCCGCTGAAGCGGCCCAAGTGCTGCACGCAGTCGACCCGGGATTCGCCGCTGACCGCCATCGGGACCACGCATCCGATGCACTCTTACCTTTGCTCAGACCTCCCCGAAGGGGACTGTCTTCGAATCAATGCTATGCCGAGCAAAGTTTCGCAACATGTTGTAGCGTAACCGCTTGCTGATTTTTCGTAAACGTCGGTGGTAAGCGAGCGAAAGCGACGGGTCGCGAAAGGAAAACACCACGCGCACGGGGTTCCGGCCACCGGACCCCGTGCGGGCGAAGTTCCGAACATGGCTCTTTCGCATTGCCCGGAACCTGATCGTCCACGCCCTGGCCGCCCGCCAGCGAAACCCGCAAGGGACCGGAGACTCTGACTTTCGTGCCCTCTTCGAGGAGCAGCCGACGCCGGACAGCGAGGATTCGAGGCTGTTCGACCAGGAGTATCGACGGCAGTTGCTGGCCTGGGCGGCTGACCGGGTGCGTGGCCAGTTCCACGAAACCACCTGGCAAGCTTTTTGGTTGACCAGCGTCGACGGACAGGGCACGACGATCACCGCGCTGATGCAGGATCCAGAGTCGGTCCCGCCGCTGGAGCGAAAGCCGAACGAGCTGCGGCAATGGGATGTGGCAACCGGAAAGTTGCGGTGGTCCGAAAGGGTCGCTGGCGCCGGCTGGGTGGCCGGAACAGCGGACGGCAAGGCGCTCGCAACGGCGATCGGCCGCGAAGTGCAGTTGCGCGATGCGGCGACCGGTCAAGTCACGCGGAGATGGACGACCGACGAGCACCTGTCGCCCTTGGCGTTCTCGCCCGACGGCCACCTGCTGGCGGCATCAGACTGCAATGGAACCGTAACCCTTTGGAATGTCGCGACTGGTGAACGCAGACAGACAATCACGGACCACCGAGCGGGTGTCAGCTCGGCGGTTGTCGCCCCCGACGGCGCGACGCTGGCGACCGGCAGCGAGGACAAGACACTTCGCTTGTCGAAGCTGCCAGCCGAATTGATCCGGTTGCTTCCAAAGAATCGCCCCGGCATTTGAACTTCGGCGAGGGGAGACGCGACTGAATATAGGAGACGCGAACGAGTGGGTGGCTTCTCGGCTGCGGACAGCGCAGAATTGGCCGGCTGGGCGCGGCGCCGAACGATGATTCGCGAGCGTGTTGCGGGCCCGGTGACACGATTCCGACTTACCAGGACGCTCAACTCATGCCAGCACCAGACGAACTTGAGCGGCTTCGCGAGCGGCTAATGGTGCTGGGCGCTCAGCAAGGGAATCGCGAAGCGTTTTCCTGGCTCATCGATCTGTACGATCGGAGACTGCTCTACTTTGTCCGTCGGATCCTGGGCGAAAACGACGCCGCGCTCGACGTGGTCCAATCCGTGTGGCTCCACGTGCATCGAAAACTGGGGAAACTCAAGTCGCCCGACGCATTTCGAGTCTGGTTGTACCGCATCGCCCACGACCAGGCCGTCACAGAGTTGAGGAGGAAGTCGACGCGAGCAGCATTTGCCGACGATGCCGACACCTCGCAGGTCGAGGACGACGCGAACGTTGACTCTTCGGCGTTCGACAATGCGGAGCTGGTGCATGTCGCGTTGCGGGACTTGTCGGTCGACCACCGGCGAGTGCTCACGTTGCGTTTCCTCGAGGACATGTCGATCGAGGAGATTGCGGAAGTGATAGGGCAGGGGAGCGGGACCGTGAAATCCAGACTGCACTACGCGAAACTCGCGTTGCGCCGTCGCATCGAGGAACTAACCGATGAGTAGCGCCAACAAACCCGGCCATTTTGCGATGCAGCTTCTCCAGCAGGACCAACCTTTCAGTGAATCCCAATACAAGGAGTACCGCATGAAACTCGAAGACGCTCTGACCACCGCCCAGCGACGCGAACGGCTGGTCGGCCATGCTGCTTGGGTGTCGTTCCTCATCGCCTTCGTTCTGATGTTCGTCGGAGGGAGCAAGGTCGCCGGCGATTTCGATCCGTCGTCGCGCGATGCGACGATCTTCTCGGTGACGCTTGGCGTGATCTACTGTATCGCCGCGGTCACTTGGCCGTTGGCGATGGCGTCCTACTTTTCCCGTTTTCGGCCGCGAGTCCGGGACCTCAAAGAGCAGATTCGTGACACGGCCATTCTGGCTCTACAATGCGAGATCGCCGACCTGCGGAAACAGATCGGAACGCCCCGTCGCGACGATGCGACCTGAACGGCCACCCTTTAAAGCGCGGCGGGGTGATGCCGGGTACCGAAGCCCCCCCGGTCACGCCCGATTTTGAGCAAACGCACTCCTTGACGTAAGGCGAAGACGCCACTTCGCACGGCCCGTAGCACTGCCGTTTGCCCTGACGAGTGATTCATCGCGTCCTGGCATCATTGGAACAGCTACGCGGCCAAGACCCCTTCCGCGACCTACCGTGGAGCGTCGGGCCATCGGGCATCGACCTCGCGGGCCGTGCTGAAGTCGATTCGCCCTGCATCCAGATCCTCGTGCTGAGCGTGCTTGAAGACCACGTGATGCTCGCCCGTGGGGACCGTGGCAACCGTACACGGAGTGACGTAGGGCTTTCCCTTCGCATCTTCAAGCAGAGTCCCATCCACATAGATCGTGGCGTTGAAGTAGGGCTCGGTCAGGAAGTTCACCTCCACTTCCGGTGGCACGGTGGCTTCCA
>DATECS010000362.1:0-5821 GCA_035286785.1 Thermoguttaceae bacterium | reverse complement strand
GGTCGCGGCTCGGATATTTTTTACGGTCGCGGCTCGGTTTTTCGCACTTGTGTCTTGTCGATTTCACAACAACCCGTTTATAGGCCTCGACCGTCGCGTCCGCGGCGACGTCCCAGGAGAATTTTTCTCGCACACGTCGGGCCAGCGACGAACTTCGCCCGCGTGCAAGTGCCTCGAATACGGCCCGGCGAATTCCTCGATAGTCATCCGGCTTGACGTATCGTGCCCGGGGTCCGAAATATTCCCTCGCGCACCCACCAGCCGGCAGCACCAGCGGCGTGCCCGACATGGCCGCCTCCAGCGCCGCCAGTCCGGGCGTTTCGAACCAGCCGACCATTGCCACGCACCCACAGGCCGCGTATGCTCCGGCAAGCGCCGGGTCGTCGTGTTCAATGCGATCGAGAAATCGCACGTGCTCGTCGGCCTCGCGCCGGCAGGCGTCCAAATAGGCCTCATGGCCCGGTACCACCTGGCCGAGAATCACCAGCGGCACGCCGCAACCGCGCATCGCGCGAATCAGGCCAAGTTGATTCTTGCGAGGCTCGATCCGACCGGGACACAACACGAAATCCCGCATATCGAATCGTTCGACAAACGCCCGAGGGTCGGCGTTTGCAAATCGCGGATCGGCCCCGTTGGGAACGACGTGGATTCGCTCGGGCGTGACGCTAAAATAGCGAATCAACTGTTGGGCTTCGGCCTTCGAGTTGGGCAACAGCAGATCGACCGAGTGATACAACCGTCGCCGCCACGAAGGCAGTCGCGGAAACGCGGCCCGGGCGGCGAATCGCGCGACGGCCGCCACGCGGCCCGCCGGCGTCGTCCCGCCGCGCCAATAATCGGCCCAGTCAAACCAGGCGATCGTCGAAAGCACGACCGGCACGCCGCGGCGCCGAGCCGCCTCGACGAGGGGCAAATGCTCGGGCCGGCTGCCGAACAGGTGAACACAATCAACCTCGTCCAGTCGCCCGTCGCCCGTCGCTCGCGCGTCCACGCCGAGCCGCCGCAGCGCCGTGAGAGTGGACGCCATTTGAACTTCGCCGCCGCCGGGCGCGGTCTGGGCGTCCGATCGCCCGACGGCCAACACTCGCAATGGTGAAGCAGGAACCTTCATTCGCTCACCCATTTACGCAACGTACGTTTCACGCGGTTGCGCCAGCCGCTCGTGCCGATTTCGTCCAGCGGCGTGACTCGCTCCCAGTCGATCGCACGACGAAGGTGCGTTTTGAGCCCCTCGGGCCGATCGATCCGCACCGGCCGCGCGAGACGGCTCGCGCGGCGGTTTTCGTAGGCCAGCGCCGCCGGTGAAAAACGGACCTCGGGCCCGGCCAGCGGCATCAACGCCACGTGCCGGCCGCGCCAATACTCGATCGCAAAATCCAGATTCGCCGGACAGTCGTTCGCGGTGACGACATATTGCCCTTGGTCTTCCGTTACTTTCAAATTCAGCGCGCGGCGGGCGTGCCACCATTCGACCCAACCGCTTTGCGTCGTTTTCCAAAGCCCCGCCTGCGAATCGGCCGCGCGGAACACGCGTTTCAGCACGCCTGGGTAACGTCCGAGCCGTCCGTCGGGATGGCCGTAGAGAAACACAGGCTCGCCCGCGCGACACCGTTGGCTGATGAGCTTCTCAAAATACTCGGCGGCCGTCGCGGCGGCGTGGCGGCGACGGGCTTCAAGCGTCGAACGCGGATCGTGCGATTCTCGCTGGGCCGCTTCGAGAAAAAGACCCAGGCACACGGGATGGACGGGCACCTGGAGCGTGCCGCCCGGCGAGGGACAAAACGGCAACTCGTCGTAGGCCAGGCCAAACTCGCCGCTGTGCGAAATTTCGAGCACGCGCAAGGCCGTGTCCAGCGCCGGGCCAAATCGCCCGTGCGGCGCGGCGAATCCTCGCGGCTCGATGCCCATGCGGCGGATCGCCTCGATCCCGCGGAGGATGTTCCTCGCGTTGTCCTCGATCGTCCGATAGGTGTGGTGCCAGTAGCCGTGCGAACCGACGTCCAGCCCGCGCAGGGCGTCCCACGCCGAGCCGGCCGACTTGTGGCCCGCCGCGTTCACGAAATGCGACGTCCAGGTTTCATAGCCACGGATCGCCCGCATGACGGCGGCAAAATCGCGGGCGTCATATTCATCGTGGTCGAACCGGAAGTTGAACGCGCTTCGATAGGGAAACGGATAGGGCGACACGCACAACCAAACGCCGCCGGCCGCTTCGATCGCCTCGCGCAGTCGGCCGAGCACGCGACGGCGAACGGCGCGGCGATCGACCCGGGCGATTTCCTCGGTCAAGGTCCATCCGCCGACGCGCCATTCATGACGACCGGCGCCGCCGTCGGCCAACGAGTTCAATCCTTCACCCGATGTGGACTGGCCCAGCCCGGCAACGTCGATCCACGTTTGGCCGAACGAGGACTCACGTGTTTTTCGACGCGAATCAAACAACACAAAACGTCCGGCCAACGGCCGCTTCGCGCGATCGCAAAACGGCACGCCCTCCTGGACGAGCATTTCACCGAGCCCCTCGGGCACGGCGTCCAGTACTAGCGGCAACAGCGGTAACGATTTCTCGATTTGACGCATGTCTTCCTTGACGCGGTAGGCAGTAGGCAGAGACGATTTACGATGTCTCGCCTACGCGTATTTCTTTCTCCAATAACGGCGATGTTTGTCGGCCAGGACGAATTCGTACCATCCGCTCAATAGGCAAAACGCCCAACCGGCCGGGCCGTCCAATAAACCCTGTTTGTAGACCAACCGGCGAAACACTTCGCGGGCCGGGGCGACATAGCGGTCGGTCGCCCGCGGCTCGCGGCCCGACGCCACCCGACGGCGCGCGTCGAGATTCGTATAGCGGTGCATTTTGACCAGAAACTCGTTCAGGTCTGATTGCGACCGGTGCGTCAGCCAATGCCGCAGACGCTCGACGCGACCCTCGACCCGCAGCCGCTCATGGACCTCGCCTTCCCAGCGGGCCGCGCCGCGGCGGATGAGTCGAATCGGCACGTCGTCCTGCGTGCCCGAGCGACGTAACGGACGTCCCAGCACGGTGCTGCGAATCGGCACGCGAAAGCCCGCCGCTCGCGCGCGGACCAGACGCCAGCGGAGTTCCTCGACCAGCCCGGGCGTGGGCCGTTCATCGGCGTCGATCGACAGCACCCAATCGCACGCGGCCAGAGCCAGGGCCCGATTGCGTTGGCACTCGAATGTTTTGAATGGAAACGATGCGACACGGCACCCGTGCGATCGGGCCACCTCGACCGTCGCGTCGCGCGAGCCGCCGTCGACCAACACAATCTCATCGACCCAATCCAATTGGGGCAGCAATTCGCGGAGATCCCGCTCCTCGTCCAGCGCGATAATCGCGGCGGAAATCGTCGGGCGAACGCTCATCGGACGCCTCCCAACCGCCGGGCGACCAAGACATACCGAACGACCCAGCGAAAATTATAGTACGCGGCCACCAACGCCAACTCAGCGGTCAACCAGCCCGTCAACAACGCGAGGATCAGCAAATGGACCCGAATATCCGCATCGCCCGGCAAATGATAGCAGCGGCGAAGCAAATCCGCAATAAACCGATTCTTAAAAATCCGAGCCGCGACCGTAAGGGAGCGGTTGCAATTCGCTCGGTCCGCCACCGCTCCCTCACGGTCGCGGCTCGGAGAAGAATTTTCACTCGCTGAATTCTCAATAGTCAGGCCGTAATAGAACAAGTACTTGCCGGCCAAAAACGCGATCAGCAGAAACCACGGAAGTTGCGATCCGACAAGCCGCGCGGCGGCTGAAGCCACGGCCGTGTGCAGACCAACATCGACCAACTCATCCACGTTCGCGTCGAGCCACGCGCCCCAGGCGGAACTAGTCCCTTGACGCCTCGCCAATAGCCCGTCGGCCCGATCAAAGAACCACGAAGCGCCAACCAACAACGCCGCCCAAGGACCGGCGCTCGGCCACGCCGCCAACACGACAACCGCCCCGACGGCCGCCAGCAGCCCCGCGGCTGTCAAATGGACGGGCCGGACCCGAGAGCGTTCAAGCCGCCGCGCAAAACGTTCGGCGACCGGGCCCACGTACCATCGCGAAAGCGGATGACGCGGAACCGGCCGGGTACGAACCACCTCGGCTGCGGCGTTTGTTCTCACGGTAATTGACAGACCTTCCTTGATCGTTCGGCAAATACCGGGCCCGCCGGAACGGAGTCGGCGCCGGGTCTGGCCGCGGGCCGTCGCGTCCTCATGACGCCGGCCGTGACGCTGGACAAGGCGTGGGCCGCGTCGGCCGCCATTCTCCGCGGTGAAAAACGCCGAAAAAACTCGAATTCCCGACGCAACTTGCCGCGGGGCCGGGCAAAGTCTGGGCCCGACGGTCCCTCGCCGCCTGCTTCGTTCTTGTTCTTCTCGCGCACTTGCCGCCATCGTCGCCACGCGGCGGCCAGGGCCGCGGTGAGCGTCCATCGCCGCGACGGCGACGTCCACGGCGCAAACGCCACTTCCACTCCCCAACGCACGGCCAAGCCGGCCAGCGCCAAGGCGACGTTGGCGGGGTGACGCACGTTTTTCCACTCAAACAACAACGTGTTGCGCAACGCCAACCGGTCGCAGCCTGACACCCCGAACCGCTCGGCGAACGTGACCATCCCCTTGTGCCACGAAAGGGCCTCGGGCACGTAGCACGCGCAGTAGCCGTGCAGCCAGCCGCGAAACGCTAGGTCAAGATCCTCAATCCGGCCGGGCAGGTAGAGCGGATCGAAACCGCCCAGCTCGACGAACTTGCGGCGGTCGACCGCCATGACGGCTCCCGACGAGGCCGTGGGCCCCGGCTGATGGATTCCTTGAACGTGGCCCGGGAAAAGAGCCGTCGCTTGGACCAATCCCCAGCGCCATCGCACGGCCGTGCGGAAACCTTCGTAGGTCGTCTCGTCAAACTGGTAGCACCGCGGCGCGGTCATGAAGCAGTCGGACTGTTCGCCCACCAACGGACGCAGGAGAGGATCGAGGCAATCGCGGTCCAGCTTCACGTCGTTGTTCAATAGCACGGCGATCCGCCCGCGAAGCGCGGCGACCACCTCGTTGTAGCTGCACAACCCACGATTCGGGCATCGGATCACGCGGACCGTCGGAAAATGGTCCGCCAACCACTCGGCCGAACCATCGGTCGAGCTGTTGTCGATCACCGCCACGTCGCACCGGTGGCGAGAGCTCTCCGCCGCAAGCAGCACCGACGGCAGGCACTCGGCCAGCAACGCCCGGCCGTTGTAGTTCAAAATTAGCAAATGGACCAACATGCACCGCCCCAGGGAATAACCCACTGGGCCGAAAAGGCGTTGACGATTCCTAACCAAACGGGGACTGGCTCCGAACCCGTTGCACGTAACGCTTCCTAAAACGATTGCCGTGAGGTGTCTGTCCCCGTTTGGTTAGGAATCAGACGAATCCGACAATCCTGAAAAATGGAAGCCCCTAAGGATAGGACTAATCAGCACTTTGGGTCAATATGACTGTGATCCTCCGCTCGCCTATCCGTGGCAGGAAACGCTATACTTGAGGATGGTTCGATGGTCCGACAGAGCGTGGAGAAATCCGTTAGCCGCCGTGCCTGCACGGCGCCGAGGGCGAAAAACTCGGATAACGTCGAGCAGGCTCGACGGCTAACCTTCGCATTAAAACCTTCCACAATTTTCAAGACCCTATCGCAAAACAGCCATTCGCCCTATTTTTCTTATCCAACCCACAATGCCCTCTTTTAAGCCTATTTTTCGCAGAGAACGCCTCCTCGTCCTCGCCGAGATCGGCTTGGTTTTCATCGTATTTCTGCTCCA
>DATECS010000361.1:0-7766 GCA_035286785.1 Thermoguttaceae bacterium | reverse complement strand
CTCGGTAAAGTGAAAAGACGCGATTCAGACGCCCGATTCGCCCGGAGTGGTTTTGGGCGGGTACGGATTCGGTTCCGTGCCGGCAGGCGCGGCGGATTTGGCGCCGGCGTCCGAACCCGAGGAATCCGCGCCGGTCGCCGGTTGATTCGGGGTGGCCACGTCTTTCGGCGGGGCTTGGTTGTCGGAGGAAGATCGCCACTCGGGCAGCTCCTTGGAAGCGTCGGTCTCTTTGGTCGGAGCGAGGGTGGGTTCCTGCTTGACCGTCGCGGCCGCGCCGGGCACGGACGCCGCGCCGTCGCACGCCGGGACCATCGTCTCGATCGGATTGCCGCACGGATCAATCGGCACCCGGCAGCACACCACGCGAGGCGAATAATACGTGTAGGTCACCGGAACCTGCTTCTCGACGCACACCGGCGCCTGGACCTCTTGTTGGACGGCCTCCATGCGGCAGACGCGGACCGGCGTCTGCTCGACACGCTCTTCGTACTCCGTGCGGCAAGTAGTCACCGGAATTCTTCGCACTTGCCGCTCGACGACCATGCGGCAGACTTGCACGGGAACGTGACGCTCGATGCGCTCGGTCACGGGCCGCAGCGTCGTGTAGGGCACCATGCGGACTTGCTGCTCGGCCACCATGCGGCACGTCTGGACGGGCACCTTGCGGCAGACCTGTTCGGTCTGATAGGTGATCGTCTCGACGGGCACCTGGCGTTGGACGGTCTGCGGCATGAACGTCGTTTGCGGCACCTGTTGGGCCACGACGTTCGGCTGCCAGACTTGTTGTACTTCAAGGCCGCCGGTCGGCATGGGCGTCCAATAAAGACCGGCCCGCTGATACGCGACCAGTCCGGTCGTCGGATCGACCACGGTGGTCGCCGGTTGCCAACGGAGCCGATTGCGCGTCGGGCCGGGGCGATAGACGGTCTGCGTCGCGTAGCCGCCTTGATCCATGTACTGCGTGGCGTAGCTCGTCACCGGCTGCATCACGGTGTAGGTCTCCGTCCGATAGCACGTCTGACGGACGGGCCGCTGGACGGTGTACCATTCCTCGCGCTCGCTGGTTTCCCAGACGGGCCGCCAAACCGTGTATTGTTCCTCGCGCTGGGCCGTCTCCTGGACGTAGCGCACCTGGTCGTAGCTGCAATCGCGCATCTGGGTCTCCCAGACGGGCCGCTCGACCGTGTATTCCTCTTCGCGATAGCTGGTTTCCGTCACCGGCCGGGCCACCGTGTAGCGATTCTCGCGCATCTGGGTTTCCCAGACCGGGCGATAGGTCGTCACTTGCCGCGTTTCGTAGGCCGTTTCCCGTACGATACGGTAGGCCGTCGCCTCATGCTGGTCATAAACCGTTTGATAGACGAGCCGATACGTCTGGCCGTCGGCGCACGGGAAGCACGTCGAGCAGGGCGTTGCGACCTGGGCCGGCGCGCCGGCGGCCAGCATCGCGACCAACCCCACGGCGACCAGCGCCGCACACTGAATTTTTACCCACGTGTTCATGCTCAGAATCCCCCCGCCGGTTTTCACCCGACGTATGAAAGACCCGTGACTCATTGTGTCAAAATATCAAACGGCACGCTCGCGCCAACGATTCGCCAACGCGCGCGGGACGAAACCCTCCTAGGCAGTTTTGCTCATTCCGCGTCGCGAGGCAAACGACTTGTTGGCTCGGACTTTAGAAATTCTACGTTAATTCAGGCGGATCAAGGGGTTAAAATTTTGGAAAATTTTTCAAGTTTCGACGAGAAATAGCCGACAGGAGATTCTTCCCTGGCCGCCCAAGTTGCGCCGCGAGAACAACTTCCGGCAATATCTTGCCCAGGCGTTAAAATCGGCCGCCGCTGGGGGGAGTAGGGCGATCGGTACGCACGTCGTTCACCACCATCCGTTACCACGCCCGTGTTTCACGAATGGCTTGACTTTGAGGTGGGAGTTCCCCAAACTGACGGGTGCTCTCGCCGGGCGAAGTCGTTGGCATTCGAATCCCCAAGGGGTCCGCTCGGGGGCTTTTTCCCGTACCGTTGAAACCCATCCCATGGAGGAGTTCTCCTTCCCCGATGAACACGATGAACCAAATCAATGAACGCATCGGCAAGTACCGATGGACCATTTGCGGGTTGTTGTTCTTCGCCACCACGGTCAATTATCTGGACCGGCAGGTGCTGAGCCTGTTGAAGGGGAACCTGGAGGTCGAATTCAACTGGACCGACACGGACTACGCGAACATCGTCACCGTGTTTCAATTGGTCTACGCCATCTCGATGCTCTTCGCCGGCCGCATCATCGACTGGCTGGGCACGAAAGCGGGCTACGCCTGGTCGCTGATCATCTGGTCGGTGGGCGCGATGCTCCACGCGCTGGCCGGAGGGACGGGCGGGTTCATGTTCGCTCGCGCGGTGCTCGGCTTCGGCGAGTCGGGCAACTTCCCGGCCGCCATCAAGGCCACCGCGCAGTGGTTTCCCAAGAAAGACCGCTCGCTGGCCACGGGCATTTTCAATTCCGGCACCAACGTGGGCGCGATTCTGGCCCCGATCACCGTTCCCTGGCTTGCCGAGCATTGGGGTTGGCAGGGGGCGTTCATTATCGTCGGGGCGGCCGGGTTTTCGTGGCTTATTTTCTGGTTTTGGTTGTACGACTCGCCGGCGAAACAGAAGCGGCTCGGCAAGGCGGAATACGATTACATCCACGGCGACCTGGACGAGCCGGTCGCGACAAACCAAGAAAAGAAGACGTCGTGGCTCGTCGAATGGGGACAGTTGCTTCGCTATCGACAGACGTGGGCATTCGCTTCCGGCAAATTCCTGACCGACGGCGTGTGGTGGTTTTTTCTCTTCTGGCTCCCCGCGTTCCTCAAGGCCCAATACGGCATGACCGGCACGGACGTGATGTATCCGCTTGTCGTGTTGTACACGATGACCTGCGTCGGCAGCATCGCGGGAGGATGGTTCCCGCTGTACTTTATCAAAAGAGGCTATGATCCTTACGGCGGGCGAATGCGCGCGATGTTCGTCATCGCTCTTTTTCCGTTGGTCGTCCTGCTAGCGCAGCCGCTTGGATACATCAGCTATTGGGTTCCGGTATTGTTGATCGGCATTGGCGCCTCGGCCCATCAGGCGTGGTCGGCGAACGTCTTCACGACCGTGTCGGACATGTTCCCGAAAAAGGCGGTGGCCTCGGTCACCGGCATCGGCGGCATGGTCGGCGGCTTGGGGAGCATCCTGCTCACCAAGCTGGGCGGCTGGTTGTTCGATGCCTACCGCTTTAGCGGCATCGCCAAGACGTGGGCCGAAGCGAAGACCCAGGGAGTCGGCGATTTTCTTCACCAGATCCTCGCGATGAAGTTGGAGAACAAGCATGGATCGTTGATCGATCTTAATCGGGTCGAACTGGGGAGTCTGCCTCAGGAGGCGGCCGCTCAACTCCAGGCGATCAATCCCCAGGCTTTCGCGGAGTTGAAGCAATTGCAGATCCCCCTCGTCCAGAGCGAGATGGGAACGGCGTACATGATCATGTTCGCCATCTGCGCGCTGGCGTATCTGGCGGGGTGGACGGTCATGAAGCTTCTGGTTCCGCGCTATAAGCGTATTGAAAACCTCTGATTTCTCAGTTCGTGGCAAATTGACGCCGGGAATCACCCACGATACGATTGGGGGGTGTGTAGAGTCCGGTTTTATTGGTCCACGAGGGGCAATGTTGCGATTTGAGAGAGAAAAGAGAGATGAAACCCGGAGTGAAAACGATCGCGGCCGTGACGGCCTGCGTGTTGGCGGCCACGTTGGCGTTGGAGGCCGACGGCGAGCCCGCGGCAACGAGGGAAAACACTCTTGCGATCATGCGGAAGGTGGCCGACTGGCAACTGGCGCATCCCGCGAATCGCCGCCTGGACGACTGGACCCACGGCGCGTTGTACGCCGGCATGATGGCGTTGGGCGATCTCTCCCCGGATCCGAAGTATCGCGACGCCATGATGTCGGTCGGCAAGGCGAACCAATGGAATCCCGGATTCATGGTCTATCACGCCGACGATCATTGCGTCGGCCAGATGTATTGCGAGATGTACACGCATTATCGCAACCCGGCGATGCTCGCGCCGTTGCGGGCCCGATTGGATTACGTGCTGACGAATCCCTCGAAGGGCAAGGTCGAGGAGCGATTTCCGGTGAAAGAGATTCCGGCGGGAATCCTGCGTTGGTGGTGGTGCGACGCGTTGTTCATGGCCCCGCCGGCATGGACCCGGTTGTATGCCGTCACCGGCGACGAAAAATACCTCGACTTCATGCTGCGTGAATGGTGGGCGACTTCCGATTTGCTTTACGACAAGGACGAGCATCTCTACTTCCGCGACAACTCGTTTTTCGCCAGGAAAGAATCCAACGGCAAGAAGATTTTCTGGAGCCGGGGTAATGGCTGGGTGATGGGCGGGTTGGTGCGGGTGTTGCAGTATCTTCCGGCCGATCATCCCCAGCGGGCCCGCTTCGTCGAGCAATTCCGGCAGATGGCGGATAAACTGCTCGCCTGCCAGCAGGCCGACGGCTCGTGGCACGCCAGCCTGCTCGATCCGAAGATTTATCCCGGTCCCGAAACGAGCGGATCGGGTTTTAATGGCTACGCCCTGGCGTGGGGCGTCAATGAGGGACTGCTCGACCGGGCGAAATTCGAGCCGGCGGTCCGCAAGGCGTGGGCCAGCCTGGTCGGCTGCGTGGCCAAAGACGGCAAGCTGACCCACGTGCAGCCGGTCGGAGGCAGCCCGAGGAGGTTCGATCCCAGGCATACGGACAATTACGGCGTCGGCGCTTTCCTGCTGGCCGGCAGCGAAATGGTGCGGATGCAGTTGCTGGCCGACGTGGCCAACACCACGATCCACGTGACGAACGACGCCGACCGGTTCCGCCCGCAAGAGACCGTGGAGGTTTCGATGGCCGAACTGAAGGCGAAGCTGCCCGGGGTGACGGCCGAGAACGTGGCGGTCATGGACGGAGCGGCGGCCCTCTGGATCACTTCGCAGACGGTGGACGCCGACGGCGACGGGCAGGCGGAAACGCTGCTGTTTCAGGCGGATTTCCTGCCCAAGCAGAAGAAGGAATTCACGATCTTCGCGGGCGTGGATCGGACGAAGCTGCCGGCGCCGACGTTGAAGGTCGCCGCGCGATTCGTTCCGGAAAGGCTGGACGATTTCGCGTGGGAAAATGACCGGATCGCGCTGCGGCTCTATGGGCCGGCGCTGTGGAAGCAGGACGGCCCGTCGAAGACCGGCAGCGGCGTCGACGTCTGGTGCAAGCACGTTCGCGGGCCGGTGGTCGACGGGATGTACAAGAAGGGCGTGTATCACGAGGACGACGGACGCGGCGTGGACTGCTACAAGGTCGGCAACGCGCGCGGTTGCGGCGGCACGGCGGTTTGGGCCCAGGACGCCTTATGGGCCTCGAGGTGTTTTGATTCGTGGAAGCTCGTAAGCGCCGGGCCCATTCGGGCGACCTTCGAGCTGACCTACGGCCCGTGGGACGCCGCCGGACGGAACGTCTCCGAGGTGAAGCGGATCTCGCTCGACTTGGGATCCAACCTGAACCGGATCGAGAGTCGGTTCAAGGTGGAAGACGCGGATCCCTTGACGGTGGCCGCCGGATTGACCATTCATGCGGGCGGCCACGTCGATCACGGCGACGACTGGGCCACCGTGTGGGAACCGACCGACGGCAAAAACAACGGAATGCTCGGGCTCGGGCTAGTGGTTCCGGGCGGAACGTTCAAGCAGGCGAAGGACCATGCGATCGTCGTGGCGGAGGTTGCGCCGGAACGGCCCTTCGTGCATTACGCCGGGGCCGGATGGAGCAAGGGATTGGATTTTCCGGATCGCGCGGCGTGGAAGCGGTACGTGGAGGATTTCGCGGCCCGCCTGGCGTCGCCGTTGAAGGTGGAGATCCCGTAGTTCATTGGAAGAGATAACGAAGATGAAAACCATCAATGCCGCCGACGTGGATTCCTACCGGCGAATGACCTCGGACGAGCTTCGAGAGAGGTTCCTCGTGGCGGACCTGTTTCAGCCGGGCCGCGTGGAGCTCTACTACACCAACGTGGACCGCGCGGTCGTCGGAGGAATCGTCCCGTTGGACAAACCGCTCGCCCTGGAAGGCGGCCGCGAAATGGCGTGTAGCTTCTTCTGCGAACGCCGCGAGGCCGGAGTGATTAACCTGGGCGAGGCCGGGTCGGTCGTGGTTGACGGAACGACGTATAAGGTCGCGCCGCGAGAGTGCGTTTATATCGGAAAGGGCAGCCGGTCGGTGGAGTTCGCCAGCGATTCGGCAAAAAAGCCGGCGAGGTTCTACCTCGTGTCTTATCCGGCTCATGCCGAGTATCCGACGACCTATGCGGGAATCGACCGGGCGAACCGGATCGACCTCGGGTCGGCGAAAGAGGCGAATCGCCGGACGATCTTTCAGTACATCCACGCCGGCGGCATCAAGAGCTGCCAGCTTGTTTTGGGCTTCACGGAACTGCATGAAGGAAGCGTGTGGAACACGTTCCCGCCGCATACCCACGACCGCCGCACCGAAGTCTACTGCTATTTCGACCTGTCCCAGGACGGGCTGGTGTTCCATCTGTTCGGCGAGCCGGACGAAACGAGGCACGTCGTCGTCCGGGAGAAACAGGTCGTACTGTCGCCGCCCTGGTCGATCCATTCCGGCGTCGGGACGGGCGCGTACAAGTTTGTTTGGGGAATGGGCGGCGAAAACCAGGTGTTCGACGACATGGACAAGGTGAACGTCGCGGGAATGGAATAACGCGTCGCCTAATCGTTCACGCCCCCGGGGACTGGCTCATTTTTCGGCCTCTCTTGGCGTTGCGTGCCGGATACGCATGACGGCCGAAAAATGTGCCTGTCCCCTTTGGCCGAACCGGAAAGGACAGTCCCCCGGGAACGGTTACACTCGCTACGAACGAGGAGATTATGAGCACGATATTGGACAAGTTCAAACTCGACAACAAGGTCGCGGTGGTCACCGGCGCCGCGCGGGGATTGGGCCGGGGAATGGCCGTGGCGCTGGCCGAAGCAGGGGCCGACGTCGCCGCGGTGGACCTGATCGATTGCGCCGAAACGGTCGCCGCCATTCGAAAGCTCGGGCGCAATGCGGTTGCGATCCAGCTTGACCTTTGCGGCCCGGGCGCGCCGGGGGAGGTTGTCGACCGCACCGTGGCGGAACTGGGCCGACTGGATATTCTCGTGAACAACGCGGGCATCATCCGGCGGGCCGATTTCTTGGAGTTCTCCGAGAAAGACTGGGACGACGTGATGAACCTGAACATCAAGGCCCTGTTCCTGCTGAGCCAGGCGGCCGCGAAACAGATGGTCCATCAGGGCAAGGGCGGCAAGATCGTCAGCGTCGCCTCGATGCTGTCGTTTCAGGGAGGCATCCGTGTGCCGTCCTATACCTCGTCGAAAAGCGCCGTGATGGGTCTCACGCGGCTCATGGCCTGTGAACTCGGGCCCAAGGGAATCCACTGCAACGCCATCGCCCCGGGATACATGGCAACCGACAACACGACGGCCTTGCGCGCCGACGAAAAACGCAACACGGAAATCCTCGCGAGAATCCCAACCGGTCGCTGGGGGACGCCGGAAGACTTACAGGGCGCCGTGGTTTTTCTCGCTTCCGAAGCGTCGGATTACGTCAATGGGTATACCCTGGCCGTCGACGGCGGCTGGTTAGCCAGATAATTGAGGGTGTCCGGGAATTCGAGCACCATGAATAAACCGAGCCGCGACC
>DATECS010000360.1:0-14358 GCA_035286785.1 Thermoguttaceae bacterium | reverse complement strand
GAGTAGTGGAAGACGACGTCGGCGCCTTCGCGGCAGAACTCGAGGGCCACTTCCCGGCCGATACCCGTTCCCGAGCCCGTGACCAGAACCTGCTTGCCTTTCATGCGTTCACCGTTTGTCATAAGACACCTCAGGAGTGTTGGGGAGATTTATTGTAGAGCAACAGGAAGGGTTTCTCCAGCAATTCAACGATGCGGTCGAAAAACGCGGCGGCCGGCACGCCGTCCATCACTCGGTGATCGACCGCAAGCGTCAGGTGCATCGTGTGACGCAGACAGAGCCGGCCCTCGAACGCGGCGGGCCGCTGGGCCACGCGGCCGACGGCCAACATGCTGCTTTGCGGCGGCGAGATGATGGGCGTGAACTCGTCGACGCGACGGGGGCCGAGATTGCTCAGCGACGTGGCTCCGCCCTGGAAGAGGTTGGCCGTTGTTCTGCCCGACCGGACGGCGTCGACCAGTTCGGCCCGGCGGCGGACGAGATCGATCATGTCGAGCCGGTCGGCCTCGTGGAGGATCGGCGCCATCAGGCCGTCGTCCAGTTGCACGACAAGCCCGACGTCGACCGTGGGCAGGTCGACGATCGACCCGTTTTGCCAGATGCGGTTGGCGTGGGGGCAGTCGCGCAGGGCCAGGATCAACGCGCGGAGGAGGAAGTCGGTCAAGCTGGGACGCCGGCCGCAGCGTGCCTCGATGGTCTCAAGCACCTGCGCCCGCAGTTGAACCAACGCGGTGACGTCGGCTTCCGAGCGAAGGTAAAAATGCGGGACGGTGGCGAAACTCTCGGCCACCTTGGCGGCCACCGCGCGGCGCATGGTCGAGAGCGAACCGGCGGACGACGCCTTCACGCTTGGCTCTCGCGGCACGTCGGCTTCGACGATGCGGCCGTTCGGGCCCGTGCCGCGAACGGCGGCGGGGTCGATGCCGCGCTCACGCATGGCCCGACGGGCGCGGGGAGAGGCGGTTGTGCGAGGAATCGTTTTCACGGCAACCTATTTCTCACTCAGGAGTTCATCCTCGACGGCGTTGGTCAAATCGGAAACATGGACGTAGGTGGCGATGCCCGTCGGATCGACGAATTCGGTAAACACGACGTCCAGCGGCGTCGAGTCCGCATCATGGGTGAACAGGGGCAATGTTTTTGCCGTGACCTTCCATCCGCCGGGGCGAACCGACGCGTCGGCGACCGGAGTGCCGAGCGACGCGGGATCAATCACCAGATCGCCGGGATTTTTGTATTTCTTGAGCAGTTCGGCGTTGGCGGCCGCGCCGATGCAATAGACCACCGGACCTCGCATCAAGGCAACCCGGCCCTCCTGGATACGGTGTCCGCGGACCCAGCGCCACGGCATGGGCATGTCGAGCGTCACGGTATCGGACGGATTCCAGGTACGGCGGATTTCGTGGAATTCCTTGCCGGGTCGAACCGTCACGGGCGCTTCGTTGTTGATCGTCAGCTTAGCCTCGGGACACCAGCGCGGCACGCGCAACCGCAGCGGAAATTCCATCGCCGCCGACGGCGTGACGGTCATCTTCACCAGGCCCGACGTGGGATAGTCGGTCCGCTGTTGGATCGTCACGTTGCGCCCGGCGCCCAGATCGATCGTGCCTTTCGATTCCGTGAAGAGATTCACCGCGACGCCGCCGTCCTTGGTGCGATAGTAGACCATCTCGGGCAGTTGGGCGACGATTCGGCGATAGTTGCCCGGGCAGCAGAAGCCGTCGATGGGAAAATAGACGCGCGGGCCTTCAAACGCGGTGAAGTATCGAAGCCGCCGGCCAGCCGGGTCTTGGGCGGCGAACAGGGCGTTGTAAATCGCTCGCTCCATCAGATCGCCTTGGCGGAGATCGCCGTCCAGCCGCATGAGGCTGTCGAACCAGCGGATCAGGTAGGCGGTGACGCACGATTCGCTCACGTTGCCGAGGCCGTTCTGCGTGTAGGAGAATTGTTCCCTGTCGGAAGCGGACCCGGTAATAAACAAGCATCCGCCCTTGCGAGTCATCTCGCCGAGGATGAAACGCGACATTTTCAGCAATTTTTCTTGCGGCTCCCAGTGATAGAGCATGATCTGCGCGCAGCAGCGCGCCATGTTGACGTACGTATGGGAAGTTTCATAGCGCAGGAGCGTTTTGTCGTTCAGCGGCCCTTTATCCCATTGGGAAAGGCTGCTGCACTCGGTCTCGCAATGGGGATAGCCGTGCCGCTGGTCGGCCGCGAAACGCAGGTAGCGCGCGTCGCCGGTGCAGCCGTAAAGCGTCAGCATGGCCTCGGGCAATCCGGCCGTGCAGACCGTGTCGGGACGCGGGTTCTTGGGGAACGTGGTCAAGACGTAGTCGGCCAGTCGGCGCGCGGCGTCGAGCGACTTCTTGTTGCCGCAATAACGCCAGTCATCGACCAGGCCCAGCACGGCGTACTCCTGATCGTGCAGCGTCCAGTTGCGGTAGTTCTGCCGTCCTTCGGGTTCGACCGGCATGTGGCCGAGGTAGCCGTCGGCGTCC
This sequence comes from Thermoguttaceae bacterium, assembly GCA_035286785.1. GTDB lineage: Bacteria > Planctomycetota > Planctomycetia > Pirellulales > Thermoguttaceae > UBA11386. Next base: position 11,860 of record DATECS010000360.1, on the reverse strand, counting down.
TGCGTGTTCATCAGTTCGTTGACTAGTTTCTCCGTGCGTTTCTGAACGTCCGGGTCGCCCGTGTAGGCCGAGAACATGCTGCCCGCGTCGATCACTTTGCCGATGCCGACGTAGCGTCGTCCGTCCTTGGCGAGCGGGGGGCGTTTTCGGAAGGGATCGAGGAAATCCCGCTCGAGGTCGATCACCATGTAGTTTTTGTAGATCAGGTCGTCGAGCCGCCGTCCGATTTCGCCGGAAAGCTCGGGCTTGGTGAGTCGAACCGGCCGCAACGCATCGATCACCTTTGGTTTGACGGCGTCTGGTTCAACGGCATTCGTGCAGGCGACGGGCAGCGTCAACCATGCGAACAAGCAAGCGGCTTGGAGCAGGAGTCGTTTCATGGCGGAGTGTCCTTGTTTTTGGCGGGGGGACGGTTGGTGGGTGGGGGCACGTGTGCCACTGCTTGCGGAAATCTCAAGAAGTCAACACTAACGCCACGGCACTGCTTGCCGGAAAGCGTTATCGTGTTGGAAAGCCGCAAGCAGTGCGACGCGTAACGGATTGAAACATCTTCTCCGGCAAGCAGTGGCACACGTTCATTGTCTTGTAGCGGTTTCTGGATGCCTTCGTTTTATTGGATCACTCGGCAGTTCGTTTGTCCATTCGATACGGTCCTAGGACGTTCGGATGGTTCCCAGTTGTCGGCCGAGCGGGACCACGGTTCCTTCGCCGGCCAGGATTTCCACAAGCAGGCCGTCGGCCGGCGATTCGACTTCGGTGACCGCTTTGTCGGTTTCGATTTCGAGCAAGGCTTCGCCTTTGCGGACCGTGTCGCCCACTTGCTTCAACCAAGCGACAACCGTGGCTTCGGTGATGATCAGGTCCATGTTGGGCATGAGCACCGGCACGCCGGCTTGCGTCGGCGCGGACGCCGGCGGGACTGGGGATGTTTCTAGTGGGTTCGCCACCGCTCCCTGACGGTCGCGGCTCGGTTTGGGGGACGGCGGTTTGGGGGACGGCGGTTTGGGGAACGGCGCGGTTGCCGGTGGAGTCGCCGAGGCCTTGGTTTGGACATCACGGCTCTCGACTGAGGAAGTGGTTACATCATGTAACGCCGCCGTCGCGCGGCGCGGGATCGGCGGCCGACCGTCGATCACCGCGCGGGCCGCCGCGATGATCCGCTCGACGCCCGGCACCACCGCATTCTCCAGCGGCGGGCTGAACGGATGAGAAACCGGATCGGTGTGGAGCCGGCCCACGGGCGCGTCGAGTTCGTCGAAGGCCTGTTCCATGACCACCGCGGCCAGCTCGGCCCCGATGCCGCACATCGAATAGTCTTCGTCGACCACCAACAGACGGCCCGTCTTGGCCACGCTGGCCACGATGGTATCGACGTCCAACGGGACAATGGTTCGCAGGTCGATCACTTCGCACGAGACGCCTTGCGCGGCCAGTTGTTCAGCCGCCTCGGCGGCGCGGTGCAGCATCAGCCCGCACGAGACGACGGTCAAGTCCGTGCCCCCTCGGACGATCTTGGCCCGGCCGAAGGGGATGTAATACTCGTCGGTCGGCACCGGGCCCTTGGTGGATAGCAACGACTTGTGTTCGAGGAAGATCACGGGATCGCTTGCCCGCAGGGCCGTCTTGAACAGGCCCTTGGCGTCGGCCGGGTTGGAAGGGACGACGACAATCAGGCCCGGGCAATGGGCCCAGACGGAATGATACGCGCCGCTGTGGTGCGGTCCGGCGTTCTTGATGATACCGAGGAACGCACGGACGACCATCGGCACGGAGACTTGCCCGCCGCTCATGTAGCGGAGCTTGGCCGCCTGGAGCACGATCTGGCCGGCCGATTCCCAGAGAAAATCGCCCATCATCAAGTCGGCGACCGCCCGGCAGTCCGTGGCCGACGCGCCGATCGACGCGCCCGTGAAGCCCAATTCGCAGATGGGCGTGTCGATCATGCGCCGAGGGCCGAACTCCTTATGGAGTCCCTTGGTGTGTCCGAAGGTGCCGCCGCGGTCGCCCGTGCCCTCGCCGAAATAGATGATATGGGGATCGCGGCGCATTTCCTCGGCGATGCCGTCGCGGACGGCGTCGAGCCAACTCTGAACCTTGGTTCCGGCCGGGGTCGCCTCGGGTTCGCTGTACGCAAGCGGCGGATTGATCGGCTCCGCCCACGTGTGGGCGGTCGCGGTTTCCGGGGCCGGATACGGGGATTTTCGGGCGAACTCGGCCGCCTCTTCGACTTCCTTTTGCGCCTCGGCGTCGATTTGCGACAGATCGGCTTCGGTCGCGTTTTTCGATTCGACAAGCCACCGGCCGAAGGTGAGGATCGGACAGCGCCGGGCCCAGTCGTCCCATTCTTCCTGCGTGCGGCACCAACCGACGACCGGATCGCCCTCCTGGTGGCCCACCTGTCGATAGGTCAATGCCTCGATCAGCGTCGGTCCTTCGCCCGCGCGGGCACGGCGAATCGCTTCCCCCGCCGCCTGCCACACGGCCAGCACGTCGTTGCCGTCGACCTGCACGCCGGGAATGCCGTAGGCGGCCGCTTTGCCGGCCACATGCGTGTTTCGCGTGACCATCGTCAAAGGCGTGGCCGTGGCGTAGAGATTGTTTTCGCAGACGAACACGACGGGGGCGTTTTGGACGCCTGCGAAGTTGACCGCTTCGTGAAACGCGCCGTGGCCCGTCGCGCCGTCGCCGAAGAACGCGACGGCCACCTGATCGGTGCCGCGAACGGTCGCGCTGATCGCCAGCCCGACCGCCGCCGGAATCCCGGCGGTCACGACGCCGTTGGTTCCAAAGAGGCCCTCGGACGGCGCGTAGAGATGCATGCTTCCGCCGCGTCCGCCGCAGCAGCCGGTGGACTTGCCGGCCAACTCGGCCAACACGACCTTGGGCGACACGCCCTTGGCCAAGGCATGGCCGTGTCCGCGATGGGTGCTGGTGATCCAGTCGTCGCGCCGCAGGTGGGCCATGACACCGACGGCGGTTGCCTCCTGGCCAATATAGAGATGGAGGAACCCCGGCAGCTCCGCGTTGCGGTACATGGCTTGGGCCGTCTGCTCGAAACGACGGACGAGCGCCATTTGGCGGTACAAATGGAGCAGATCTTTCTTGCCCAACCCAACAGGGGGGACGGGTTGCGCGGCACGGCGGTCGGCTCGGGCGGATTTCACGTTCGGCTCCCGCGAGGGTCGGTGGATTCTTCGGGAGGGACTTTACAGCCTCACGCGAATTCTAATATGATACTATGATTGGTCTCTGTCAAGAGGTCCGCCGGAATCGAGCATGCAACAAAAATGAGCGTGGTTCCAAAGCACAAGATCCGACGCAAGCGGCTCAGCGAAGAACTGACCGCCCGGCTCCGCAAGTACATTATCGACCACGACTTGAAGCCGGGCGACTCGCTGCTGACCGAACGCGAGATGGTCGAGCGGTTCGGCGTGAGCCACACGGTGGTGCGCGAGGCCACCAAGGCGCTCGATTTTCTGGGGATCATCGACGCGGCGCCGCGGCGCGGCATGGTGCTGGACGAGTTCGACTTCGACCGCGTGAGCGATTACTTCGGCTTTCATTTCGCGATGAGCGACTATCCTCGCGACAAGCTGCTCAAGTCGCGCGCGGTGATCGAGACGGGCGCGCTGACCTACACCCTGGAGGCGATGAAGAAAGATCCGTCCCTCTCTCCGCGGCTTTTGGAACTGGCCGAGGCCGCGCCCGACGTGGATCGGGTCAACGAAGCGTGGATCGAATACGACATTGCCTTTCATCGGGGGCTGGTGGACGCAAGCGGCCTGAGTCCGCTGGCCTCGGTCTGCGACCTGCTCCAGGCGTTCTTTCATCAGTTTCAGACGGCGATGGGCGATTTTCAGCGCGGCAAGGAAGATCATCGACGGATTGTGGAGGCCCTGCGCGACGAGAAGTTGGACACGGCCGTGGAGTTGTTGCGGCGCCACTTGAGTTGGTATGAGGAGCATGAGGGCGCTCCGAATACCGTCCGCGGCGAGCATGACTGTCAGCGACCGTGACGCAAGAGAAAAAACCGTAATTCCAGGGGCAGACACGAAAACCGGGAAGCACGACGATGGACACGACTCTTGGCGTTCTGGCGGCCGCGCTGGGCGGCCTGGCGATGGGTAGCGTCGTTTGGCCGACGAAACTGGTGCGGACGTTTCAGTTCGAGCACTGGTGGTTTCTCGCGATGCTCACGGGACTAGTGGTCGTGCCGTGGACGATTACCCTTGCGGCCTTCCCCCAAGTCATTCACGTCTTCCGCGACGTGCCGGCGGCGGTCCTCATCACGTCGAATCTGTTCGCCGTGTGTTGGGGCGTGGCCAATGTGTTGTTCGCCTTGTGTACGGTGCGGATCGGGGTGGCGTTGACCATGGCCATTCTCACGGGACTTGGCGCGTCGGTGGCCGTTACGATGCCATTGATTTTCAAGGGGACAGGCCTGTTCAAGGACGCGCCCGGCATCACTTCACCGGCCGGCTTGACGATCTTGGCGGGAGTCGGCGTCATGTTGCTGGGCGTCGTGCTGGCCTCGATGGCCGGCTTCGGCCGCGACCGGCAGCAGAAGCGTCTTCAACAGTCGACGTCGGGCAACTTCCTCGTCGGGCTCGTCATGGCGGTCGTTGCGGGGGTTTGTTCGGCCGGCATATTGCTGGCGTTCGTCTACGGCCAAGGGCCGATTGTCGCGCGGGTGAGCGTCGTGCGGCCGGGTGATCGCGTCAAAATCACCGTGGCCGATCGTCCAGAGTTAACGGGCGACCACACGCTCTCGTCGGATGGGACGTTTATTCTGCCGGACGTCGGCCCCTTCGAAATAGGCGGTCTGACGGCCCAGGCGGCGGCCGACAAAATTGCCGGCTTCCTGGGGCTCCCGTCCGGAGACGCCGTCCGAGTGGAAACCAATAACACCCTGGCCATTTTCGCCGTTTGGGCCGTGGCGTTGCTCGGCGGCGCGATCGTGAATCTGGTCTACCCGGCCTATCTCATGACGAAGAACCGATCGTGGGGAATCCTCGCGTCGAGTCGGAAAGAATTCGCGCTTTCCGTGATGATCGGCGTCCAATTCTGCCTGGCCGCGTTCCTGGGAGGCAAGGGCATGGTGCTGCTCGGCGTGTTGGGGGCGTCCGTCGGCGCCGGCATTCAGCAGGCCATGCAAATGATCGGCGGCCAGGGGCTTGGATTCGTTAGCGGCGAGTGGCGCGGGGTCCACGGCCGGCCTCGGTGGCTGATGTATCTCGCCATTGCCGCCCTGGTGATCGCCACGATCGTCATGGCGTACAGCCATCATAGCATATAGCAACACCTTGGCAGGCTGAAGGACAACGGAGAGGCCGTGAACCTTTCGATTCCTACGGTCGAATTAGAACGTGTAGGGTGGCACCGCCCACCACAAGATAAAGTGTTTTGGTGGGCGGTGCCCACCCTACAAAGTTTCGCGGAGAAGTATTGAATGATGGCAAAATACAAAGTGGCCGTGACCGACTACACGTTTGACGACTTGGACATCGAACGGGCGATTCTCGAACCGCTGGGTTGTGAAATCGTCGGGCAGAAGATCGGCAGAACGCCCGAACAGCTCGTCCCGTTGGTCGAGGACGCCGACTACGTCATTACGCAGTTCGCTCCGGTCAACGCCCAGGTGATCGTCGCCATGCAAAAGTGCAAGCTCATCGTCCGTTACGGGATCGGCGTGGACAACGTCGATCTCGCGGTCGCGGCGGCCAAGGGCATTCCGGTCTGCAACGTGCCCGACTATTGCATCGATGAGGTGGCCGACCACGCGTTGGCGATGATCCTGGATTTGACGCGCAAAATCACGATTCACGCGGTCCATGTAAAGGCCGGCGGGTGGGGCATGGCGGTCCCGTTGTCGGCCATGCACGCCTTGAAGAACCTGACCGTCGGCGTGGTCGGTTTCGGACGCATCGGACGCGAGGTCGTCCAGCGTCTGCAAGCCTTCAAGTGCAAGATTCTCGTCTTTGATCCGGCGGTGGACGCCGCGGCGATTCAGGCGGCCGGTTGTGTTGAGTCAACCTTGGAGGAGTTGCTTTCCGCGAGCGATTTGGTTACCTTGCATTGTCCGAGCAACCCGACGACGCAATACATGATCAACGCGCGGAGCATCGCGAAGATGAAGCCCGGGGCCATGCTGGTCAACACGTCGCGCGGCACGCTGGTGAAGACCGACGACTTGGCGGCGGCCCTGCAAAGCGGCCGGCTTTCGGCGGCGGCGCTCGACGTGACCGATCCCGAGCCGATTCCGCCGGACCACCCGATCGTGAAGTTGGACAACTGCGTCATCAACGCGCATCTCGCGTCGGTGGGGGTTCCGTCTTTTCGGAAACTCCGCCGCACGGCGGCCGAGATCGTGGCGATGGCCATCCACGGGCAAAAACTGCCTAACGTCGTCAACGGCGTCAATTCATAGACAGGTGAACCTGCTCATGTTGAATTCTCTCCCACCCACGCTCGCCGGCGCGGGCAAATCGTCTGAAACGCTCGCCATGCAGGACGGCACGCGGTTGTTGTTGCTGCCCTATGGCGCAAGAATTTTGGGATTGTTCGCCGCCGAGGATGAACAAAACTTTTTTTGGACGAATCCGCTGCTGGACAACGGCGAGACGGCCCGAGAGTTATTCGCTTCCGACGGCTGGCACAACACGGGCGGGGATCGCACGTGGATTGCGCCGGAGTTGGACACGTTCTACACGGACGCCACTTTTGCCCAGTATTGGCAACCTCGGCCGCTCGACATGAGCGATTATGTCATGGAACGCGTCGGCGGGGGCTGCCGGTTGTCGCGGGAAATGACGCTGCACTTGGCCCGGTCGAACCGCGACGTCGGCTTGCGGTTGACGAAGTGGTTTGGGCCGGCCGCCTCGCCGCTGCGCGACGAGCCGGGCCTGGCGTCCGTCGCGCGCGGGGTCGAATACGCCGGCTACACGCAGCGAGCGACGCTGGAATCGCTCGCGCCCGACGGCGCCGAGCCTCCGGCGGTGGGCCTCTGGAACCTGTTGCAGCTTCCGGCCGGCGGCGAGATGCTCGTGCCGCTTTACGCCCGGTGCGCGCCGCAAAAGTGTTTTGGCGACGTGCCGCGCGAGAGCATGATTTTGGAAGAGCGGCTGTTGCGGATCAAGGTTGACTTTCCCGGCTCGCACAAGATCGCCGTGAAGGCGGCCGTGCTTTGCGGACGCGCGGGCTATATTTATGGCGAGAACGATCGGTGGTCGCTGGTCATCCGCAATTTCTCGGTGAACCCGTCCGGCGCGTACGTGGACGTGCAGCGGCCCGATCTCGAGGATTTTGGGTACGCCTTCCAGATGTGCCGCGTGGACGAGCCGGAGTTCGGCAGTTTTTGCGAATTGGAGTATCACGCTCCGGCGCTGGGCGAGTTGCCTGATCCGTCTCGAAGCGAGGACGTCTCGCAAGTGTGGGCGTTTCGCGGCGAGCGAAAGGCGATTGACGCTATCGCTCGCGTCTTGCTGGGAGTCGAACGATGAGCCTCGCGTTGATCGACGCGGACGTGCCCGATAGATCGCTGGCCCTGTGGTGGCTGGGCCAGGCGGGATTCGTCTTCAAAACGCCCGGCGGCAAGGTGGTCTACGTCGATCCGTATCTTTCGGACGCGGTCGAGCGACTGTTTGGCTTCAAACGAATGACGCTGCCACCGATCGCCGCCGAGGACGTTCGGGCCGATCTGGTCGTGCTGACCCACGAACATGCCGACCATCTCGACCCGGACTCGCTGCCGGCGATCGCGATAAATAATCCGGGCTGCCGTTTCGCCGCGCCGGCCGGATGCGCGGAGGGGTTGGCCGCCGCGGGCGTGCGGGGCGAACGATTCGTCTTGTTGGAACCAAACCGGCGATATGACGTCGAGGGCGTCGTGATTTGCACGGCGAAGGCCGACCACGGCGATTTGTCGGAGACGGCCCTGTGTCTCGTTCTGGAATTCGGCCCGATTCGCATCGCCTGCACGGGCGACACGGCGTTCCGCCCGGAGTTGCTCAAACCGCTCTACGAGGCGCGGCCCGACGTGCTGCTGCCGTGCATCAACGGCGCGTTTGGCAACATGGGCCACGTCGACGCGGCCATGTTGACCCAAGCCGCGAAGCCGCGATATGCTATTCCGTGTCATTTTTGGACGTTCGCGGAGCACGGAGCGGCCGATCCCGCTGGATTCGTCCATGCGTGCCGGTCGTTGTGTCCCGAAACCCAATCGCTGCTGCTTCGCCCCGGCGAACGTTTCGTGGTTCCGCCGCGTTGAATCAGGAGGTCCGCCATGAAAATTGACCTGTCCGGCAAGGTGAGCCTGGTGACCGGCGCCGCCCGGGGCATCGGCCGGGCGATTGCCGATGCACTGGCCGCGAACGGTTCGCGGGTTGTCTACGCCGACCGCGACGACGCGGGCCCCGCCGCCTCGAAATGGCCGGGCGCCTTGGCCGCGCGGATGGACGTCACGAACCGAGCGGAAATCGACGCGGCCGTCGGGCGCACGATCGAGGAATTCGGCCGGCTGGACATCCTGGTGAACAACGCGGGCGTCAACACGCTCGCGCATCGCGTGCCGATCGACGAGTTTCCACGCGAGGAATGGGACCGGATTCTGGCCGTCGACTTGACGGGACTCTACGAGGTAAGCCAGGCGGCCGCGCGCGTCATGCGCAAGCAGCAATCGGGCCGCATCATCAACGTCGCTTCGATCGTCGGGCTGGTTCCCTTGCGGCTGCAATGCGCGTTCGCCGCCGCAAAGGCGGGCGTGGTCAATCTGACCAAGGCGATGGCCCTCGAGCTCGGGCCGTGCGGCATCCTGGTCAACGGCGTGGCGCCCGGCTCGGTTCTCACCGAAACGACAAGACAACTGTTTTACGGCCCGGACGGCCAGTTCAAGGACTCGGCCCAGCGACTGCTCGACCATGTTCCGCTCGGCCGTCCTGGAACGGTCGACGAAATCGCCGTGGCGATTTTGTTCCTGGCCGCGCCGGAGAACACTTACACCCACGGCCACATTCTGACCGTCGACGGCGGTTGGACGGCCGGTTATGCCCGGGATTTTTAAGGACAACCTCCTTGTTTTTCGCATGGTGTTACGTTCCTCCCTTTTTTAAGACGTGTTGCTCCCATGAAAATTATCCGCTACTACGATGCCGACGGTGAACCTAAATATGCCTCGCTTCAAGCCGACGGCACGGCCCTGGAAATCGCGGGCGATATTTACGGCCCGTTTACCGTGACGAAGAAACCGGCGGTCGTCGCCAAGCTATTGGCCCCGGTCGCGCCGACCAACTTCCTTTGCATCGGCCTGAACTATCGCCACCACGCCGAGGAGAGCAAGGCCGCGATTCCCGAGTTTCCCGTCCTCTTCATGAAACACACGGGCTCCGTCCAGAATCCGGGCGATCCGATCGTGCTGCCGAGGCATCTGCGAAGCGATGAAGTGGATTACGAGTGTGAACTGGCCGTGGTGATCGGACGGGCCTGCAAGAATGTGTCTCGCGAACGGGCCCTGGAGTACGTCCTGGGCTACACCTGCGCGAACGACGTCAGTGCCCGCGACTGGCAGATCAAGCGTGGCGGCGGCCAATGGTGCCGCGGCAAGACGTTCGACACCTTCGCGCCGTTGGGCCCGTGCCTGGTCACGGCGGACGAAATTCCCAATCCCAACGCATTGGGCATCCGGCTGGACATCGACGGCGAAGTGTTGCAGGACTGGAACACCGACGACATGATTTTCGACGTGCCGCGGTTGATCGAGTTTCTCAGCGGCAGCACGACGTTGCCGGCGGGCACGGCGATTCTCACCGGCACGCCGCACGGGGTGGGTTTTGTCCGCAAGCCGCCTCGCTGGCTCGCGCCGGGCGACGTGGTCACGGTCACGATCGACGGAATCGGCTCGCTCGTCAATCCGGTGGTGGAAGAGCCCGTCGGATGACGGCGATCTCGCCAGCCGCGACGCGCGGACCGATTCCGAATCACGTGACTTTTATTCCGGTTGTCGCGGTTGCGACGTCCCTTCCGCGCGGACCGCCTATTTTCAGGGCACGGCCGCGACGCAATGAGGAGGCCCTCGCGGCGGCTTCCGGCTGTTCGCGGACTATCCTTGTAATGAGGATGCAAGGTAACAGTTTGTACGCGGAACGGTCCGTTGACGCCTTTCACAAGGAACGCAAAATGTCTCGGTTCTTAGTCGTTGACGATGACGTGGTTTCTTGCGAATGTCTGCGAGACATTCTCTCGCCCTATGGTCAGTGCGACGTGGTCGCCGACGGCCAGGACGCGATCGAGGCCGTTCGCGCCGCGCTGGAAGCCAACAATCCCTACACCCTGGTTTGCCTGGACATCCTGATGCCCAACACGGGCGGCCACGACGCGCTGCGGGGAATTCGCCGGATGGAGGCCGATCACGGCCTGGCCGGCGCCGACGGCGTCAAGGTGATCATGACCACCGCCGTGCGGGACTCGCGGCATTGCCTCCAGGCGTTCCGCGAGGGCTGCGAAAGCTATCTGGCCAAACCGATCAACGCCACCGAACTCGTGCAGCAAATGTACGCCCTGGGCGTGTTGGATCGGAACACCTCCCCCAAAACGCCGTCGCCGGCGGGCAGCGCGACTTGAATCGTGCCGGACTCTTTCGCTCCGTAGGTCAGGCTGTGCCTGACAGCATACGTTCGCGCATCTATTCGATTCGATTCTGTGCCTGACAGCATACGTTCGTGCATCTATTTGATTCGATTCTGTGCCTGACAGCATACGTTCGTGCATCTATTCGATTCGCTGTCAGGCACAGCCTGACCTACGATGATGCGGCTATTCAAACACGAGATAGCCGAATCCCTCGGGCAGGACGGCGGGCGCGGCGGGCGTGTTCCACGACTGAAATCCCGCGCCCGAAACGATCCGTTGGACGCCCAGCGCCCAGACGTCGCCGGCGCGTGGAAAGCGGCCCGTCAGGCCTTCGAGCGGAATGGCCGCCTCGACGGTCCACGTCTTTGCGTCCGACGCCGCGGCGACGAACCAGGTCGGGTTCCACGACGGGTCGCCCCAGCATTCGTCGCGGGTTCGGCCCGCGTGGTCGAAGGCGAGCCGGTAGTAGCTCGCGTAGTCGCGATCAACGTCGAGGAATAATTCGACGCGATCACGGCCTGACAGGTCCGCGTCGCGCGGCCGCGGTCCGGCGGGGTTCGCGTAGTTTACGCCGGGCTCTTGTTCGCACCGGCAGGCCAAGTAGAGAAACTGATCGTCCCGGGCCAGCTTCAGGACGGCCGGCCGCGCGGGGTCGCCCGGTTGGCGGCCGACGAGAACGGCCTCTTCGGCCTGCTTCCAGCACGGCTCGTCGAGACGCCCGTCGAGCGTCGGTTTCACGGCGGAGAGCCTGCATCGGACGACCGGCTTGGGCGAATGGCCGGTCCGCGTGGCCAGCCACGCCTCGCCCTGCGCGCAGCTCCACCAGGCGTCGTGGTCCGCGCGGCGACGTTGGAGCATGAGGTATTGCTCGGCCTCGCCCGGCCGGCCTTGCCTCCGATCGGCGACCGACAGCGGAAAGCGAATCGCGGGATCGAGAAACAACTCGGGCCGCGTCCGCTCGATCCGCCGGGCGAATTCGGCCGCCTTGGCCGGGCGGTTCTCCTCGGCCGACGGATCAATCGAAAGGGTCGAGGTAGCCGGACGGCCGAGGGCCTGGGTCGTCGTTCGTTGTTGGCCCTGCACGCGCCACGCGGCCTCCGCGCCGGCGTGGTATTGCACGAGCCACGCCAGGGCTTCGCCCGCCAGCGGATGGTCGGGATAACGGTCGGCCAACGCTTCCATCGTCTCGGCCGCCAGCGGCCATTGACCCTGCCGCCGATATTGACCGGCCAAATGA
>DATECS010000359.1:0-25883 GCA_035286785.1 Thermoguttaceae bacterium | reverse complement strand
GGAGCCGTCGCCTCCGAAAAAACGCCTTTGCTGCAATACTTTCAGGCAACCCGCCTCAACACGCCCGAGGCATGGCGGGCCGTCGTCGATTTCGCGCCCACCGACGAATATCTCTCGCGCCGCGCCAAGCAACAACTCATTCGGCTCTACCTGGCCGACGGCAACTATGACGCCGCCCTGCCGCTGTGCGACGAACTGGTCGCGCTCGACTCCAAGGAAGCTGAACTCCGCGCCTTCGGCCAGGCCGGCCGGGCCGTCGCCCTGAGCGGAAAGGGCCTGTTCACCGACTCGGCCCAGGCCATCGCCGCTTTCCAGTCTTTGTCCGATGAACTCCACGATAACGCCCTGCGCGAGCGGCTCAAGGCGGCCGAACAGAAAAACAACCAGTCGCTCAATCCAAAAGAGTCCCCGTCCCCACCTGGAGAGGGCTAAGGCGAGAACCGCGAGTCGCAAATCTCTTGCGTCTTGCGTCGCGCCGCTTGACCAATGGCTCCGCTGTTGTTAGCTTATTGGATTCGCGTCGGTCGCCCAAGTAAACGAAATCTCCAGCACCCGACCGTCCCAAATCCAAACAACCTAAATTCCGCGATCCAACGGGCCGATACCAGGCCCAACGCGCCCCCTTCGTCTAGTGGCCCAGGACATTGGATTCTCAGTCCAAGGACAGGGGTTCGACTCCCCTAGGGGGTACTGGCGTAACCTTATGGGGTTACATTGAGTCTTACTGAGTTGCTCTAAGCCCTTGTCACCAAGGGCTTTTTGCGTTTCTTGAGACTCCATGCGACTTGGTAAGATGGGGTAGTGCGCCGCCTTTTGCGCCACCTTTTCGCCTTTTCGTGCGTCGGAATTTGCGTCACCCTTTTCGGCCACCCATCGGCCGTCTTCCGCACAGTCTCGGCATGAATTCGTGCGTTCGACCGGACCGCCCCCACGCGCTGTTGGAACGGCGGTGGAGGCCGCTCTCTTCGGGGGGCTGTTCTCGCCCAAGGCGGCTTTCTGAAAGTGCTCCTCCTTTACCTGTCGATAGTGCTTGTTGGCGATCACCTCGCTATGGCCGAACCAGGCTTCGCAGACGTGGCCTGGAAACTTGTCGGCGGCATCAGTGACGGCCGCCGCTCGCATGTTGACCCAGGGCTTCTCCCAAAGCTCCACGCCAGCCCGGACGGCCACCTTCCCCAGCCACATTCGCAGGTTGCTCTCGGGCGTGATGTTTGGGAACACCCGGTCCTCGCCCTCGGGAGCCGCCTCCCACGCCTCCTGCAAGTACGGAGCCAGTTCCGGGAAGATGGGCACGATCCGCGTTCCCTTGCCCTGCCGCTCGGTCTTGTGGGCGTGGACGATGAACCGCTCTCGCTCCCAGTTGACCTCTGACCAAAGCAGGCCCACCAACTCGGAAGGAATCCGCAGGCCGGCAAACCGCGCCAAGGCGATCGTCAGCCGCTGCAATGGGCTGCGGCACTCGTCGAGCAGCAGCCGGGTGTTTTCGGTCGTTACGTAGTGCTGCCGATCCGCGTTGACTTGCGCCGGCGTCGGAATATCCATGAATGGGTTCTCCGGTACGAGCTTCCGGCGAACGGTCACGCGAAAAAACTGCCTCGCCCGCTTAACCTCGCGTGAGACGATCGATTCGCCAAGTCCCTGGTTGAACATCCATTGCCGGAACCGATCGGCCTCGCCCGGCGTAATATCGAGCAAGTTCGCCTCGTCGCCGAAGAACTCGATCAGATGATTGATCGCTGACATCCAATTCCGTCGGGTGTTCGGCTTGAGGTCGTGTCGTTCGTCAATAATGGACCGCAAGAACGGCCCAAGCCTGGTCACGCCGCGCCGCTCGAACAGCCCCACCTCGGCCAGCTTGGTGTGCATCTCATCCGGCAGGCTCGCCACCCAAGCCGTCGTATCCGGGTCGAGCGGTTGGCTCGCAATCCGAGCCGACACGATCGCCTCAACACGCGACCGAATCAACCCAGCCGCCTTCTGGGTGACTTTTCCCAAGCGAATCGACCGCCGCCGCCCGTCTGGGGCCTTGAATTGCAGTCGTCGCCGTCCGTTGGGATCGTTTACGATTGAAGCCATCTTTTCTCTCTCACGATTTGTAGGCCACGTCATACGCAGCCAAGAAGGAGAGCCGAGCAGGAAGACATTGTCGTCTCCCGCCAGCGCCTTGTCAAACTGCCGTTGCCATGACGGTTTCCGGCCTTTCGCTCGCATCCAGCAGCCATTTCCGCAGCCGTTCGACCGGAAAAAGCCGAACACGGCCAATCTTGATTGACGGTATTTCGCCGCTGTTGGCCATATTGTGGAGGAAACTCTCAGACAGCCCACAGGCCATTGCAGCCTCGGGCAACCTCAGCGCCAATCGCGGCACCGGCTCAACCTCGATTGGTTGGAAGATGTCATTCTGTTTTCGCACCGTCATAGAAGTTCCTTTTCCTACAGGTAGATGATGACCGGCCGAAGCCTGGGTAATTCATGTGACCGAATGAGCGACCGTAAGCGGTTGCTCGCCGTCTCGGTCTAGTTCGTCGAGCATCGCATCAATATCTGATTGCTCTGGAACCGCGAACGATGGCCTCCAGAAATCTCGCCAGTTCGGAGGCTGAAAGAGGAAGTCATATTGTTCCTGCGTAGCGGCCGTAAGAATATGGATGGGGATACCGGCGTGTTCCCACGCAGGAAATCTCTGTCGCTGTCGTCGCGTAAAGGAGTAGTTCACTGACCGTTTGACCTCGACCCATCGCATACCCCATTTCTTGTGATAGCAGAACAGATCGGGGATGCCAGTCTGATAAGCGTTGGCGAGCATTCGCTCGACGTGCCAGCCTCGTTCTCGCATGAACTGGACCAGTTCCCGCTGAATGTCCAGTTCGAGTTTGTTCGTGCTCATATAATCTTTCTCTTGACGTGCAAACTTCGTCACAATCTCCAGCACGCGCCCTTCAACATGCAGTGTTGCCAGTAATCGCCTCAGCCATTTTCTTTGCTACCCGCTCCTCCCCGGAACAATGACGCCGCCGAACTCCCCATCGAGAACGCCTACATGCTGGCCAAGATTCCAAGGTCCATGCAACGGGACTACGTGGATCGGGCCAAGACGAAGCCGCCCAAGGAGTTCAGACCCCTGGCGGCGGCGTGCGTCAAGCAATTCAGGGAGGCGGTCAAGCAAGGCAAGATGGATGCCTTCTACTCGGACACGTTCCAAGCGAAGGCGATCAATGAGGGCAAAAACGCCGCCTGCATCTCCTCCGCACTCCGCTCCGGCTTCTCCGCGCCACACAGCCAGGCGGCATAGCGACCTGCCCAAAGCTCCAGGTCGTCGAGCTTGACCCTGCCAATGATGCGCACGGAGTCGAACAGGCTCAACTCGCGGCGCGGTACGGCAACCTCGATCGTGGTGGGATGACTTATTGTTGTATGTGAAGCGTTTACGGTTCCGTGGTTTCTGGCACATAGACGACTTCACCCGATTTGAGCCGATAGGCGGTGCCGAGTCGCTCGCCTTCGCCGGTCAATTCATCGTTGCTCGGGCGAAATCGCTCCAAGAGCTTTGCCGCCGGATTGACCGGCTCCAGTCCCTTGGCGTCCGAATTGGCGACTTTGCGTTGATCGACATCGCCGAAAACGCGCCCTGACTGCTGCATGTTGCCGACCAACGCAAGCAGCAATGCAATCGAGAAGACCATCCACAGGTCGAATAGGTTGATAAGACCGGCGAGCGGATCATCTTCCAATACCGCCTGCCAACGCCGCTTCCCTTTGTTAAGCACGTTTGTACTCCTGACAGGCGTATGAAGTTTCTGGAATCTCGGACTCCTGAGCGGCTGAGTAAAGGACATCGACGATATACTCCAAATCGCTCACATCCTGCTCGTACCAGGTCCGGCGAGTCAGACTGACGGCGTAGGCAAACGCACCGACCAAGATGCCGAACACCGTTGTCGTAAAAGCGATGATGAGGTTGCCAGCCAACGCCTGCACGTCGCCGGATGCCAGTCCGGTCAAGGCCGGTCCCAGCGGAAGAAGCGTGCCGACCAATCCGAGCATCGGCCCCACACGAACCTGGATCGAAAGCCGAGCGAGCCGCTTGCCGACCGCGATTTCAATATCCTCCAGACATTTTTTGACCGCCAATTGGTTTTGCCGGATTGATCGACTCTCATGCTGAAAACGGGCTGCATAGCCGGTCAAGCGAAGTTGGTAAAATCCTTCCGCCTCGCCACTGTCATCGCGGATTTGCGAGAGGAATTCCCGCCACGGCTTGGCGGCGCGACGGCGCTCGATGGCTTCGCGGATCAGTCCGCCCAAAGTCATCAACTCGCCAGCCATGCTTGCGACTAGCACGATCAGCACCGGCAGCAATAGGCCCGTGGACAGAAAGTACAGCGTTTCAACCAATCGGTCGGTCATGGTGTCCCTTTTCGTAGAATGAAGCCACCGGCCACAAGGAGAATGATGATTACCGCAGCCGCGACCCAAAGCCATGCACGATGGTCGGACGGCGTGGCCGCTTTGCCTGTCGCCTTTATGGTCGGTTCGAGTCGTTTTCCTCGGACTTCGGTTGACTTGGCGGCCGACGTTTGCGCTGGTTTCGTCGGCGCGGGTTTTGCTGCGGCAGATTGATTTGGCTGTCCTTGCTTGCCTTGCTCCGCTTCCGGTTTGCCCGGCGCGGGCGCGGCCAGTTGACCGGCCGGCGGCGCTGCCGCTGGCGTCTTCGTTGCCACCGCCGGCTGTGGGCCGGGGGCTGTGCCGGGCGCGGTCTGCACCGCTTGCGCCACCGCCGATTCCTGCACTCGCTTCTGGTAGTCCTCCACTAACTGGGTCATTTCTTTCGTCCCCACGCTATTAAGCGTCTGCTCGACGAATCGCTCCAAGGCCACGTTGCCTCCGCCACGACGGC
This sequence comes from Thermoguttaceae bacterium, assembly GCA_035286785.1. GTDB lineage: Bacteria > Planctomycetota > Planctomycetia > Pirellulales > Thermoguttaceae > UBA11386. The sequence goes on along the minus strand of DATECS010000359.1, from coordinate 20,986 downwards.
CACCCCCTTCGCCGTGCCGCACGACCGAGCGGGCATATTGTTCGACGATCTCCCGCTTCAGTGACGGATCGGCGTTCCAGTATCCTTTGCGGGCCGATTCGAGCATTACCTCGGCCATGTCTTGAAATGCAAACGGATTCGAGGTCTCCATCCACTGCCGGATCGACAGTCCCAACTTGTCCATCACGTAAACGGCGGCGATTTCGTTCCACGTGTCGTCGCCGACGCTTCCTTTGCGCATGATCTCCCAACCCATCGTGTTAGAAACCATGACCGCCATCTGATCGGCACCGGCATAGCCTTCCTTCATCATGCCTTCGATCCATTTGCGATTGAACAAGCGGACGCGGTACTCGCGGCGGAGGGCGTCCTCGGCCACAACCATCTCCGTCCGATCGGGATCGCGCACGTCGGAGAGCAGAAACGCCGGCTCTTTGCCCGTAAGGTGCTTGACGGCCAGGCAAAGGCTACCCCCGTGGAACCATGTGTACTTGTTGGCCAACGGGCTGGTCATCTGGTCCGACCAACTACGCATCACCGTGTCCGTCCCCTGGATGGCTGTGTTGTACGCCTCCGGCGCATCCTCCCCCCACACCCCCCTGGTGTATACGTGCTTCACGTGCGCCAGGTAAGCCTCGATCAATTCTTCGCGCGTGTTCCACGTACCCGACCGCTCAACGAGGTAATAGTAGTTCGGATTTGCGAATTGTCCCGGCGGATAACCAAAGATGCGCGCCTGAGCAAGAACCGCCGCTCGCTGCGGATCGACCCCCTTCCGTTGAAGTTGCTCCGAATTCTTCACCGAATTCTGTTGGACGTAGTTCTCCTTCTCCTCCAGGACCGCGACCAAACGAACCGCCTTGTCGATCAACTCCATTCGCGTGGGCAAGTTCATTTCATAATAGGAACCTGCCGCGATGAACACGTCGATGCGCGGACGCCCCAACGCCTCGCGCGGAATCAGCTTCACATCGAGTACCAGATTCCGCTCGTCCCACACTGGCTCGACCCCAAGCAAGTAGAGAATCTGCGACTCCATGACGCCGTAGTCCATGAACGTGGCGAACGCACTCAAATCGAAGCCGACTTTCTCTGGATAATGCCCCTTGTCCTTCAACGTCTGCTTGAGATATTGGTCAACCAGTGCCTTGCCGACCTCCCACGACGGTCGGCTCGGTATCTCCTGGGGATTCACCAGATAGAGGTTTCGACCAGTTGGCACGGAATCCGGGTTGCGCGTCGGGCTGTTTCCCGGCCCCGGCGGCACAAACCGGCCGTCGAGAGCCTTCAGCAGATTGTCGATCTCCTCGCCCGTGCGCGCGAATCGCGCGCTCAAATCCACGGCCAGCTTAAACCCCTTCTCCACGTCTTCAGGCAGCGGCCCCTCGACCTTTCCGCCGACGGCAAGCACGGCGTCGCGCGGCGCGACCCCATTGCGGACCACCAGCCGAACAGCCTCTTCGGCAATCTTGCGCATGAATTTGTCCCGGTCCCCGGCGTGTCTATTCTCCTCCGCCGGCACTGGATAGACCTTTGCCAGTCCGTCGAGAAACTTCTTGCGCAAGATTGTCACTAAGTATGGAATCAGAAGGTCGTCGCGCGGCGGCTGGCCAAGCACATGCAGACTCACCGGAGTCGTCTCGTTGTAGATTTTGTGCAGATACTCGGCCACCTGCTCGATTTGTTGCGGCGACAGAATCTCGTCTTCTGCCAATTTCAGATGCAGATCACGGTCCAGATGGCACTGCCGCACTTCGGTGGTGATCTGTCGGCGGAACGTCTCCTTGAGTGTGCCTTCATCGAGCGCCCCCCACTTGTCGATTGCGCCGTGCAAGTTGGCCAACTCATCGCTCAGTCCCGCGTTGACGATCGGAGGGGTCAGGTGGCTGATGAGGACGGCATAAGCGCGGCGCTTGGCCGGCGACGACTCACCCAAGTTGTCGATGATCCAGGGATTGATGTTCGGCATCTTGCCCATCACGATGTCCGGCCAGTCCTTGTTCGACAGGCCGACCTGCTTGCCCGGTAGGGCGAATTCCGAACCGTGCGTGCCGAAATGCACCAAAGCATTAGCCTTGAAGCCCGATTCGAGCCAGAAATATGTGGCCAGATAGTTGTGCGGCGGCGGCACGCGGCGATCATGCAACAGCGACGGATCGTGGGCCTCACCCCGTAGCGGCTGCGGCACCAGAATCACGTTGCCCAAGTCGATGCGCGGAATGACGATGTACTTCTTTCCTTTGTCTTCCCACACTAGGAACCGTCCTGGTGGAGGCCCCCACTGCTTGACAACCTCAGCCTGTTGTTCCTTCGGCACTCGCTTCTCGAACCATTCCACGTAAGTCTCCACCGGCACAAGAACCGCCATGCCGCTGCGGGCGAGTCGATCCAAAACGCCCGGTGCCCACACCCCAATCTGCCGCCCGCGATCCATCATCCACTCGATCAGTTCGTTCTCGTCGGCAGGAAGCGGCGATAGGTCATAGCCTGCCTGCTTCATCCGCTTTAGGACCGCGACCAGGCTCTTCGGGGCATGTAGGAACATGCCCGTGGTGCTGCCCCGCATCAACTCCGACTTCCCTTGCTCCCGATCGTAGTACAAAATGGCCACTCGCTTCTGCGAATTGGAAGTGTGGCGGAGGCGACACCACGACGCCGCTCGGCTTACCAAGTGCTCGATCCGATCGGGAATGGGAGTTATCGCCTCTGCGCTGCCATGCCCCAAACGTGTTCCACCCCCGATTTGCGGCTCGATCGGACCGCGCAACTCTTGAGCGGCGACCTGAAACATGATGTCGCCCGTGCCCAGCCCCACCAGACTCGCGTACCATTCATCCGTGGAATCCTTTCGGAAGAAGATCGAGTGCATCTGCGGCGCATCAACTCGCTCCCGCAACGACACGGAATCCTTGCTACAGCAGGTATGCACGACAACATCCGGCTTCATCGCCAGCAAGTTTTTCTCGTAATTGGGTTCCGCGCCGTAGTCGATGATCCCCACGGCCAGGATGTGCTGCCGCTCGAACTCGCGGATCAGGGCGTCAACCACCTTCGGTTGCTGAAATTCAAGGTGGGTCTGATGAACGACTACCATTGCCCGCATGGCCTTGTCGAGATTCCATCCTCTGCCAGACGCCCACTTCATAAAGTCGTCCGCATCGACGAACAGTTCCTTGCGATCGGGATGATACATCCCCCCTCGCATTACTTCGACTGGCGGCTCGATCTTGCCCTCGCGCCCCAAATACTTGACCGAGACGTAAATCAACAGCCTTCGCAGATTTTCTGTTGCGGAACCGTAATACTTGCTCAACGCCGGATCGTATTCGATCGGGTTCTTGCTTCCCAAATCGTTCATCATATTCTTAGCGTAGTCGGGAATCGCTATAATCCGAGTTGTGGGGCTCTTTCTTTTGGTCCTCAAGAACAGATCGCGGATTGGGTCACGGCCCGCAGTGTCATGCTGCAAGAGAACCACGCGGTACTTTGTCAGATCGGCCTTGCCATTGACAATTTGTCCGTCCGTTACGTAGTCAATAGTGACGCCGAGTTCCTTGGCGTACCGTTCAAGCAATTCATAGATGCCGCCGTGCAGGCCGATGAAGCCGATGTCGAATTCCGTGTCCGATGTGGCGGCCTCGTCGCCCAATACCGGGGACAATGCCAGACAAACCGTAAAACAGACGGCCGGAAGAATCATGTGTCTCAGCGTCATTATTCAAGCGTTCCCTTCGTCAAGACGAAATATCCCGTCAATAGGCGTTTGCGGCAACGGTTTCGCCTCCAGCCTTGGTGCCCAGCGCCTGCATAATGCTCACGTCGATCGAGTCGGGCAGAAAATGCACGGACCCATCCATCATGCTGGCGTTCACCCCGCCCGGATGCGCGCTGCGGGCCGCGAAGTTGCTGCAAGCATTGTTGGGGGCCAGGCAATCGACGCGGGGGTCGTTCGGTGCGCGGCTCGCGTTGAACATATTGTAATACGTCTTGCCGTCGATCCAGCGGCAGCCTCGAATCGACGAGTTGGGAACCGCATTCTGGCAGGCGTCGATGTCGTCGGCCGTGAAGGACTTGCTGGTGTCGAAAATGTAGTTGTCATCCAGCGTGGACGGATCGCCATCGCCCTTGAGCGTCTCGCTCAAACAGAACGTGCTGGAAAGACCGTCGGTGATCGCCGTGGCCCGCATGAACGTGTTGTGTCCGAACACGCCGGTGCAGGCGTTGTCCGTGGGACAGTTCAGCCGGCACTCGCACTTGATCCCTTGGTTGGCCAGGTAGTTCGTCGAAGCGTATCCATCGGCGGCGAAGCCTTCGGCTATCGGGTCGCTGGGGCAGAGGAGCGTGTCGATCCGAGTCGCGCCGGCCGCCTTGTTCGCCGCATCGGAGGACGCGAGTGTCCAGTCGATCCTGTTGTAGACGTTTTGCTGCTCGATATAGGGCAGGAGGAAAGCCGCGAAGCTGAACTGATGTCGGTACGAAGGCCCGTCCGTTCCCGTTTCGAGGTGCCCCGGCGGAAAGCGCCCGTGCTGGCTCTCGTAACTTTGCATGGCCAGACTGACCTGCTTGACGTTGTTGGAGCACTGCGCCCTTCGCGCCGATTCCCTCGCGGCCTGCACCGCCGGCAGCAGCAAGGCGATCAAGACGCCGATAATCGCAATCACGACCAGGAGTTCCACCAAGGTGAAACCGTGAAAGGGCCGTCGTGGCATGGGCAGTTCCTCTTGCTTGCACGAAAAGAAAATGAGCCGCCGAAAAAGGGAACAGGTCCAATTTGTCGGAACGGCCCGAAGGGTGCTGCGCACCAATTGGACCTGTCCCCTTTTTCGGCACGTCAACGGCCGTTCTCCCATTCGAGTTGCTTCCGCAACTTGGCAACGCACGGGTCATCGCAGATAACGTATTGAACGCCGTCGATCACCACGAGATTGGCGTCGGCGACCGACTCGATCTTCTTCTTGCAGGCCGAGCAAACGCCGGGACGACCGAGTGGACTAGTCACCTTCGCCTTCGGGTAGTTCGCCCGGTGGCCGCAGCCCACCGCAGCCCCAACGACGGCCGCTGCAACGACAAACGCCGCCAGAAGGAGGGAACACCGCATCCGTGTCATCTGCGTTCTCCTGTGTTGAATGCCGGTCCACTTGCGAAACCGTGCCTCGTGAAGCAATTGGCGTGCCAGACCTTGCCCAAGAAGGCGTATTGCCGGTGCAAGGGCAGTTCCGCGATGCCGCGATCGGCAGCGAGATGCACCATGCCGCCAGCCTGTCGATTCAATCGCCGCGCGCGTCGAAGGATTCGACACGGCCGGGAGCATACACGGACCACTGCCAACAGGTTCTCGATCATGGACCGCATCCGTCGGGCGATCCGGCGGACGTCTTCCAGGGCCTCTCGGTAATCGGCCGGCTCGCGGTCGGCCGAGAGCGCCACGCCGGCCGTGGAAAGGACGCCCGCCACGGGCGTGCGCAGCTCGTGGGCGATGTCGGCCGTCAGGCATCGCTCTCTGGCAAACGCTTCGTCGAGCCGGTGGAGTAACTCGTTGAGCCGTTCCACGAGGGGAACAATCTCCTCAGGCATTGCGGCGGCTGGGATTCTCGCGCTTACGTCGTCCTCCTTGATCGCGGCGATTCGCAAAGGACTCATGCTCAGCACCGTTCTACTCCTGCGGTTCCGCGTGAACTCCCTGTGGCTGATTCTGGCCGGAGCGCTTGTCGGCCTTCTCGCCGGGACAGTGCCGAATTTGCTGCAAACGTGACGGGGCTATCAAGGGGAGTGACCGCATGACTGCACAAGCGTATAATCTGTAAAAGCTATCCAATCCAAGCGGACGATGGGGTCGCGGGAAACTGTGCAAGAAGACGAGGTTTCACGCCGTGCGACCAGATAGGAGCGTTTGGAGCGGGAAGGCCCGATGACTTCCGATTTAAAAAGGAGCGTTACCATGAAGCTGGGACTCATTCTGTCAAGCAACGATCCCGAGACCGTATTCAATGCGATGCGGCTGGCCAATTATTCCGTGGCGCAAGGCGACACGGCCACCGTGTTTCTCCTGGGCAAGGGCGTGGAACTCGACCAGATCGGCACTGACAAGTTCGACGTGCGAGGGCAAGCGGAGTCGCTGCTGGCGGCCGGCGGGCGGATCGCGGCGTGCGGCACGTGCTTGCGGCTGAGGGCCAAGGAAGAATCGGAGGTGTGTCCGCTCTCCACGATGAAGGACTTGTATGAGTTGATCGCAAAGTCCGATCGCGTCGTCAGCTTCTGAGTTCGGAATCCCTTGGCCAGGAAGGATACCAGCAATGCGTCAAATATATCTCGACTACAACGCCAGCACGCCCATCGCCCCAGAAGTCATCCAAGCGATGAAGAATTCCCTCGAAGCGAGTTCCGGCAATCCTTCGAGTTCCCACTGGGCGGGAAAACCGGCGAGGGCGGCCGTGACGCGGGCGCGCGGGCAGGTCGCCGCACTGCTGGGGGCATCGCCCGAGGAGATTGTGTTCACCAGCGGTGGGAGCGAAGCGAACAACCACGCCATCAAGGGCGCATTCTTCGCACTGCGGCGGCGCGGCAATCACATCATCACGACGCGAATTGAACACCCGGCCGTGATCCAGCCCTGCCGCTTTCTGGAGACGCTGGGAGCGGAAGTGACCTATCTTCCGGTGGACGGCACGGGCAGAGTCGATCCAGACGACATCCGCAAGGCGATCACCGGCCGGACTATCTTGATTTCCGTGATGCACGCCAACAACGAAGTGGGGACCATCCAGCCGATTTCCGAGATCGCCCGTCTTGCCCGGGAACGTAAAGTGCTGTTCCACACCGACGCCGCCCAGACCATCGGCAAGATTGACACGCGGGTGGACGAGCTTGGCGTTGACCTGCTGTCGATCGCGGGCCACAAGTTCCAAGCCCCCAAGGGGGTCGGGGCGCTGTATGTCCGGCAGGGCGTCGCGCTGGAATCCCTCATTCACGGCGCTGGACATGAAGCGGGCCGTCGCGCGGGAACCGAAAACGTTCTGCTCGATGTCGGCTTGGGAGCCGCGTGCGAACTGGCCCAGGCCCGCCTCGGCCGAATGGCCGAGGTCCAGCAACTCCGCAACCTGTTCTGGGCACGGTTGCTCGAATTGTTCGGCGACCAGGTGGTCCTGAACGGCCATGCGGAACATCGGCTGCCCAACACGCTGAACGTCTCCTTCGTGGGCAAGGTGGGGGCAGAGATTCTGGCCCAACTGCCCGAGGTGGCCGCCTCCACCGGCTCGGCGTGCCACGACGGGGCCGTGGAACTCTCGCCGGTACTCCGGGCGATGGAAATTCCCCCGAACGTCGGCATGGGGGCCATTCGCTTCAGCTTGGGCGTGGGCACGACCTCCGACGAGATCGAATGGGTCGTTGATCGCCTAAAAGAAGCGATAGCCCGAACTTCCAGGAACCAGCCTTGAACGTCGTCATGGTCGGGATGAACCTGGCAACGCGCGAAGCGATAGGACGTTGCGACGAGCGTAGGGGTCATTTGGTGATTCCTCCTACTCGGCATCGTCCCACCGAGTCTTCCGCCGGCTGGGCCGCTCGACACCAGGCGTGTCGTCGGGGAATACATACCGATCCGGCAGTTGACGTTCGATCTGAACCAATCGCCGGTCGATGTGCTCGACCTGGACGTTCAACTCGTGGAGTCGCCGTCTGAGCCGCTCGTACTCGGCGATCAGCTTGGCTTCCGCCTCGTCGTCTGGAGACATGCCGCCCGCTCCTACAGAAAAAGGGAACGCCGAACCAAGGCTGCTCCCACGACCTCCGCGAAGAGGCACTAGTGAACAGCACAAGGCCGGCGTTCCCTTTTGGAGAACGGGCTTGCACTGCTTCACTAGTTCAAGGACCTTGCAGTCCAGGTTCGCGGTTTCGTGGGAAGCAGTATTCTGACGCAATCGCGTCAATCAGATTGTCACTGCAATTCTATCACCCCTATTCCGGGCTGCCAAGATACCTGTTTTCCAGGCTGGGCGTCGCTGATTGCTTTGGCCGCCGGCAACTCGACGTGCTTGCCCGCCCCGAAAACGGCTACTGACCGGGCGAGTCAGCGTCCGTCTCGTCAGCCACCCGCACGACTTTCGGCGGAAAAATCGCGTAGAGCGCGGGCAGTACGCACAGCGTCAGCGCGGTGGAGCTGAACAGCCCCCAGACGATCACGGTAGCCAGCGGACGCTGCACGTCGGAACCCAGCCCAGTGGCCATCGAGGCGGGCAGCAGACCGAAGATCGCCACGATGGCCGTAATCAAGATCGGCCGCAGTCGCAGGATTGCCCCCTCGACGATGGCTTCCCGCAACTCCGCGCCTTGTTCGCGCCAAAACGATATTCCACGGACCATGAGCACGCCGTCCATCAGCGCGATGCCGAACAGCGCGGAGAAACCGACGCCCGTCGAAACGTTGATGTGCATGTCGCGGACGTAGAGGGCCAGGATGCCGCCGATGCAGGCAAAGGGAATACCGGCCAGCACCAACAGCGCGGCCCGCAACGATTGAAACGTCGCCCAGAGCAGCAGGAAGATGATAGCGACGGTTGCTGGTATGAGCAGTCGGAAGTGGTCGTAGGAGCGGGCGAGATTCTCGAACATTCCCAACCACGCGACGTGGTATCCCTCGGGCATCGAAGGACGGATTTCCGCGTCGAACCTTCGTTGAACCTCCGCGACAAAGCCGCCTTCATCCCGGCCGGCGATGTCGCACCGCACCGTGAGCCGCCGTCGGCCACTCTGCCGGGCGATCACCGTCTGCCCATCCGCCACGTCGATTTTCGCCACCTGGGCCAGCGGCACCGGCTGGCCTTCCGCCGTATGGACCAGCAACCGCCCGATGGCCTGGGTGGAAGCCACGGCGGCGCGGTCGAGCTTGGCGACAATATCGAACCGCCGGTCTCCCTCGAACAGCGTGCCAACCGGCTCTCCGCCCAGCGCCGTGTTGATGAGATTGGTCACGTCCTCGATGCGCACGTTGTATCGCGCGCACAGACGCCGATCGGGCACGATCTGAAGCTGCGCCTGCGGTCCCTCTTGTTCGATGTTCGCGTCCTGCGCGCCGGGAACGCTTCGGAGCATTTCCAACGTGCGGTTGGCCATTTCCAGAAGCACGTCGGAACTGGGACCGGAGAGTTCAACCGCCAGGTTGGCGGAGGTTCCGTTGGAGTCTTGCATCACCATGTCGATGATCGGCTGGGTGAAGCTGAACCGGGTGGTCGGGAACTCCTCCCGCAGCCGCGACCCCAAGGCAGCCACCAACTCCTGCTTCGTCCTGAACTGCGTACACTCATTCTTCGGCTTCGGGCCGATCATCATCTCGATGCGGCTCGGCGGGAACGGCTCGGTCCAGGCTTCCGTCCGGCCGACTTGGGCGGAGGCGAACTTCACGTCGGGGAACTCCAAGGCAACCTCGCGGATGCGTTTGCCGAAGCTGGCAGTTTGTGGCAGGGACGTTCCCTCGGGGAAACTCGCTTTGACCCAGATCGGCCCTTCGTCAAGATAGGGCAGGAACTCGATGCCCAGTTTGGGCACGATTCGCATACCGACGACCGCCATGACGCACAGCACGACCGCAACCACCAGCCACCGGCAGGCCACCAGGCCGCGCAGCGCGGCCACGTAAACCGGCCGGATGAGCGCCAGCAGCGGATTCTCCCATTCCTGGTAGCCCCGCCGGAACATGATCGCCGCCAGGACGGGCACGATGAACAACGCGAACAGAAGCGCCCCGGCCAGGGCGAACACCATCGTCAGCGCCATGGGCCGAAACAGCAGTCCCTCGATGCTCGTAAGCGACAGAAGCGGCAGATAGGCCGCCATCACCATCAGCATCGAGAAGAACACGGGCCGTTCGACTTCGTGGGAGGCGGCCAACACGACCTTCAGAACATTCGGCTTTTCGTCGCGGCGGGTGGCTTCGCCCAACCGGCGGGCGATGTTCTCCGCCATGATGACCGCCCCGTCCACGATGATGCCAAAGTCGATCGCCCCGATCGACAGCAACCCGATGGGGATGTCGGTCAAGTGCATCAGGACCAGCGCGAACAGTAGCGCGAAGGGGATCGTCGCGGCGACCAAAGCGGCCGTGGCCGGACGGCCCAGGAACAACAGCAACACGAGCACCACCAGCGTAATGCCCAGCGACACGCTATGCGACACCGTATGCAGCGTGTTATCGACCAAATACTGGCGATCGTAGAATGGCGCGATCTTCACGCCCTTGGGCAACTCCGTTTCGTTCAGTTCCCCAACAGCCTCCTTCAGCGTGACCAGCACCCGCGACGGATTCTCCCCGCGCCGCATGAGCACGATTCCTTCGACCGATTCGTCCCTGTCGTCTTTGCTATAGAGGCCGGAGGGCGTCATGGAGTTCACTTCGACCGTGGCCACGTCTTTGAGCAGGATGGGCGTTCCCTCGACCGACTTGACAAAGATATTCTCGATTTGCCGGGTGTTTTCGAGCGCCCCCGCGCCGCGAATCACCAGCGCCATGCTGCCCCGCGTCAACACGCTTCCGCCGGCCGAGGCATTGTTCGTCTGGATCGCCTCGACCAGATCGCTCAGCTTCAGCCCATGCCTTTCCAACTGCGCGGGATGAAACGTCACGGAATACTGTTTGGCCAGTCCGCCGAAGTTGGACACGTCGGCAATGCCAGGCACTCGCAACAGGCGCGGGATGACGACCCATTCGTTGAGCGTCCGCAACTCCATCAGATCGCACGTTCCGTCGGAGACCAATTCGTAGCGATAGATTTCGCCGCAGGAGGAAGTCAGCGGCCCGAGTTCCGGCGTCACGCCCTCGGGCAGTTCCACTCCGGCGAGTTTCTCTTGGACGCGCTGGCGGGTCCAGTAGGTCTCGGTCGCGTCCTCGAAGCTCACCTGCACCACGGAGAGACCGAAACTCGTCAGCGATCGAACCACTTGGACCCTGGGCACGTTGCGCATGGCGATCTCGATCGGGATCGTCACTTGCCGTTCGACTTCCTCGGGAGCGCGGCCGGAATAGACCGTGACCACGGCCACGACCTGGCCCGAGATGTCCGGGTAGGCGTCGATCGGCAATTGTCGGAAAGCGTAGACGCCGCATCCGACCACCACCGTCACCAGAATCAGGACAAACCAGCGGTGGCGGACGGCTTGTTCGATGAGCGCGGAAATCATGTGGGGTCGTTCTTCGGGGTGCTGGAGACTTGCAGGGCGTGGACGCTTTCGGACCGCTTCGGCGATTGCAGCGCCTGGATGATAAGGGGCTTCAAGAGGATCGCGCCTCGGCCGGCAATCTGGTCGCCGGCGCGAAGGCCGCCGACGATCTCCACGCCCTCGTCGTGAAGTTCGCCCACTTGCACCTCAGTCACCCGCCAATCGCTGCGACCATCGCGGACCAGCACGTAATCGGCGCGTCCTACGTGAACAACGCCCTCCGGGGGAATCAACAAGGCGCTGCGAGCGTCGGTGCCTAGGCCGATGTCGGCGAACATGCCCGGCCGAAGCTGATCGTGCGGGTCACTGATGGCGAACAAGACCCGCAGCGAGCGGCGTTCCTTCGAGAGCACCGGGGCGATGGCCCGGACCTTGCCCTGGAACGTTTGGTCGGGAAGGCCGAAGAACCGGGCGTCGCAGCCCTGGGCGAGTTTTGCCCTCGCCGCGAGGCCCTCCGGCACGTCGGCGACGACCATATCGACGTCCACGGCGATGGACCCGAGCAACTCGGGTTCCAGACCGACCTGCTGGAGTTGGCGGGCCAAGGCGGCCTCCGTTCGCCGGGCGAGCCGCACGGCCGTTTCCGCTTCATAGACTTCCTTGCGTCCCTCGACCTGGGACTGGATCAACTCGGCCTGCGCCGCCGCGAGGTCTCTTTCCGTGTCGGTGCCCGCCTCGACCAGTTTCTTCATTCGCTCCACCAGCTTCTCTTGGGCACTGGTGCGCGTTTCGGCCAGTTGTTTGATCTGGGTGAGTTGGGTTTCGAGAAAGGCAATGTCGGCCGTGGCTTTCTGCCAGTCGGTGAACGTCGTGAGCAGTTCCAGGGAATCGAACTGCCAGTAGTCATTTCCCTTGCCATTGCCTGGCCGCAGGCTGGCGACCACCGTGCCGGTCACGGTCAAAAGCGGAGTCGTGATGGGCGTCGGCCGCACGATCGTCACCTGGAGTTTCCGGCACAACGGACAGTCGTCCCGAACGCAAATGCACCGCGGCCCTGCCAGACGCACGTCCCGCGAGTGATCGGTCGAGCGGTCGCCGACCGAACCCGGCGATCCCGTGTCGGCCGTCCAGAGCAGATAGGACAGGATGCCGCCGACCGTGACGAGGCATACTACGAATTGGACCTGCGTCCAAAGGCGCACCGCGCGTGATGGGGTGGGAACGGAGGGTAACGAGGTGGAAGGCCGCGAGTGGTGTTTCTCGACGTTGCTCGAATCGTTGGTCATCGGGTTGCCTGTTTGCCTAAAGCGGAATTGTAGTTGCAGAGCGCTCGCCAGTAGTTGGCGCGGCTGGAGATATAAATGCGATAGGTGTCGCGGTAATTGCGCTGCGCGTCGAGGACGTCAATGAGCGGCCGCCCGCCCGCCTCGTAAGCCTGGTTGATGCTGTCGCGGACCTCGGCGGCCAGACGCAGTTCCTCCTGGGCGACGGAACCGGCGTTTTCCTTGGCCGTGTGAAGCGACTCGACCGCCTGCTCGATCTCCGAGCGAAGTTCCAAGAGGGCGGTTCGCAATTCGTAGTTGCTCTGGGCGGTCAGCGAGGCCGCCTTGGCCCGGTTGCCCTGGTTGCGGTCAAACAGCGGCACCGAGACCGCAAGACCCGTGCCCCAGGCCGAGACGTCGTTGGCTCCGATGGACCGCTGATACTGGCGCGCGTACCCGAAATCGGAGGTGATCTCCGGCAGGGCTGCGCGACGTTCGACCTCGATGTCCGCCCGGGCCTTGGCCACCTTGCGCCGCAGGGCCAGCACGTCGGGCCGGTTCTGCGTCGCCACGATATACGCGCCGTCGGGCGGCAGCGGCTCGGCCGTCAGCGGACCGTCGAGCGTGCCCACCACGTCGAGCGCCGCATCCGGGAGGCTCCCCCCCAGCAAGGCCCGCAACCGCGCCTTGGCCGAGACGATCGCGTACTCGGCGTCGCGTTGAACTCGACGTACGTTGAGCAAGTCCAGGCGAATCCGGCTGAGTTCCACTCGCGCTCGTCCGCCGTTGGCGACCGCCTTGGCCGTGATCGCTTCGATCCGCTCCAGGTTTTTCACGTCCTGGCGAGCAACTTCCAGCAAGTCCCGGGCCTCCAAAACGTCGTAGAAAGCGAGCGTCGTTTCCGTCACGCGCAGCCGAATGAGATCGGCGTAATCAGCCTCGGTCACGCTAACGCCCACCGCAGCGCTGGCCATCGCGGCGGCCCGCTTGCCGAAGAGATACCAGTCGATCGGGTAGCTGACACCCAGATCGAACTCCGGCGGCCCGCCCGGTGATTCCTCCGTGAACGGTTTGCCGAGTGGCAACAAGCCAGCGCCGACGGACAACTCGGGGTTGGGCCGCAACGAGGCCGTCCAGGCGTCCGCGTGGGACTGCCTGATGCCCTCCAGGCCGGCGCGAATCTTCGGGTCGTTTACCAGGCAGAGGTTGACCGCCTGGTCCAGCGTCAATGCGGTGGCCGACAAAGGAGGCCACGGCGCGGGCATCTCCTCCGTCCGCGAGAATCCTTTCAACGTGATCGTGCTCGGCGGTTGGGCCAACTGCGCACTGGGAGCATATTCGGTCGAAAGCGCGAGGTCGCTCTGCAAGACGACCGCCAGGACCATCACGCCGAGACCGAGCCGCCTTGCGATCGCCAACCCCGTTGTGAGGTCTTTTTCGTCTGATTCACGCCACATCGTACACCTCCGGGAATCCTTTCCCGTCAATCGAGTTTCTTCTTTCCAGAACCGATGGACACGCTTGTGGGTCGAAGCGAGTCGTAACAAGAGAGAACCGTCTTGCGGGCTTACGCTGGATACAATACCTTGCCGCGCGAACCGCTTGAGGCATTCGATGCGCAGCCGACACGTAGACACGGAGGTGACTTCAAGAGCCGGCTGTGAATGCAGTCCCAGCGCCCGTCAGACGGGGATGCAGGAAGGTGGAGCGCGCGCGGAAAACGCTTGCGAGAAGGCTTCGCTCCAGAAGACATGCGTCGTCGCCGGCGGCAGCCCGTGATGGTCAAGCGGCGCGATTGCGAGCACTGGAGGAGGAAGCTGGGTCGCCGCCAGACACTGCGCCAAAGCACAGATGGGGCAGTTACCGGGTTCGTGCTTCACCCCCGGAAACAGAAGTCCGTCGGCTGCCACCAGTACAAGGCCGGCAACCATCAGCACAAGCGCGGCGATACCGATGAGCCTCTGCTGTCGCATTGTGCAATTCAAGGGGACTTGGGATTCCGAAGGCGGCGGCGATGCGTCCTATCACAGGCCACAAGAACACCGCGACCCAGCTGCCGTGCAAGGGCTGCCTGATCGCTCCATTGTAACACGCCAGCCTCGCGGCGGGCAATCTCCTGGTCAAAACCCGTTTCGCACCAAAGGGATAGGCATTCCCTGTCAACTCTTATCGGAGATGCGGATTGCACCGCTTGATCCCGACTTGCCGACGATTCCGCCGGTCCTGAACGGGTTCGATCCACGAGAACCGCCCACGCGCGGACAAAGACGCCCACGACGCTGATGATCGCCACGTCCACCATAACCCTTTGTCACAAAAGACATTGCGACTCGCGCGTCGATTGTGCGGGCGTGCTGACGGCGGCGGTCTCTCTCGTTCACCCGCATCGCCGTAGACGAGGGGAGAGGTGCAATCATGCCAGGCGTTTTCGGCCCTGGCAGATCACTCTTGAGGCTGGTAGGATCGACGCTTCTCGTCCTTGACAAATGCCATACCACAAGTCTCTACGTCCCTTGAATCAAGATTTGCCCGATGGAAAGCATCTTGGCCGCATTGATGGGCGTCGTGGAAGGACTCACGGAGTTCCTGCCCATCTCTTCGACCGGGCATCTGATTCTCGTGGGTCACTACTCGGGATTCGAGCAACTGGTGGGCAAGGGGACGGCCGACGCCTTCGAGGTCATCATCCAACTTGGCGCGATTCTGGCCATCGTGGCGGCCTATCCCGCCCGATTCGCCCGCTTGCTGCGACTGGGCGACAATCGCGGCTTCTCCGGGCTGCGGGGCATCGGTCTTCTGCTCGTGACGACGTTTCCTGCTTCCGTCTTCGGGCTGCTCGCGCATGACATCATCGAGGAAAATCTGTTTTGCCCCTTGACCGTTGCCGCTGCTCTGGCTGTCGGGGCCGTCTGGATACTGCTCGCCGAACACTACCGGCCGCGACCGAAAGTCGAAGGACTCGATGCGCTGACTTGGGGCGACGCCCTGCGGATCGGGCTGTTCCAGTGCTTCTCGCTCTGGCCGGGCATGTCGCGGGCCGCTTCAACCATCCTCGGCGGCATGATCTCGGGCGTCGATCGCAAAACAGCAACCGAGTATTCGTTCTTCGCCGCCGTGCCTATTATGATCGCCGCCACGGTTTTCAAGCTGCACAAGAGCTGCGCAACTCTCGAAGGACACTTCCCGATGCTGGCCGTTGGATTTGTCGTGTCCTTCGTGGTCGCATGGCTGGCGGTGAAGGGATTCGTCTGGTTCCTCGGCCGCCACACCCTGGTTCCGTTCGGATGGTATCGGCTCGCTCTGGCGGCGGCTGTCTTCTGGTTCGCGCTGCACAAGTAATCGCCCCTTGTCAGACAACTTGGCGTACCGACTTGCCGGAGACGCGGCCAGACAAGAAAGAAGCATTGTGACCGTGGACAGCCGCAGAGCAGCCGCATTGAGGCCATCCTGAACAAAGCAACCGGTGGCCAGCCAATGGCGGCCACCCATTTCACCAAGACAGAGGCGGAATCGCTCCTTGCGCTGCCGGAGAACTCGCTGGAGGCCGTTTTCGTCCGTGCAGCGGCCGATGGGGTGTCTCGCAGCAGGTTCGGCGAATGGGGCTTCTCCTGGGCGAGATCGGGGTGAACAAGCGTACTGACGGGACGCTGACAAAAAACAGAAACCGCTACTTGACAAGAGCCAAGGGCATATAAGATAATCGGCCTTCGTGGGGCAATGCCCCACAATTCTTCGCCCTCTGTAGGTCCCTGCCCCGCCTACGGAGGGCTTTTTCGTTTCAAGCAACCGCGCACGAGGCGGCCACGACATTGACGCATCCCGCGTCGTCGAAGAAGACCGTGAAATGCTTGAATCGTGCAGCCCCACCTTGCTTCTGTTGCCACTCCTCCCAGCCGACTGACGCTTGCCAGCGATCAATCACGTCTGAAAGATAAGCCGATCTTTCGAGGCAGCGGACCTCGTGCGCACCAATAACATCGTCCGCACGACAGCAAGCGGCTTCACGATACTCGAAAGCCAGTGCCTCTTCAAAGGAGATTTCCGACCACGCGACTTCGCCTTGGTCCTCTTCGCAGTCGTACTCAACGACGATCCGGGAGCCGTCACTGTGAAATCGCGGCCCGGTCACGGTTTGATTCGTTGGTTGTTGGAGTTGGATATTGGCGGCGGGCATATCCGTTAGGATGCTTCGATCTGACCGGCAGAATCCTCTCGCGGCCCCACGCCAACGTTACATTCCGGTATGTCCGGCAGCTTCTTCCGCAGTCGTTCCGACCCCGCCTTGGTCACGGCGGTATCGTGCAGCCAAACGTCCTCCAGCTTCGGAAAGCCGGCGATGGTGTCGATGCAAGCGTCCGTTACTTGCGTGCCGCAGTCGAGCTTGAAACCGATCTCCAGCTTTTTCAATCGGGCAATCATGGCTCTTCTTTCCATCGTGGAACTACTCCTGTCTTGCCCGACAAGCGGACCATCACATTTCCCTTTTGAATTCGCAGTGAATGTCAATAGCAGGTGGCTCACTCGCGCTGCCTCCGATTGGCGACTATCAGCACGGGAAGAACAACGAACAGTATGAAGATGCCTCCGATCAGAATTGGCGCGATCAACCACAGTCCGATTACCGTGAACTGGCGGACCTGCGTAACGAAACCAACTGCGCACAGAAGCAGTCCGGCGACCGCGAGAATCGAGAAGACACCGACCCAGGCGTTAGGAGACAGGAGATACTGGGTGAGCTTCTTCATCGGCTCACTCCTGCCCCGAGGTTCCATACCAATAAATGCCGCCTGCCGCACCGACACCTCCATAGAAAAGGGCATCGGGGCCGTAGATTAACATATTCGGCCCGATGATGGTAGTCGAAGGACTGAAGGCTGCGGGCGTCTAGGAGACTTTCGCCCAGACGCGAGTTCCCGCCATCGCCAACAGCACGCTCAGTAGCAGGATCGTTCTCTTCATGACCTCCATTATACCAGAATCGAGAAGCTACTCGACCGTTACGGTCATCCCAACGGGTGGCGCAAGTCTCACTTGCCCCGAGTCAAAATGTTTCTCGTGGTACTCGCTGCCCCCGTAGTGCTTCCACCGGAGCGTTGCGTGGTCGAAATCCTCCAACACCAATTCGGAGTTCTCTACGTAACCACGCCGGGGACGAGCAACACTGAGCGTTGTGTCTTCACTGAGATGGATCATCAGCATATCGTCCACTACCTCTACATCCTCTAGCAGAAAGATGTTGTCGTAGGGGCGACCACCGAACCATCCGTCAGGAAGGATAGGACCGCTCGCCTGCTGCGCCTGGTCAAACCAACGGCGTACCAAGGATGCTATCTGCGTTGTAGTCACGGCTTCACCCATGATGGATTGACTCGGGGAACAAAGACTTGGTTTCCGCCGCCAAGTCGGCCAAAGTTTGTGGCGGCGGACCCTTCGTAAATCACAGTGCCCTTGGGCACAGTTATACGAAGGACGTTTTGTGCAGTATTGCCCGGCGGGAGCGCGAGGTCCATGCTCGCTTGTAGTGGCCCCTGCGGTGCAGTCCGCGACCAGTACGACCCCAATTGACCCGAACTTCCGCCATACGTTCGGTATAGCGTCGTTTCGGCCTGCAACGTCGTTTGCGTGTAACTACCGCCCCTAAACGTGTTCGCCACGGTTGATGGCAATGGTCCTTCGAGATGCGCTCCATAGCGAATTGCGCTTGGGGCGACCTTGGCCGCTACGCGAGCAGCAAGTACGCCACCGACGATTTCTCCTGCGGCCATCGTCCCTACGAACTCCGCGTAACTTTGGGCATATAACTTTATGAACAGCATACTGATTTCAGGAGACTGTCCTCCATAGATCACATTCGTTCGCTTGCCGTTAGCGTCTACATCCGCCCATATTGGAACCGGCTGTCCGTTACCACCGGGACGAGTTAGGATGCCAACGATTCTGCTCTGTGGCCCGCCGAGGGCCAGGGATACGCCACCGTTGACGTATGTCTGATTGATCTGATCGAGGCTACCACGCCAATCGGCGGCGATCACCGCCTCCCACAATGCTGCCTTGTACCCACGGTCGCCCGCGTACTGGCCAAGCTGTCGCTGTGCTGCCGTCGAATCCGCTAGATTCACGCGGTACATTCCGTTGCCGGCATCCGTGAAGCGAAGATTCTGCGAACCGAAGAAGTTCCGCAGGGGTTCCTGCTGATCGGCGGAAACAGTGATAAACAGCCCGCTCGGGTCGGTTCGATTCGTCGGCGAGTCGCCGCAGTACGCATAGAGGTTGCTGCCGCCGGCGTACCCAACGGGGTCGCGGTTCAGGAACGCCGAGAGGTTCGCGTCGTAGAAGCGGTTGCGGACCTGGTAGAGGCCCGTGTCGGTGTCGAGGAAGTACCCGGCGAACATCGGGCCGTCGAAGAGTTCTTCGGCGCTGCCGCCGGGCGTCCAGTCTTCGAGGCATCGCGTGACTTCGCCGTAGGGCGTGTAGACGTTGCGGCTTACGCCGTCGTTGCCGGTCCAGGCGATCTCGTTGTAATTGTCGATCCGCAGCGTCGTCGTGACGTTGTGGTTGGCATCGGTCAAGTAGTACCGCCGCCAGTCGTCTGGGTAGTCGTCGTCCACGTCTCCGTCGGCGTTGCCGTCGTGCAGGCAGGCGATCGGCGAATCGACGTAACGCGGACTCCAGATGTACTGGTTGACCTCTTCCACCCCGTAGTACGTTTCGCGGTCTTCGAGAATCTGCCAATCGGTGTTGTAGTAGTAATGGCGGCTCAATGCGTCCACGTCGTTCCGATCATCGGTCTTCATCACGCGCCGGCCCAAGCCATCATAGACGTATTCGGCCACCAACGCATCGCCCGCGCCAGGCTCGAACGCTTCATCGCCGTCGTCCTGGTAAGTGGCTGCCAGCCGATTCCAGGCATCATAGACGTAATGGAACCCCATGTCCGGCAGATCGGGGTCGGGGCCGAAGATCATGTTGCCGGCCAGGTCGTAATCGGGCGAAACCCAGTCATCGTCACTGATGATCGTCTCGATCTGGTTGGCCTCATCCACGGTGCGCGTCTGCGCCGCGCCGTCGTCGTCAAACGCGCTAAAATTGCCCAGCCCGTCAAGGCCCCAGGTCTGATCGAAGCCATTAGCGCGGTCCACGTCCGTCAGGCGGTCGAGGGCGTCGTAGAGATACGTCTCGTTGAGCGAGGCGTTCTGGGTGCTGCGCGTGGCGATGTTGCCCGCGCGGTTGTAGGTGTAAGAGTAGTAGTCGGGATAGAGGTTCGCCGGGTTGTAATCCTCCCAGGTCGTTCCATAGCACTCCCAAAGCTGATCGACCACGCGGCCAAAGCGGTCCAGGGCGTCGAAGTTGCTCGCGGCATGGTCCAACGTGATGTCGATATTGGTCAAGTCTTCCGTCACAACCCAGTCAGCGCCCAGATACTTGTAGCTGGCGTTGGCGACGCTGCCCGTGGTGCTGATGTTTGTCGGTCGGGACAGGAGGTCGTCGATGGAGCCGACCGCGTAGAGATACTCGACGCTCCGGGCGATGACGTACTGCGAGAGCTTGGGATAACGCACCATCGTCGGTCGCACGTATTTCGCCAGGTAGTAGCCCGTCTCCGGGTCGTAGTAGGCGTCGTCATCATAGCTGCCGTCATCGTAATAGTAGTCAATGTAAATCGAATTGGCCCAGATGTCGGCGTTGTGCTCTTGGTATTCACGGTTGACCTCGCCAAACTCGTTGTACTCGTACTTCACCTGATTGACGGTGTGCTCGAAATCCCACTCCGCCGGATTGGACGAACTGTAGCTGGTCACGTACTCGACGCGGCCCACGTCATCGTAGGTCGTGACGACGGCCTCGACGGAATGGTCCACATTGCCCCAGCCGCCCGGAGCGGTCACGGCGTCTACCGCGAGCCGCCCGGCTGTGTCATACGTGTAGGTATGGACAATGCCCCGCTGGTCGGTTGTCGTTTCCGTGCGGCCCAGCCGATCGTAGAGGGTTGAGACGTGGTCGCTACCGGAAGTGATCGTCCAAACCTTGGTCGTGCCGTTTTGCGTGAGCGCGTCGGCGGAATCGGGATAGACGACGGCCGTCTGCCACGCGGCGTTGATCGGCGACGTATAGAGGTACTTGGTCGCCTGGGCTTCCGGGTCTCCGCTTCCCTTGGCGTTGTTGGCGGTCATCGTAACTAGCCGGCCGCCGGAGTCGTATTCATACGCGACCGTGATGTCCTGTTCGGTGTCAGCGCCAGCGGGCGTACCATCGGCGTAGTTCTGGATGGTCTTGACCACCCGGCCGGCGTCGTCATATTGAGTCTCGTCGATCCGGCCGAGGTCGTCGATCGTGCGATAAGCCAGTCCGGCGTCGTTGTACTGAGTAAGCTGGAGTTGGAAGCCGAAACCGGCCGCTGAGCCGGCGTTTTCGGCGTAAGTCTGTGGCCGGTTGGCTTCAGCGCGGTCGGGAACGCCGTCGTTGTTGCCGTCCGGGTCGCCCGAGCCGTCGAAGAAATAGTGTGTCTCGCCCGTGGCGATGTCTTCGCGGCCGTAGTAGGCGCTGGCCGTGCCGCGCCCCAACCCATCGTACCA
>DATECS010000358.1:0-3334 GCA_035286785.1 Thermoguttaceae bacterium | reverse complement strand
GGGTCTCGGGCATTCCGTCGAGCGACACGCCCGGCGCCAGCGGCAGACTACCGTGATACTCGATCCGGCCGGGCCGCTCGCCTATCACGGCATCAGCCAACAGCAACAGGCCGTCGTTGCGCGTCAGGGCCATTTCACGCTCGATCCGCACGCCCTCGGTCAGCTCGATCTGAAGCTCCAGAAAATCGACGTCCCCGTCCGAAACCCAGCACGTTTCCTCCCAGTCGCCCGTGGGCACAAGGAGCGTGCCGTCGAGCCGGACCTCGCACTCCCAGCGGCCCGACCAGAGGAACTCGCGCCGCGTGCTCAATTCCGTCAGCATGGTCCGGCCCGGATAGAGAACCGACAAGCAAGGGCCCGCGTGGGACCAGTCGGGCCGCAGCATGGCCGCGGCCGACCATTCGCTGAGCATGGCCACCGGCGGCAGAGCACGTACCCCAGCGCGACCGCGGCGCGACTTCACGCGGCCCGGCAAAACCAGCGCGGCAATCGCATGATCGTCCTCATCCTCGTCAAAGTCCAGGGCGGCGGCGAACAGGTCGGCACAGGACGCCCCGGCGCGGGGCGCGTCGAAAACCGGGCTGCCGTCGGGCCGGGTCCAACGGAGCGACTGACGCACGGCCCATTCGATCTGGGCCACCGCGTCGTGGCTCAACGAGCCGTCCTTGCACCGTCGGGCCAGGGCCTGGCAGCGGATCCAGCAGGCCAACAACGGGCGGAGCAGGGAGAGATTTTCTGCCTGCGGGAGTCCCTCGCCGTCGAGCAAGAGGCCAAGCCCCCATTCCAACGACCGTCGGGCAACCCCGGCCAATTGGCGACAGGCCGCGATCTCAGGCAGGTTATAAGCCAACGTCAGCGGCAACTCGCCGGCGAGCAACTGGTGGATCAGTGGAAAATCCTCGACGGGCCGCTCGGCCGCTTCGATCGATAATGACGCCAGTCGGCGGAGCAAGGCCCACCAATTGTCGGACGAAAGCGAGGCGGCCAACCCGGGCAGTTGAACAGCCAAGGCCAAGGCATCGAGGGAAGAGTCGAGAGTCGAGAGGCAAGTGTCGAGGGACGGGAGGCGGGGGGCGAGGGACGCAAGATAGTTCTTGTCGTTGGACTTTTCAGGCAAGGCCCAAAGCAGGGGCGATCGCTTCGAGTGAAACAACCGATCGATCCGCTCGGGCTTCTTACGCTTGGCGAGATAGGAGGACCAGGCAGACCACGCCGCTTCCGTGTCGCCCGACTGATAGGCTTTGCGCACGCGGGCGGGAGCCGACTTGTGCCAGAACGAAGAAGACGCGGGCGTGGCGAATTCGAGAAAATCGGAAGATAAAACCGTCGTCGTGGAAGAACTCATGAACAATCCGTCATTACCCAGGTGCTTACCCTTGAACAATCAGCCCCACGACCGGTATTCTTACAGAGTGAATGCCTTGCCGACCGGCGGCGGGGCCGATGAATCCTCAAATTGTACGCGAGAGGGCCCGACGATGAAACCTCCCCGTTTGCCCCGTTGGCGTTATTGGTGTGTACTGCTTGTCGTAGCAATGGTTGCCTCGGGATGCCGGCAAGCGGCGGAAAAACCGGGGGCTACGCCAAAGACGCCAAAACAGGCGACGGAATCCGTTGCCTCGCCGGAAGACCCGGCACCGGCGGAAAAGGAAGCTCCGAAGCCCCCCTCGCGGAGCGAAATAAGTTCGGCGGATGACAACTCGGAAGAGCGCGATATTGAGCCGGAAACCCCCAAGCCCGAGGATCCAAAGGCGAATTCGGTCGTGTCGCCGCCCGCCACTGAACCAGTCAAGCCTGATGCCGCTCCGGACGAAACCGAAGCCGAAGCAGAAGCAGAAGACCAAGATAAGCCGGCGGAACCCGTTTCGTTGGGCCCGCCGCTGGGCGAGGACGTGGCCAAGCTTGTTTCGCTCCAACCGAACGGCGTCGTCTGGATTGACAAGGAAAACCGCCGCGTGATCGCCGTCGGCCAGGTGTGCCAGCGCAATGCTCCGCTCGAAATGTTCGCTTGTTCCGCCGGCACCAAGGAACACGAAGCGGTCGTGAGCATTCCGGCCCGGGCCATGCTCTTCCATACGGCCCTATTGGCCGTCGGCGCGAAGCCGGGCAAGCCCGTCCAGTTTAATCCAAAATACGTACCGGCTTCCGGCACGGAAATCGCCATTGAGGTGCGGTGGAAGGACGCCTCGGGCAAGATCCGCTCGGCCCGGGCCCAGGAGTGGATCCGCAACGCAAGCACGAAGAAACCGATGGAACACAACTGGGTCTTCGGCGGTAGCACGTTCTGGACGGACGAACGGACGGGCCACGAATACTACTCGGCCGACGGCGGCGACTTGATCTGCGTCTCGAATTTCCCAAGCGCCATGCTCGATCTGCCCATCGAAAGCAGCCAGAAGGACAGCGACCTGATGTTCCAGGCGTTCACCGAAAACATCCCGGAACTCGGCACGCCGGTCACGATCATCTTGAAGCCGAAACTGGAATGATTTGTAGGGTGGGCACCGCCCACCACAAGATGTTGTGTTTTGGTGGGCGGTGCCCACCCTACATCTCTCCCAATCCCCAATCCCTGCGTCTCACACTCGCCGCAATTCCACCTTCGGCGGCTCCGCCCCGTCGGCCAACTCGATCAGGGCATAATAGCCCTTGGCCGCCGGGCCGCAATTGACTACCGTCGTGCGGCCCAGCGACACGACGCCCCGCGCCTCGTGGACGTGCCCGCAGACGACCAACTCGGGCTGGACCCGATCGACGAAGGCTCGCAAGGCCGTGCTGCCCACGTGCCGGCCCAGCAGGAGCCGATCGACCTTCGTGCCGTAGGGCGGCGTGTGGGAAAGCACGACCAGCCGCGGGGCGTCGGCCACTTGGCGATGGCCGGCGTCGAGCGCCTCGGCCAGTTCCTCTTCCGAAAAATGATACATGGTCGTCCGCCAGGGCGGCATGGCCGACAGGCCGAGGAACCCCACGTCGCCGATCCGCTCGCCGCGACGAAAAACGGAAACCCCCAACTCGGCCAGCCGGGCGTCGATCTGGGCCGAATCGCAATTGCCCGCCACCGCCAGTACTTGAAAAAAGGTGTCCGGAACCTTATTCGCCTGGGCAACGTGAATGACCGCTTCGGCGTCCAGCGGGGAGCCAAAATCGGTCAGGTCGCCGGCCAGCAGGATCAAATCGACCGGGCCGGCGTGGTCGAGAATCTCGGAAAACAGGCCCGTGGTCCCGTGGATGTCGGCGGCGGCAAGCAGTTTCATGGCATGAATCATCGTATCGGCCGTCGCCGGGCGGCACAAGACGTGGATGCTCCTGTTAGCCGTCGAGCCTGCTCGACGTT
>DATECS010000357.1:0-9241 GCA_035286785.1 Thermoguttaceae bacterium | reverse complement strand
AAGGGATTTTTGGCGAGGGTCGGTTGCCACTCGCTCATGCCCGCCACTTCTTGATGCCGACCTCGCCCGGGACCGTCCCTGCCCATGCCACGGGGCTGAAGGAGAGCGTGGCGTCCATTGTCCATTGTGATGGAGGAGCTTGCCGTGGCGCCACTACGAATCGCCCATGTTTTGGGGACGGCGTTCTTGATCGCCGTTTTCCTTGCCGGCGGACCGGCAACACGGGCGGTGGCCCAATCGCCGCGCGATCTCTACCAGACGGGCCCCGACCCCATTGCGCCCGAACTGCCCCCCGCGGACCGTGACTTGAACGAGGATGCGCAAACGGAGCCACCCCTTTCGGGACAAGAATCCTCGTCGAAAGAAGCGGAACAGCCAAACGACAAAGACGACCTGGACCTGCTCGACTTGAACCTGTAGGATTTGTCCCAGGTCGCGGTGAAGTCGGCGTCGCCCGCCATGAACGAGGAAGTCTCGACCGTCTCGCGGACCGAGAGCACGGTGGGCCGCTCGCCGTCGGCCGTCTACGTCATCACCAACGACATGATCCGCCACAGCGGCGCCCGCAATCTCCCCGAGGCCCTGCGTCTTGTCCCGGGTGTTCAAGTGGCGCAGGTCACGAAAACCACCTGGGCGATCTCGATCCGCGGATTCAATGCCCGTTACGCGAATAGCCTGTTGGTTCAGATCGACGGCCGCGCGGTCTACACGCCGGGCTTCGGCGGGGTGTATTGGGATCAGCAACAAGTGTTGTTGGACGACGTCGAGCGGATCGAAGTCATCCGCGGCCCCGGCGCGACGGTCTGGGGCGCCAACGCCGTCAACGGCGTGATCAACATTGTCACGAAGCCCTGTGACGAGACCCAGGGGCTTCTTGTGCAAAGCGGCGGCGGCGACGAGCACCGGTCCTTCAACGCTTTGCGCGGCGGCGGCCGGCAGGGCGACCTCCGTTGGCGTTTATCGGGAATCCAGGCGGACGACGCCCCCGGCTACACGACGCTTCCGGGCGGCCCATGGGATTCGCTGCAACTTGGGCAGGGAAGCTTCCGGATGGACTGGACCCCCAGCCGGCGCGATACATTGACCTTGCAGGGCGACTTCCTGGGCGAGAAGGAGACCTTTCGGCTCTTCGAGTTCCTTGGCCCGGAACAGCGAGAGCCGGAGGACGTTCGCGCGACCAACTTTCTGGGCCGATGGACTCGCAAGTTGGACGACGAGACGGACTGGACCGTCCAGATGTACTACGACAACTGGCAGCGATTGGCCGTCGGCGGCGTCTACCAGTTGCAGAACCAGAATACGTTCGATCTTGATTCCCAATACCACGCCAAGATGGGAGACCGGCACGACGTCGTCTGCGGGTTCGGCTATCGAAATTACGAGATGACGCTCGACGTCCAAGGACCGTCGGAGTACACGTTCGTTCCGCCGTACAACGCGTTCGACATCATCAGTTACTTCGCGCAGGACACGATCGAGCTTCGGCCCGACCGACTCTACGCAACCCTGGGCATCAAGTTCGAGCACAACGATTTCACGAATTTCGAGTACCAGCCATCGGCCAAGCTGCTCTGGTCGCCGGACGAACGGACGGCGTTCTGGGGGTCGATTAGCCGGGCCGTCCGGACGCCGTCAGTCGCCGAACGCGACATCGTGCTCTACGGCGGCCTGATTCGCGGCACGCGGAGCCTCCGTTCGGAAGACTTGCTGGCCTACGAATTGGGCATGCGGCGGCAGCCGAGCGACCGGCTCTATTGGGACCTGGCCGTGTTCTACAATCGTTACGACAATCTGATCGGAACCTATCCCGTGTTTCCGCCGCCTTCCTCGACCGCCAACATCGGCTACGGCGGCACTTACGGCTACGAACTGCTCGTCACCTACGAGATGAACCCGAACTGGCGTCTGCGAGGCGCTTACAGTTTTCTGGTCGAGGATATTTCCTACGGCGCGAGCGGTGGGCCCTTCTATGTCAACCCGGACAGCAATCCCAGGAATCAATCTTTCCTCCATTCCACCTGGAATCTCTCGCAAACCGTCACGTTCGACATGATCCTGAGATACGTCGACCGGCTGGCGACGGGCGTTCCTCGCTATCTCGTGATGGATGTCCGGTTGGGTTGGGAGCCTCGCAAGAATCTGGAATTGGCCGTCGTCGGCCAGAACCTGCTGGACGACCATCATCCCGAGTTCAATGATTTCTTCGGCGTGACCGAAGTCCCCGCCGGCGTCTACGGCATGGTCTCCTGGCGGTATTGATTGCCGGAATTACGCCTTCGAAGGCGAGTTTCTCGCGGGATCCGGGGGCTCTGGGCACATTGCCGAATCACTGCGGCTTGTGCCGCCTGTGCGTGCCGTGTCGGTCGCGCGGGCGTGCGCACGATTCCCGAGGTCGTTCCGCCCCATTTTTCCAAAAGCCGGTAACTATCACGGGACCGGAATCGGTTGTGCCGCGTATGCGAGTTGTATCGATCATGCCGACCGATTGAGTAAATCCCCTGAAAAAAGACTCGACGGTCGAAACAGAAATAGGGAAGCTGTCGGGCGATAACGGCAAGTCTCGCGTTTTCACGGTCCCGGTCGGGACGGCGCGCGAAAGCGTGGCGACATGACGGAAATAACGACGCCGAATCCTTCACGGGGGGGTGTGCCATGACGACGCGACGGATCGCGTGCATTCTAGGGGCCGGTTTGTTCTTGACGGTCCTCTTGCTTTTCGGCGGTCTTCGCACGACCGCGTTCGCGCAGTCGGCCGACGATCTTTACCAACCGGGGCCCGACCCGATCGCTCCGGCGCTGCCGTCGGGCGATCTCCGTCCGGGCGACGTCCTGGGGCGGCCCGAAGCGCCGCTGCCGTCGCCGGAGGCGACCGACAAAGACAAAGATGGCAACGGCAAGGACGATCTGGACATGTTGGACATGGACCTGAAGCAGTTGTCCCAGGTCGCCGTGAAAGCCCCGTCGATGGCATTGGAAGTGTCGAGCGTTTCGAAGACCCAGAGCACGGTCGGTAAATCGCCGGCGGCCGTTTTCGTCATCACCAGCGAAATGATCCGCCGCAGCGCGGCCAACAACATTCCCGACCTGCTGCGGCTGGTGCCGGGACTGGAAGTCGCTCGGATCGACGCCCATAGCTGGGCCATTTCCTCGCGCGGGTTCAACGGACGTTTTGCCAACAAGCTCTTGGTGTTGGTCGACGGCCGGACCATTTACACGCCGATGTACGCGGGCGTCTACTGGGACGTCCAGGACGTGCTGCTGGAGGACATCGAGCGGATCGAGGTGATTCGTGGTCCCGGCGGAACCCTCTGGGGCGCCAACGCGGTGAACGGCGTGATCAACATCATCACGAAACGAACCCAGGACACGCAGGGCACGTACCTCAGCTCGGGCGGAGGGAACGAGGACCTGAACCTGAACGAGTTCCGCTACGGCGGCCAACTCCGCGACGACATGTACTACCGCCTCTACGGACGCAGCAGCGAGCACGACTCGGGTTGGTTGGCCGGGGGCGCGCACGACGACTGGCGCGACGGCTGCGCCGGGTTCCGCGTCGACTGGGAGCCCGACCGCGACAAGTCGAACCTGATCACCGTGCAGGGCGACTACTACGTGGCCCGCGAGGGCGTCCAAGCCACGATCGTCACGCCGAATCCTCCCACTTATAGCAGTTCGATCATCGAGGACGAACAACCCACCGGCGGCAACGTCGTGGCCCGATGGACCCATCAATTCAACGACGAGTCGGATTGGGTCCTGCAAGCCTATTTCGACCAGTTCCGGCGCTGGACCAGCGTGTGGACGCAGAATATCACGACGTACGACATCGACTTCCAGCACCGCTTCCCCTTGGAGCTTCGGCGGCGCCACGACCTGATCTGGGGAACCAATTTTCGTCAGATCCACGATCGGGAAAGCATGTACAGCTTCAACGCCGATTTCGACCCGCTCGAACGGACGATGAATCTATTCGGCATGTTCGTCCAGGACCAGATCACGCTGGTCGACGAACGGCTGTTCTTCATCGCGGGCTCGAAGTTCGAGCAGAATTCCTTCACCGGCTTCGAGTACCAGCCGAGCGGACGCGTGCTGTACACGCCCGACGAACAACACTCCCTCTGGGCGGCCGTCTCCCGCGCGGTCCGCACGCCCGACCGCTACGACGATAACGGCTATCTCACCGGGCCGGCCCAGCCCTTTTTTCCTCCCTTCAACCGTTTTTTCCCCCGATACGAAGGCGATTCCAACGTCATCTCCGAGGACATGATGGCCTATGAAATCGGCTACCGGGCACAGCCCACGGAACGGTTCGCCTATGATATCGCCCTGTTTTTCAACCGCTACGACAACATCATCGCTTTTCAATTTGGCGAGATGAGCGATTGGTACATGGACCAAGGCCAATTGATCATCCCCGCCTTTGAACTCAACGCGGCCCGAATGGACACCTGGGGCATCGAAGTGAGCACGGATTACAACATGACCGAGCGATGGCGGCTGTCGGCCGCTTACACGTTCCTCAACATGGAGCTGGCCCTGCCCAACGGCATGTTGATCAGCAGCTACGCTGATCCGGGATTCAATCCGTGCAACCAGGCGCGATTGATGTCCCATTGGGATCTAGGGGAAAAATGGCAATTCGACATGATCGTGCGCTACGTCGACAGTCTGGCCGGACCGGTTCTCTACTCGGGCCCGCCTTGGGTCGATTCCTACGTGACGATGGACTTGCGGCTCGCCTGGATCCACTCCAAACATCTGGAAGTCTCCGTGATCGGGCGCAATCTGTTGGATAACCACCACCAGGAAATGCTTGACTACGGGTCGCCGATGTACGTCAACACCGAAGTCGAGCGGAGTGTGTTCGGCCGCATGACGTGGCGATACTAGAACCGCGGCGGGCTCGGCGGAAAAAGGGGGACTGGCTCCGTGGCCCAAGTAGGCGTGGCAGTGGAAAAAACGTCGCCACGGACCGTATTGGCGGGAATACCTTCGTCAAGGCGACGGAGCCAGTCCCCTTTGGTGACTCCTGAACCCGCGCGGTGGAGTTACCCGTAGCCGCCCATGCCGAAGAACAACTGCCGCTTGAGCAAGCGGTAGAACCAAAAATCTTCCGGCATTTCCTCGCCCGGCAGATGGTGGCTCGTGCGCGGTTCCGACGCGGCGAGTTCGGCCGGCAGGTCGCGTCCGCTGTAGTCCGTCGCGCCCTGCTCGCGGAAAAACTCGGCCAACTCTCGCGGATGCTCGAGGATGACGCAACCTCGCGTCCGCTCTTGCGCAAACCGCTGAAACGCCCGCAGGAACGTGCTTCCGTCGATGGTGGCGAACAGGTCGCCGTCGTGGTCGCGGATGGTTTCGCAAGCTACCGACAGCGGCGGACACGGCTCGATGCTTCCGCGCGGGCCGATGTGAAACCCAAGCCCCAGCGCGGCCGGACAGACGGCCCGGCCTTCGGCGTCCCAATAGGTGTCGATGATGAGAATGGGATGCCGCCGGCGCAGCTCCAGCAGGCGGCGGCGCAATTGGACCATCTGCTCGCGCCCCACGCAAAGCTCCGGCGACGGATCGGCGCCCACCGGACGAAAAACGTAGTACCACAGGTACATGGCCCCTCGGGCGATCAGATCTTGGACGTAGTCGTCGGACGTTACCTCGTCCAGGTTTCGGCCCGTGACGGTCGTGGCCACGCCGAAGAGAATTTTTCGCCGCTGAAGACGCCGCAGGCCGGCGGCGACCGCGGCAAACACGCCCGGGCCGCGCCGCGCGTCGTTGGTGGTCGCCGGCCCGTCGAGACTCACCAGCGGCGTGACGTTGCCCAACGCCGCGATCCGCTCGACGTTCGACTCGTCGAAAAACGTTCCGTTGGTGATGATCTGAAAATAACAGTCGGCATGTCGGGCCGGGATGTCGAGCGCGTCGGGGTACAGCATCGGCTCGCCGCCCAGCAAGGTGTGGAAACGGACCCGCTGCCGGCGGCCGGAGTCGATCATCGCGTCAACTTCCTCGTGGCCAAGCCGATCGGTCGCACCGCCCCCGGCGATCCAGCAGCCGCGACACCGCAGATTGCACGCATTGGTCAGCGCGAAGAACAGGAACGGCGGGAACAGTTCGCCCCTCGCGACGCGGCGGCGATAGGCCCGCATCGCGCGGCCCGACGGCGCCACCCAAAGCCGGGCGGCCTTGAAAAGCAGCCGCGGCGAAACCTCCGTGGCCAGGCGATAAGCAAGTCGTGCGAGCATGATGCGGGTGGAAACTAATACGCGGGACATTATGTCCAACTTTTCCGAATGCCCAACTTTTCCGAGCCGCGACCGTAAGGAAGCGGTTGTGAACGTCACGGGCTACAACCGCTTCCTTACGGTCGCGGCTCGGATTTCAATGCCCGGACACCTTCACCTACTTTCGTGGAACCATTCATTATAACCCAATCCACCCGCCGCCGCACGACTCGACACGGACGAGCCCCCCGTTTAGACTGAAAGGAATGCGAATACGGCCTTCGTCCGTACTCATCTCGCTCCGCGAGATGTCCACGGAGGACCGTGCCATTATGTCAGACGCCTCTATGCGTGTCATCTCGCGGAGCGAGATGAATACGTTATTGCATCCCGCCTTCCTAAACCCCGATGATCGACATCGAGCAACTCATCGAGACGCGAGAAACCGTCCTGCGCGATCTGCTATCGCGGCGGACCGAGGCCGGTCATTGGGTCGGGCGGCTCTCGGCCTCCGCCTTGTCGACCGCCACGGCTGTCAGCGCGCTGGCCCTGATCGATCGTCACGCGACCGACGGACCACGTTATCGAGGCCTCATCGACCGGGCGATCGATTGGCTCGTCGGCCAGGTGAACGACGACGGCGGCTGGGGCGACACCGACCGGAGCCGCTCGAACCTCGCCACCACGATGCTTGTACTCGCGGCGATCTATCTGGCCGGCGCGGACGACGTATGCCGTGACCTATTGCGCCGAGCCGACGACTACGCGCGCCGCGAAGGCGGCGTCGCCGGATTGCGCCGACGCTACGGCCGCGACAAGACGTTCGCCGTGCCGATTCTGACGAACTGCGCCTTGGCCGGACTGGTCCCCTGGACCGACGTGGCTTCCCTGCCGTTCGAGCTGGCCTGCCTGCCGCATGGGCTGTTGCGTTTTTTGCGGCTGCCCGTGGTCAGTTACGCCCTGCCCGCGTTGGTGGCAATAGGTCAGGCACGGTATTTTCACGCGCGGCCTCGCAATCCGCTCGCGCGATTCACGCGGCGTCTGGCGGTCGGGCCGAGCCTGAAAAAACTTCGGGCCATGCAGCCGGCCGGCGGCGGATACCTCGAAGCCGTGCCGCTGACCAGCTTTGTTGTGATGAGCCTGGCCGCGACGGGCCGATCGGCTCATCCGGTGGCGGCCGACGGCGTGCGGTTTCTTTGCAATTCGGTCCGCGAGGACGGAAGCTGGCCGATCGACACAAATCTGGCCGCGTGGAATACGACGCTGGCCGTCAATGCAATGCCCGTGGAACTCCTGGCGAAGTTGGAAAATCGTGAATCGCTTCGCGCGTGGATCGTGAACTGCCAACATCGGGCCGTGCATCCGTTCACGCGAGCGGCGGCCGGCGGTTGGGGATGGACCGACGCGCCCGGCGCCGTGCCCGACGCCGACGACACGGCCGGGGCGCTGTTGGCGCTGGCACGGTTGGAGTCAATAAGCAATCCCCGGGTGGCATGGCCTCGCTTGCGTGGCCATGTTCCAATGCCTTTGCCGAGCCGCGACCGTAAGGGAGCGGTTGAACGCCTTTCAAGCCGCAACCGCTCCCTTACGGTCGCGGCTCGGTTTGCTCATGTCGTTGCCGACGGTGTACGCTGGCTTTTGGAGCTTCAAAACGCCGACGGCGGATGGCCCACCTTCTGCCGCGGCTGGGGCGCCTTGCCCTTCGACCGAAGCGGCGCCGATCTGACGGCCCACGCGCTACGAGCGTTGCACGCTTGGCGCGACGTGTCGCCGCGAAAGATCGACGCGGCCGTCGAACGAGGATTAGCGTATCTCGCGCGGACCCAACGCGACGACGGTTCGTGGACGCCGCTGTGGTTCGGCAACGAGCATGAGCCAAACGAGGAAAATCCCATTTACGGCACGGCCCGCGTGCTGTTGGCCTATCGCGATCTTGGACGGATCGAAACCGAGGCGGCCTGCCGCGGGCTGGGCCGGTTGGGTTCCCGCCAAAACGCGGACGGCGGCTGGGGGGGCGATCTGGGCCGAGTGTCCAGCGTCGAGGAAACGGCCGTGGCGACCGAGGCTCTGCTAGCCGGCGGGGCGGATCCCGCGATGCAAGCGGCGGCCGAGCAAGGACTTGCCTGGCTGGCGCGCGCGGCGGCCGAAAATCGGCATCAAGAGCCCTCGCCGATAGGTTTTTACTTCGCCCGGCTGTGGTATTATGAATCCATGTACCCGCTGGTCTTCGCCGCCTCGGCGCTCACTCGCGCGGTCGAACGGTTCGCCGAAAAAGACACGTAGGGTGGGGCGGCCGAAGCTAGGATCAGTCTGGCCGACTCGTTGACGTTATTGGCACAAACAACCGCCGCCCCACCAGCATCATGGATAGTTATTCTGGAAATGGAACCGCGGATAAACGCGGATGAAGATACGTTGGTGCGTCACGACGCAGCCTACAGGTTGTCAGGCACAGCCTGACCTACGCAGGATGATCTGAAATCTCAAATTTGAGATTTCAGATTCTTCCGTCCCCCAAATCCCGAAATCCCAAAATCCCTCCTCCCTCCTTCCCTTGCCCCTTCCCAACCACGATCTTCGAACGACTCCCGCGGCGGCCAAGCCGGCGCGGTTGAAACGGGTTCCGCCGGCGCGAGAGCTGCGCGATCGGATTCGGCGTTGCGTCGTCGAAACGGCCGACGCCCTAGACAAGAGCCGGCCGCTGGATCGGCATGAACTGGAGACGCGGTCGAGACAAATCCTCGAATCGCTCGCCGAGCCGGAGGACTACCTGGGCTGGACGATGGTCGCGCTCGGCTCGGCTTTCTGGCGTGATCAGGTGGCCGCCACGCCCTATTCTCGGCGGTTGCTGCTGCTGCCCCATTGCCTGCGCGACGTCGATTCGTGCCCGGGCCGTTACAACGAGCTGGGCCTGCTCTGCCAGGGGTGCGGCGCGTGCCGGTTGCGCGACCTGCGCGAGCGGGCCGAACGACTCGGCTACAACGTGCTGATCGCCGAGGGCTCGCCCGTGGTGATGCAGCTTA
>DATECS010000356.1:0-9259 GCA_035286785.1 Thermoguttaceae bacterium | reverse complement strand
GCGCATGATGTGCGTCGAGTAAAGAATGCACTTGCCCTGGTCGCGCAGCTCGGCCACCGTGTTCAACAACGCCCGAGCCACCAGCACGTCCAGACCCGACGTGGCTTCGTCGAAAATCAAGACCGGAGGGTCGTGGACGATCGACCGCGCGACCGAAACCTTCTGCTTCATGCCGGTCGACATCTTCGCGCCCAACCGGTCGCGGAAATCGTTCATCTTCAGCCGGCTGAAAATGGCTTCCATCCGCTGACGCAACGGGTCGCCCTCCAGCCCGTGCAACCGGCCGAAATACTCGACCATTTCCCAGGCCGTCATCCGGTCGTACACCGCTGTGTTGGCCGACATGAAGCCGATCTGCCGCCGCACCTGGGCCGACTGCGTGACCACGTCGTAGCCGTTGATCGTCGCCCGTCCGCTGGTCGGCTGCAACAGGGTGCTGAGTATCCGTAGTGTCGTCGTTTTGCCCGCCCCGTTGGGCCCTAAAAGCCCATAGATTTGTCCCGGCAGCGCGCGAAACCCGATCCCGTCCAGCGCGACAAGCTGTCCGCGCCGGAGATCCTTGTAGTGTTTCGTCAGCCCGTCGACCTGAATCATGGGGTTATTTCCATCTCACAAGCCTACCTTATCCTTGGCTTCCTCATCCGGGGGCCCTTCGATGATTTGGTAAAAAACATCTCTTCGACGCGGCTCGTAACCGGCCAAGTGGATCGCCCGTTGTATCTCGGCCAGACTGGCCCGAAACCGCGTTCCCGTGGCCGCCACGACGTTCTCTTCGATCATCAGGCTGCCCAGGTCGTTCGCCCCGAAGCGTAGCGCCAACTGGCCGATCCGCATCCCCTGTGTAACCCAGCTTGCTTGAAGATTGGCCACGTTGTCAAGAAACAGTCGGGCCACGGCGAGCGTTTTGAGGTATTCAAAGGCCCCCACTTTGCCTGCGTCGTCCATCGCGGTATGACCGCTTTGAAACGTCCAGGCGATAAAGGCCGTAAATCCGCCCGTTTCGTCTTGCAAGTCGCGGATTCGGGCTAAATGCTCGACGCGATCGGCCAAGGTTTCGACGTGCCCAAACATCATGGTGGCCGATCCCCGTCCGCCCAGCTTGTGCCACTCGCGGCAGACTTCCAGCCATCGGTCGGCAGACGTCTTCTTGGGGCTGATTTGCTGCCGCACGCGATCCACCAGAATTTCCGCGCCCCCGCCCGGCAAACTTCCGAGTCCCGCCGCCCGAAGCCGTTCGAGCACCTCGCGGATTGACAACCCCGACTGCTGGGCCAAGAAGTCAATCTCCGGCGGACTCAGCCCGTGGATATTGACCTGGGGAAACGCCTCGCGCACGTCGCGGAACAACCGCTCGAACCAATCGAGCGAAAGCTCGGGATTCATTCCGCCCTGCAGCAAAATCTGGTTGCCGCCCAGGGCGATCGTCTGCTCGATTTTCTCGAACAGTTCTTCGCGGCTGAGCACGTACCCCTGGGCATCGCCTGGCCGGCACGAAAACGCGCAAAACCGGCACCCGCTCGTGCAGATATTTGTGTAATTGATGTTGCGGTCGATATTGTACGTGCGATACGACTCGGGATGCATCCGCCGCGTAACCGCGTCCGCCGCCCCGGCAATTGCCGCCAGGTCGTGGCTCTCCAACAACCGCACCGCGTCCTCCGGCGCAAGCCGCTCGCCGGCAACCGTTCGTTCAAGGATATCGGACAAAGATGAAGTCACA
This sequence comes from Thermoguttaceae bacterium, assembly GCA_035286785.1. Taxonomy (GTDB): domain Bacteria; phylum Planctomycetota; class Planctomycetia; order Pirellulales; family Thermoguttaceae; genus UBA11386. The sequence goes on along the minus strand of DATECS010000356.1, from coordinate 7,539 downwards.
GTGATTTGTTTCCGCCGTAGCCGTAGGTCAGGCTGTGCCTGACAGCTTTGTCGATTTGTCATCCGCTTATGTCAGGCACAGCCTGACCTACGGATTGTCGATTTGTTGTATGGTTCCGCTTGTCGTCAATCCAAGCCCCCGCGCCAACTCGAAAAATCGGGCCAACCCCTGCCGCTGCCGCGGACCCAGCCGAAACGTCAAATTATCCCGCAAATAACTCAAACAAAAATCTTCCGAGATGCCCACCACGGGCGATTCGCGCCGGGCGATCTGCTCAAAACATTCCACGCCCGCGTCGCGCGCGGCGGCGAACGTTTCATCGAGCCACGGCCGATCCGCCCCAGGCCGCGCGATCCACATGGCGAACACAAACGGCAACCCCGTCCACGCGGCCCATTGTTCCCCTAGATCCCAAACCGTCTCGAACGGCCCGTCAACCGCCCGCATCGCGCGATCCCCGATCAACAAAACGGCGTCCGTTTTGCGCGATTCGTGCGACGCGCCGATCGGCAGCATCTCGAACTCAGGCGTCAAACCGTATTGTTCCCGAAGCAAAATCTTCACTAGTGCCGCGCTGGTCCTGGAACCTTCGTCGAGGCTCAACGTGCGAATCTCCGCCGGCGGTACGCGGCTGAACAACTTCACGCTGCGAACCGGACCCTCGCATGACACGCAAGCGTCGGAAACCACCTTGTAGTCCGGGTGGTGGAGCAACTCGATCGACGGCACCAGCGCCACGTCCAGCCGTCCGGCGGCCAAAGCGTCGGCCAACCGGCTAGGCAAATCCACGATCACGGTCGCCTCCGGCGCCAGCCGGGGCAACTCCACGATCAACGGCTTGGAATTCAAATAGGACACGGCCCCGATGCGACAACGCGACGGGACCGCGAAAGACGATTCGTCCGACACGATGAAATCCTGGGGGGAGCGAAACGGACTGTTCCTAACACGTCCCATTCAGGCAATATAGACCAGCCGCCCGGCGACGAAAAGGGTTAACAGCCTGTTGGAAAGGGGGACTGGCTCCGAACTGGCCGTGCGAACACCACGAAAAATGATTGCCGTGAGGTGCCTGTCCCCCTTTCCAACAGGCTGTTAACCGTCCCAACCGTGCAACGACGAAGTGAACCTCTCGGTCCTGCCACCACCCCAACGCGCGTTAGAACCGGCGTCTTCCTCACGTCGAGCACCCTCCAAGCCGGGAACCCCCGAACGGCCAAAAGAACTCCGTCCAGTCGCCTCCCGTTCTCCCCGCCGAAGTTTGACCCGTCCCGACCCAAAACGTAGGGTTTTCTTGTGGCGCCTTATATATCCAGTATATCCAGCCGTTAGCCGTCGATCCTGCTCGACGTTCGCGGTCTCACGTAGTTGTTGTCACTAAGTTGTTATCGCGCCGTTCCATTGCGCGACGCTGATCGAATCGACTCACCAACGCTGAACAACACCATGCCGGACCCAACGAATCGAGACCTCCTGTCGCGCGTGGCCCTCGGGGAGACGACTCCCGACGGGACTGATCCTTTTAGCTCGCTGGCGGCGACGGCCCCCGCCGAGGACCAGCCGCAAGAGCAGCCGACCGACCCGGACGCGAAGTTCGCCTCGATGATCGAGCGGCTTCACGAGTTGGCTGATGCGCGGCGGACGGACGAGACTGACGCGGCGCCGTCGCCCGAGGCCGAACACCTGAAAAACGATTTCCTGCCGATCGAGCCCGATTCGCTCGAAGCGGCCGGCCTGACCGACAGCGAGGTCGAGGCCCTCATTCTCAAGCACCTGCTCGCCCGGGGCAATGCGATCGGCCGCGATATCGCCGATCAGGTGAAACTGCCGTTTCCCTTGGTCGAAGCCCTGTTGTGGCGAATGAAGGGCGACCAATTGCTCGTCCACCGGGCCTCGGCGCCGATGAACGACTACGATTACCAGTTGACCGACATCGGCCGCGAGAAGGCCCGCCGCCACGCCGTTCATTGCACCTACTTCGGCTCGGCTCCCGTCGCCTTGGACGAATACGTCGCCAGCGTCCATGCCCAGTCGCTCATCCGTCAGCATCCCGCGGCCGAGGATCTCCATCGCGCTTTCGCCGATCTCGTGCTCAACAAGACCATGCTCGACCGGCTCGGCCCGGCCATCAATTCGAGCCGCGGTCTGTTTCTCTTCGGCCCGCCGGGCAACGGCAAAAGCAGCATCGCCGAACGCGTCACGGCCGCTTTCGGCAAGCACATTTGGGTTCCCCGCGCGATCACCGTCGATGGCGAGATCATCCGCCTGTTCGACCCTGTCAACCACGACGAGGAACCGCTGCCGGCCGCCAATGGGCTCTTGAAACAGAAAAAAATCGACCGCCGTTGGGTGCGGATCCGCCGGCCGACGATCATCGCCGGCGGCGAACTGACAATGGCCTCGCTCGAAGTCACGCTGAACCGCGCCACCGGCATCAGCGAAGCCCCGCTCCAAATGAAAAGCAACTGCGGCGTCCTGGTGATCGACGATTTCGGCCGCCAGCGGATGAGCATCGACGAACTGCTCAACCGGTGGATTGTCCCGTTGGAGAAACGCCTGGACTTCCTCGCCCTGCAAAACGGCAAGAAGATCAGTGTTCCCTTCGACCAGTTGATCATCTTCTCGACCAATCTCGAGCCGCGCGACCTGGTCGACGAAGCCTTCCTGCGGCGAATTCCCTACAAGATCGAAATCGTCGATCCGACCGAAGAGGAGTTCATCCGTCTCTTTGAAGTGCTCGCGCCGAAGATGGGCTTCGAGATCCGCCGCGCTGCGATTGAATATCTGATCCAGTCGCACTACAAGCGAGTCGGCCGTCCGTTTCGCTTCTGCCAGCCCCGCGACCTGCTGCTGCAAATCCGTAACTTCTGCACCTACTACAAGCGTCCGCTCGAAATCACCGAAGAGCATTTCGACCACGCCGTCGACAACTACTTCGCCGTCATGTAGCCCCCCGTACTCATCACGCTCCGCGTGATGTTACATCTCACCCTCCCGGCCGCTCGAACCCAAACGGAAACCGCAACTGCGGGTCCGCCTCAAAATCCGGGTTCAGCTCGGTGAACAACAGACTCGGCTGAATGTCGCGGTTGTTTTGATACTTCTTGCTGCAATATTCCGTGACGTCGCCTTGAATTTCGTGATAGAAAATCTGGCAAATCGGCACGCCCGGGTAAATACGGATTGGCTGGATGGCAAACATCTCCAACGTCCAGTAGCCGCAAAACCCCACGTCGCCGAAGCCGGCCGTCACGTGGACGAACAACCCCAGCCGCCCCACCGACGAACGCCCCTCGATCATCGGTACCAGGCGGTGCGTCTCGGTCCGCTCGGCCGTTCGACCCAGGTAGAGCTGGTTCGGGTGTAGCACCAACCCCGTCTCGGGAATCGGAACCCGGCGGATACGATGCGGTTTCCGCATGTCCAGCAGCACTTCCTCGTAGACCATCAGCTCGTTGTGAAGGCACAGGTTGTAGCTGTTGGGATTGAGCTTTGCCTCGTCAAACGGTTCGATGACGATGTCCTTGCCCAATCGGGCACGTATCTCATGACCGGATAATACCATGACAACCTCGTTTGCCTACTTGGATCGATGGTTAGCCGTCGAGCCTGCTCGACGTTCTCCAAGGTCTTTCACGTCAATGCCGCGCAGGCGCGGCGGCTAACCGGACTTCTTCGCGGACTTGTTGTCAAACCTCAACGCCGATCCGCGGGCAAATGTCGCCCAAGACGCACTCCTCGCACCGAGGTTTCCTTGCCATGCACGTCCCGCGGCCGTGTAAAATCAACTCGTGGCTAAACGCAATCCACTGCTCCTCGGGCAACACCGCCGTCAGGTCCCGCTCGATCTTCACCGGATCCTTGTGCTCGGTGAGCCCCAACCGGCGGCTGACCCGGGCCACGTGCGTGTCAACCACCACGCCCGAGGCGATTCCAAACGCCGTGCCCAAAATCACGTTGGCCGTTTTTCGTCCCACGCCCGGCAGGGCGACTAGACTTTCCAGATCCCGGGGCACCTGGCCGTCGAATCGCTCGACCAACAACCGGCAGCATTCCTGAATGTTCTTCGCTTTGTTGCGAAAAAAACCCGTGCTCTGAATACCCTTTTCCAACTCGCCGATCGGCGCCGTTGCGTAATCGGCCGCCGTGGGATACTTGCGGAACAGCCCGGGCGTGACCTGATTCACCCGCCGATCCGTGCATTGGGCCGAAAGAATCGTCGCCACGAGCAACTCCAAAGGCGAAGCATGCTCCAGCGAGCACCGCGCATCGGGATAGGCCTGTTCGAGCCGCCGGACAACCTCGGCGGCATAACGCTTGGCTTTGGCCGTCGCCGACGTGCTCATGGCTCACCACGATCCAAAATTCGTTGGAAAGATCCTTGGATAAGCTCCCGACGACTTGATTCCCGCGACTCCCCGCCGGGGGGAGCATTCTCGCAACTGATTGCCCCATCTGTCAAGGGTTGCCCGGCGGAAGGCGAGTTTTTTCCCAAAACGATGCCCGCCTTGCCCCAAGCCTCAAGAAAAGACGGAAAAAACGAGAACCCCCCAGTTTATAATGCAATTGCCGCGACGAGCCGGTGGGGTTGGTCCCAGTCGTCGGGGCGTCGGTCATGAAGGTTTCCGCGGTCCGCCCCATTTTCGCATGTCCACCTTCGAAGATTACCGATTGACGCCGGCCGAATTCTCGGGAATCGTGCGACTGTTGCCGATCCCCAATCTCGTCCTGTTCCCTCACATGATGCAGCCGCTGCGCGTCACGGAACCGCGCTACCGCGATCTGCTCGAAGACGCATTGCATAGCGACCGATTCATTGCACTGGCGACGCCGGAGCCCGGTTGGGAGCCCGACTACCACGCACGGCCCCCCTTGCGTCCTTACGCTTGTCTGGGCCGAATCGCCGTATCACGCGTGTTGGACGACGGTACGTACGGTTTGCTCTTAATGGGGCTTCGACGCGTTCGTCTGTTGAAGGAGTTGCCGCCGAGAACCTCTTATCGTGAAGCGACGGTCGTCATCTGCGAGGACCTCTATTCCCCCAACCAGATTGAGCAGCGTCGTGAACTCAGACAGAGATTGTGCGACAGACTCGTGCAGCTTTTGCCGCGGTTGTCCCGGGTGCGCGAGCCATTGGATCAATTGCTCAGTTCGAGCGTTTCGCTGGGCGTCTTGACCGATGTGTTGAGCTACACGCTCGACCTGCCGCTGACTGACCGCCAGACGCTCCTTTCCGAGGTCCAAGTCCACCGCCGGGCCGAACTGCTGCTGGGGTGCCTCGCCGCCACGGGCGAAGTGATCGGTTACAGCGGATCCGCGGCGCTCGGCTTCCCGTCTGACTTCAGTAAAAACTGACGTCTTTGTTTCGCAAGTTGCCGATAATTCTCATTCGACGCACGTTCACCACTCTTCTCATTCAGCAATGTCGCGGAGACATAGGCGATTTGTGGGGGGTTTCATTGTTCTGTAATCCACGGAATTCCGGGGAAGACGGCAAATTTGATTGGATGCCTCGTCCGACTTCGCCGATATTCAGTTTCCGTGGGGTGATATTTGTATGAGAATGCTTCGTCGATGTAGACAACAGGTGCCCCCTGGGTCCTCCAGAATGGGTGGGCCATTGAGTCCTAAATGGATTGTTCTAACTCAATAGGGGAAATGGAGAATGAGAAAAATAAATGTTTTGGCGAGGGTAATGGTTTCGCTCGCCGCAGTCGGGTTATGCATCCCGTCCGTTGCGTTTTCCGCGGCTCCAGCCGCCCAGCTCAAGGTGGCGGCTGACGTCGCCTTGCTCAACGGCAACGTCTTGGTCGGTCAGCTTGTCAACGAGAACGGAACGGGCGTGGCCAATGCCTCGGTTCTCGTGCAGCAAAATGACAAGACCGTGGTCGCTCTGAAAACCGACAAACAGGGCGTCTTTGCGGCCAAGGACGTGCCACCGGGCGTCTACCGCCTGGCAAGCAACGACACGCAGGGTGTCTACCGCCTTTGGGCCCCAAAAACCGCTCCGCCGGCCGCCCAGCAAGGAGCGCTGCTGGTCCAAGGCAACGGCGTGGTTCGTGGCCAAGCCGCGCGGGGCTTGCGAAACATGCTGGCCAACCCCTGGATTGTGGCGGGCATCGTGGCCTGTGCCGTGGCCATTCCCGTGGCAATCCACAACGCCGACCACGACAGCCCCGCCAGTCCTTGATCCAAACCAGCCGGATAAGACTCTGACAGAGAATGAGCCGCCCTAACGGTCTCGTGGCTTCAGTCCACGAGGCCGTTTTGCGTTTCTTGTGGCGACTATCTCGCGCATGCCTCGCAGACGTTTCGGCATAGTCATATTGCGTCTGCTTTGCATCTTGCCCTGTTTCCGCATTCTGTAGATCAGGCTGTGCCCGATGGTTTTGGCCCGCGCATGGTTCTTAATCCAACACAGAGTCCCTGTCAGGCACGGCCTGACCTATTTTTTGCCTATAATCCGACGGATTTTTTTGAGAATGACCTTCATCAGCGGTGGACTGCCATTGACGCCGAGATGGAATTCTTTGTATTAACTGCCCACCATTTCGTTGGGTGGCCAGGCCCAGGACGACCGGCCGCCGTACCACCATACGTGAATGTTGGTCAGACTCATGAAGTATCCTCGGTCGAGGCTTCTTTCGCGAGGCTCCACGCCGGCCCTGTTGGCCGCGTTGGTGGTGATGAGTCTTGCGCCTGGTTGCGCGTCGCGCACGTATCGATCATCGCAACTGCCCGCCGAGTTCACGGCCACTCCGGCGGCCGATCTCGATACGTTGAATCTTTCGGGCCTCGCCGGTTCCACGGTTGCCCAGGATGTCATCGCCTGGGGCGATCTGCTCTCGGTCGAAATCGACGCCGGTCTGCCTGAGATCGAACCTCGTGTTTCGAGCGTACAGGTGGCGAAAGACGGCACGGCGCGAATTCCGTTGGTCGGGCCCGTTCAGGTGGCCGGCATGGACGTCGAGCAGGCCGAAGCGGCCATTATCGCGGCCTCCCAGTCGCGAGGCGTCTATCTCAACCCATTTGTCTCCGTTCGAATGGAGACTCCGCGCAAGAACTACGTGACGGTGGTGGGCGCCGTCGAGAAGCAGGGTCGTTATGGGCTCCCGCGAGGTTCGAGTTCCCTCATGTCCGCCTTGGTGCGCGCCGACGGATTGTCGGATCAGGCCGGCGGTGAAGTGGAAATCCGCCATACCGATCCCCGGTTGACGTCGCCGATGTTTCTTGGCGCGGACGCTTCGGCCAACCAGACCGACGGCGCTCGCCCGGTCGCGCACGAAATTCCCGGGCCCTCGGCCGACGGTGTTGTGCGTCTGAATCTGCTGGACGCCGCCGAAAAAAACACGGCCGGAAAGCAAGAACTTCAGGACGGCGACGTCGTCAACGTCGTGGCGAGGGAGACGCCCCCGGTTCACGTCTTGGGCCTCGTGACAAAGCCGGGCAAAGTCAAAACGGCGGCTAATCGCGACCTCTATCTCCTTGACGCCGTGGCGCAGGCGGGCGGAGTGGCCAACCCGGTCGCCGATCGCGTGA
>DATECS010000355.1:0-25570 GCA_035286785.1 Thermoguttaceae bacterium | reverse complement strand
TCTTGCGAACGGCGTCGTTCGGCTCCGCCCTGGGCCTCGGTGAGGTCGCTGCTCATGCCCCAAGTATACCCCCACCCCGTTTGCCTGTAAAACTGACGTAGGGTGGGCACCGCCCACCGGAACGGTTCTGACGTAGGGTGGGCACCGCCCACCGGAATGGTTTTTGGTGGGCGGTGCCCACCCTACGCCTACTGACATTGACCCCCACCCTGGTTTCACTAAAATGGCTCACTTCCGCAGTTTATTGACACAGGACGTACCAAACAAAGTAGGGTGGGGCGATCGTAGCAAGCCGTTCATGCCCAAATTCAACCCCAGGCAACAAGGCTTGCTACGATCGCCCCACCATTCCTTCCATCGAACAAACAACCTCCGTGCCCTCCGCGTCCTCCGTGGTGAGGAATCCGTGACGGCGCGCCGCACACCCTAGAACCCGCCCCACCCCGAATGACCACCGACTCCACGAGCCAGGAACACGCCGGCGGCGCCGAAACGCTCGAAGCCGCCCGACGCGAAAAACTTCAAAAGATCGAAGCCCTGGGCATCGACCCTTGGGGCAGCCGTTTCGACGGCCACGTGCCCCTCGGCCGGATCCGTGCCCGGGAAAGCGAAATCGTTGTCCAACCCGTCGGCGACTGCCAAACCGGTCAACCGCCCGAGCAACACGGCCCCAAGGTCCGCGCGGCCGGTCGCATCGTTCTTCGCCGCAAGGCGGGCAAGTTGATCTTCATCGACCTGCGCGACTGGACCGGCCAGATTCAGCTTTTCGTGGGCAAGAATCAGGTCGGCGAGCGTAACTGGGAGCTGGCCCAACTGCTCGACTTGGGCGACCTGCTGGGCGTCGACGGCGAACTGCGCCGCACGAAGACCGGCGAGCTGACCATCTTCGTCGAACAATTGCACTTTCTGTGCAAGGCCCTCGACACGCCCCCGGCCAAGCACGTGGGGCTTCAGGATCCCGAGTTGCGCCAGCGCCGCCGCTACCTCGACCTGATCCACACCGAGGGCGCTTTGGATCGGGCGTTGCGCCGTACGAAAATCGTCCAATCGGTCCGCGGCACGCTGGCCGCCGAGGGGTTTGTCGAGGTCGAAGGGCCTACGCTCCACGCCATTGCCGGCGGGGCGGCCGCGCGACCCTTCAAGACCCATCACAACGCCTTGGATATTGACCTGCACCTGCGAATCGCGCTGGAGCTGCACCTCAAACGTCTGCTGGTCGGCGGGATCGAACGAGTCTTCGAGCTCGGCCGCGTTTATCGCAACGAAGGGATCGACGCCCGGCACAATCCCGAGTTCACCATGCTCGAGGTCTACCAGGCCTACGGCGACTACCGCACGATGATGGACCTCACCGAAAAAATCATCTGCGACGCCATCACGGCCACGGGCCAGCCGTTCACGCTCGCTTGGGGCGACCGACAGATTGATTTCACCCCGCCGTTCGCTCGAATGACCTACGGCGAGTTGTTCGCCGAGCACACGGGCGTCGAGGCCGACGACGAGCCGGGCATCCGCGCGCTGGCCCAGAAGATCGGTCTCGAATCGCGCGGCAAGCACGTCGACGTGGTCAAGAACGAGTTGTTCGAGATGAAGGTCGAAAAATCGTTGACCGGCCCAATCTTCGTCTACGACTACCCGGCCAGCATTTGCCCGCTGACCAAGCGCAAGGCCGACGACCCGGCGATTGCCGAGCGTTTCGAGCTTTACGTCGAGGGCATGGAAGTGGCCAACGCCTACACGGAACTTAATAACCCCGACCTTCAGGAAGAACTATTCAGCCGCCAGTTGGACGGTCTGCCCGAGGAAGAGTCGATGGCCCGCATGGACCGCGATTTTCTCCGCGCGTTGCGTCACGGCATGCCGCCGGCCGGCGGGCTGGGCATCGGCATCGACCGGCTGGTCATGCTCCTGACCGACGCGACGACGATCCGCGAGGTGATTTTGTTTCCCCTGCTGCGGCCGGAAGTGGAGTAGATCCTCTAGACACGGAAGTCCGCCATGTACAAATTTCTTCTCTGCTGGCGCTATCTTCGCACCCGTTGGATCGCATTGGCCTCGATTGTCAGCGTGACGCTCGGCGTGTCGGCCATGATCGTGGTCAATAGCGTCATGTCGGGCTTCGTCAGCGAGATGCACAATCGGTTGCACGGCATCCTCTCGGACGTGGTGCTTGAGTCGCGCAATCTCAACGGGTTTCCTTACGCCGAACGCCACATGGAAAAAATCCGCCAGGTGGCCGGCGACCGGATCGATGCCATGACGCCCACCGTGACCGTGCCCGCCATGCTTGCCTGGGACACCGGCAGCCAGGTGGTCTCGCGGCCCGTGCAGTTGATCGGCATCGATCCGTCCACCCAAGGCGACGTGAGCGCCTTTTGCGACTACCTGCAACACCCTGAAAACCGCGTCCATCCCAGCTTTGACCTGCGCGGCGGCGGCTACGACGTCCACGACCATCAGGCCGGACCGGAATCGCCCGAGCGTTCGCAGATGGCCGACGCCGGCTGGCCCGAACGCGAGCGTTGGGCCCGCGAACTGGCCTTCCAACGCTCGCTCGAAAAGCCCAAGAAGACACCCGAGCCGCAGCCGAAAGACGATATCCCCAATCCTTTCGCCGCCGCTCCGGCCGAAGAGACCGCGCACGTCTTCGATCCCGGGAAAGAGCAATACGACGGCGTCGTCCTGGGCATCGCCACGGTGACTTTTCCCGACCCCAACAGCAAGGACGGCCGGCTTCGCTTCCTGCTCCTGCCGGGCAACGACGTGAAGCTCTCGACCATCAACGCCAGCCAGCGCGATCCCAAGTTCGTCACGTCCAACTTCACGATCGTGGATTTCTATGAGAGCAAAATGAGCGAGTACGACTCGCAAATGGTCTTCGTTCCGCTCCGAAAGCTCCAAGAAATGCGAGGCATGATCGACCCGGAGAAGAACACGGCCTACGTCAACTCGATTCAGATCAAGCTCCGCCCGGGCGTCGACGGCGCGAAGGTCCGCGACGATCTGGCCAAGGCATTTCCTTCCAGCACGTACGTGGTTTCGACCTGGCAGGACAAGCAGGGCCCATTGTTGGCCGCCGTCAACATGGAAATCACCATTCTCAACATTCTGCTGTTCTTCATCATCGCGGTGGCCGGGTTCGGCATTTTGGCCATTTTTCTCATGATTGTCGTCGAAAAGACCCGCGACATCGGCATCCTCAAGTCGCTCGGCGCGTCGCGCTCCGGCGTGATGAGCATTTTCCTCGGCTACGGGCTGTCGCTCGGCCTGGTCGGCTCGGGCGCGGGTCTGGTGATTGGTCTGTTGTTTGTCCGCTACATCAACGAAATCGCCGATTGGGTTGGAGAAGTAACCGGGCGGCCCCTCTTTGACCCCAATATCTATTACTTCTATCGCATTCCCACGATCATCGATCCGTGGACCATCGCGTGGATCGTGCTGGGCGCGTTGGGCATCGCCGTGTTGTCCAGCGTGCTGCCGGCCCTCCGCGCGGCCACGCTTCATCCCGTGAAGGCTCTCCGCTATGAGTAACAGCGTCCACCATTTCCGAGCCCGGCAAAACCGAGCCGCGACCGTAAGGGAGCGGTCGTCATGCGTCTCGAGCCGCAACCGCTCCCTCACGGTCGCGGCTCGGTTTTCTCGCCAATCGTGAATTTCCAAAGGCCCTTCGCTATGAGTAAACACGCCACGACGAAACGCTCGGAAGAAAACCGTTCGCCTGGCAGTTCTGCAACGTCGCTCGGCACGATCCACCGAACCACGCCCGCCAAAGACACGGGCCCAGTGGTTTTGTCGGCCACTCCCCATCGCGTCGATCCGCCCCACGCGCGGCCCGACATCCTTCGAGCGACCGGCCTGTTCAAAAGTTTTCGCAAGGGCCCGGTCGAAGTGCCCGTGCTGCGCGGCGTCGATTTGACCGTTCGCCAAGGCGAACTCTTGGCCGTCGTCGGCCAAAGCGGCTCGGGCAAGAGCACGCTGTTGCACCTGCTGGCGACGCTCGACGTGCCCGACCAGGGCGAAATCCATTTCGAGGGCCTCCGGATCGACCGCCTGCCTGGCCGACGGCGCGACCTGCTGCGCAACCGGCGGTTCGGCATGATTTTTCAGTTCTACCACCTGCTGCCCGAGCTGAACGTCCTGGAAAACGTACTGGCCCCGCTGATGATCGCCCAGAGCGTCTGGAGCTACGTCCTCCATCGTCGTCAGCATCGTCGCCGCGCGGCCGAATTCCTCGAACTGGTGGGACTGAGCCACCGGCTGAAACACAAGCCCCGCGAGCTTTCCGGCGGCGAAATGCAACGGACGGCCATTGCCCGGGCGTTGGTGACTCAGCCGGACCTGCTCTTGGCCGACGAACCCACGGGCAACCTGGACGCGGAGACGGGCCGCGAAATCATTGAAGTGCTCCGCCGCTTGAATCGCGAGCGAAACCTGACTATAGTCATGGTTACGCACGACCCCGAGATTGCCCGCCAAGCCGACCGCGTCATCCGCCTGGTCGACGGCCGCGTGGAGACCGCGTAGCTGCCTTTGTACTCCTCACGCTCCGCGTGAGGGCGTCGGAGACGTGCGGCGCGAATACTTTACCTCACGCGGAGAGGCTGTGATTTTTTGTAGGGTGGGCACCGCCCACCAAAAGATGCTGTGTTTTGGTGGGCGGTGCCCACCCTACATTTTGTGGTTTCGACTGTGTTGAATCAAAAAAATCACAGCCTCGGAGCGTGAGGAGTACAAGCTTGCCTCGCGTCCAAATCCCTAAATCCCCAAATCCCTAAATCCCACCCCCATGTCTCTCAAAATCCACATCAACGGCCAACTTGTCGATCAACAAGACGCCAAAGTCAGTGTATACGACCACGGTTTTCTCTACGGCGACGGGGTGTTCGAGGGGATCCGCAGTTACGGCGGTCGCGTGTTTCGATTGAGCGAGCATCTCGACCGTCTCTGGGACTCGGCCAAGGCCATTTGGCTGACCATTCCCTGCACCAAGGAACAAATGACCGAAGCCGTTGAGGCGACGCTTGCCGCCAATGGGATCAAGGACGGCTACATTCGGCTGGTCGTCACGCGGGGCGTCGGCACGCTGGGGCTCGACCCGAACAAGTGCAGCCACCCGCAAATCATCATCATCGCCGACAAGATCGCGTTGTATCCGCCCGAATACTACGAAAACGGTCTCGAAATTGTCACGGCCAGCACGGTGCGCACCCAACCCGCCGCGCTGAGCCCGCGGATCAAGTCGCTCAACTACCTGAATAACATCCTGGCCAAAATCGAAGGCCTCCAGGCCGGTTGCATCGAAGCGCTGATGCTCAATCACAAGGGCGAAGTGGCCGAATGCACGGGCGACAATATTTTCGTGCTCCAAGCCGGCCAATTGCTCACCCCGCCCAAGGACGCCGGCATTCTCGCGGGCATCACCCGCGACGCGGTCATTGGCTTGGCTCGGGAATCGGGCATCGAGGTCCACGAGACGGCGCTCACCCGGCACGACGTCTACGTGGCCGACGAGTGCTTCCTGACAGGCACGGCCGCCGAGGTCATCCCGGTTGTGAAGGTCGACGACCGCCAGATTGGCGACGGCCGGCCCGGCCCGGTCACTCGAAACCTGATGTCCCTCTTCAAACGCCTGACCCGCGGCTAAAAACAGGAGGACAGGCATTCTTGTCTGTCAATTGGTCTGTCTATTGGTCTGTCTATTCCTTAATGACAGAAGACCGGAATGGTGGCTAACAGGAACGGTTACACGGAGACAGACAAGAATGACAGACAAGAATGTCTGTCCTCCTGTTCTCCTTTCGTGGCTGACTGTTCCGATTGAATCGTTTGGCGCGAACCGGCCAGCCCTGCCGACCGCGTCTCGCTCGCCCGCCGCCACGTCGCCCCGACCATAGGCAACCTATAGTTCACTATAGGGAGGACTGGCTTGGCCGTCCTCGCTTAACGCTCTTCCTTTTCCATTGTCGACGCCCACGTCGGGCACGAACGTGATCCGTCATAGGAACCATCGTCGCCGTCGTGCGTTGTCCCCTCACTGGTCCAGGAACGCCATGCCGCTCATTGTCGCCTAACCGTGGAGTAACGCCATGATGAACTTTCGGACTCAATATTCAAGAAACGGTTGCTCGGGAAGAAATCGCCGCGAGGCGCGGAATCGCAAGGGAGTCATTATTGTTCTGGCTTCCCTGCTGATGATCTTCATGCTGGGTTTGCTCGCCTTCTCGATCGACCTGGGATACATGATGAGCGTCCAGGGTGAGATGGACCGCGCAGTCGATTGCTCCGCGTTGGCCGGTGCCGGCGCGCTGGTCGACGGCGCCGACGAGGCCCGACTCGCCTCGCTCGACGTCCTGCTCTATAACTCGGTCGGTTCGCAGGGCATTTCCGAACAAGACAGCCGCCAAGCCAAATTGTACCAGTGGCTCGACAAACACCCGAATGATTTTGAAACCGAGGTCGGCCATTGGAACCCGGCGACCAGGACCTTCGCCCAAAACGACGTTCTGCCTTCGGCCATCCACGTGATGGCTTCCTATGAGCATCCCTCGACGTTTTTCGCCCGCATCTTCGGCATCGACTCCTTCCGTGTCACGTCGGAAGCGACCGCCCGCTATCAGCCGCGCGACATCGCGCTGGTGCTCGATTTCTCGGGCTCGATGAACGACGACAGCGAACTGAGCTATATCAACGAAACGAAAAGGCCCGGTTCGCGCGCGGCCGTCCTTGGCGGCTTGCAGCAGATGTACCAGGAACTCGGCTCGCCGGCCTATGGGAGCATGCAGTTTACGCCCGTCTACATCTCCTCGACCAACGCCACCACGATCAAGAACACCCTCGGGCTGCGGTACAAGGTGGGAAAGAAATGGGTGGAAATTCCCTATCCCTACGCCGACGGCAGTTGGGACGACTACTTCAGCTACGTCCAGAACAGCAGCGTGGTTTCTTCCGCGGGCTACTACAAGAAGTATGGCTATCTGACCCTGATCAACTACTGGCTCGAACAGAAACCGGGCGCCGACCAGACGGCCGACCTCTGGAAGGTGAGCGCTCAGCCGGTGACCGCGGTGAAGGACGCGGTGGGCGTGTTCATGGACTACATCCAGGAGGTGGACTGCGAGGACAAGGTTGCCTTGGTGATCTACAACTCGAGCTCCGGCGACGCCTATAAGGAACTCTCGCTCACCACCAACCTCAGCACGGTCGAAGACACCGTCCACCATCGTCAGGCGGCCCACTATGACAATTACACGAATATTGGCGCCGGCATTCGCAAAGGTTGGGAAGAACTCGACGCCCACGCCCGCGTCGGGGCGAAGAAAATGATCGTCCTGATGACCGACGGAAACGCCAATCGGCCCAACGGTGAAAGCTACGGCAGGTCGTACGCGCTCACGCAGGCCGCCAACGCCGCCGCGAAGAACTATCAGATCGTCACCATCAGCCTCGGCCAGAGCGCTGACACCGAGCTGATGCAAGAAATCGCCGACGCCACCAACGGCGTCCATTACAACATCCCGGGCGGAAGCGCCGTGAACGACTATCACGACGACCTGATCGCCGCGTTCCGCAAGATCGCCGACGACCGGCCGCTGTTGCTCGTGCAATAGGAACTCCCAAAGGCACGGCCGCCACAAACACCACGTCCCAAAGCGAGGCACTGAACCGCTCAGTGCCTCGCTGTTTTTTTGCGCCGTTTCTCCGAAATACCCAAACTAAAGCAATGTGCCGTTATGGCATTTCGCACTTTGTTGGCGAAAACCTCCAACACGGCGAATTCCCCGTGTTCCAAGGTTGACGAGCGCGGTTATGATGGTTAGAATTCCGTGGTCTAATTGGGCCGTTTGACTAACCCCAAACGACGGTTCCGTGCGAAAATGGCCACCGGGGCTGATTAAATAGGGAGCGAACGGTCAGATGTTAGTCCACCGATCGTCGGTGGGTTGGGTTGTCCAGACGCCCGCGAAGTTGAATCTCTTCTTCGAGGTGCTTGGCAAGCGACACGATGGATTCCATGAGATCGAAACTCTCATGACGCCCATCGGATTGCTTGATACGCTACATTTTTTGGAGAATTCAACCGGGCAGATCGCGTTCGAGTGCCGCCGGGCTGGCACCGACGCGACGCTGCCGAACAACCGCGCGACTTCCGGCGTCCCGACGGACGTTTTGCCCACGGACGAGCGGAATCTCGTGGTTCGGGCCATCGACCTCTTCCGTCGCGCGACGGGAGTGCGACACGGCGCCCGAGTGCGATTAATAAAACGTATTCCCATCGCGGCAGGATTGGGAGGCGGTTCGAGCGACGCGGCCGCCGCCTTGGTGGCGGCGAACCACGCTTGGCAAGTGGGCTGGTCACGCTCGCAATTGGCCCTCCTGGCCGCCGAGTTGGGCAGTGATGTTCCGTTCTTCCTCGGCGACGGCCCGGCCGTCTGCCGCGGACGGGGCGAACGGATTGAGCCAATTACACCCGTGGGTACGATGACGTTCGTGGTCGTCCGTCCTCCCGAGGGGCTTTCGACCGCGGCCGTCTATGGCGTTTGCCGTCCGGCAACCACGCCGAGACCGATCGATCCCATCCTGAACGCCTTTCGGCGAGGGGATTCGGCCGCGGTGGGGCGGTTGCTGTTCAACCGGTTGCAGCCGGCGGCCCGGAAGTTGTCCGTTTGGACGGAAAAGCTCGAGGATGCACTGAGCCGGGAAGACTGCCTCGGACATCTGATGAGCGGGAGCGGCACCTGTTTCTTCGCGATCTGTCGTCACGAACGTCACGCCCGGCGCGTGGCGCGGCGATTACAAGCAACCGGCATTGGCACGGCCTACGCGGTTCGAACCACTCGATAAGTCGGCCGACTTTTATGGAGGAAACGCCGTGGAGATCACCGAGGTTCGCATCAAGCTCATGGAAGAGCCGGGAGAACGCCTCAAGGCGTTCTGTTCGATCACCTTCAACGACGCTTTCGTCGTGCGTGATCTGAAAATCATCGAAGGCTCCAGCGGGCCCTTCGTGGCCATGCCGAGCCGCAAACTCACGTCGCACTGCCCCTACTGCGGCAGCAAGAACCACCTTCGCGCCGCGTTCTGCAACCAGTGCGGCAAGCGACTGCGCGAACCCGTCACCGCCAAGGACGAAGACGGCCGCGCGAAGCTCTACGCAGACATTGCCCATCCGATCAACTCGGCCTGCCGCGAGCTGATCCAGGATCGGGTCATCAAGGCCTTTGAAGAGGAGGTAGCCGAATCGAAGATGCCCGGCTACGTCTCGCGTTACGACGAATTCGGCGACGAATTGGCCGCTGCCCGCGCCTCGGTCGTCGAGACCACGCAGATTCAGCCGGCCGAAAAACCTCGCGGCCCGCACGCCCCCATGACCCGCCGCCCGGCCACCGCCGACGGCGTCGTCCGGCAAGGCAGCTTCGGCGAAGGCGTGTTTGAGTAGTGCCGCGACGGAAGAGAAGCATATCACCCCCTCAGGGTCGCGGCTCGGGCCTTCAAATCCGAGCCGCGACCGTAAGGGAACGGTAGAAGCGTAGAATGGTAGGGTGGGGCGACGGACGTTCCGCAAAAACGACATCTCATCCCGAACAAACGTCGCTCGGAACGTCCGTCGCCCCACCAGAAACGCGGCATTGCCCCCTCGCGCCGCTCGGGCAGGGGCTTACGCAAAATAACCCACTGCGTTGGCGAACATCTTCAGCCCGTCGCCGGTCTTGGTGGTTTCTGGGCGAGTCCAACGGGGATGCTGTGTCCGCGTGATGTGTCGTTCGGGATGGGGCATCAGGCCGAACACGCGGCCCGTCGCGTCGCACACGCCCGCCACGTTTGCCTGCGACCCATTCGGATTGTCCGGAAACGGCAGCGTGGAAAAGGGGACTGGCTCCTTTTCCCCATCCAGCAACAAATACCGCAGCGCAAGCTGCCCGCCCGCCGCAAGTATTTTTAACGTTGCCTCGTCCCGGGCAACGAACTTCCCCTCGGCATGGGCCACCGGCAGGTACATCTCGTCGATGTCCTTTAAGAAAACGCACTTGCCGCCGTCCGTGCCCAATCGCACCCAGCGGTCATCGTACCGGCCCGAGTCGTTCCAGGTAAGCGTCGCCGCCGGAGAAAAGGTGTCAGCCGGAGAAAAGGTGTCAGCCGGAGAAAAGGTGTCAGGAACCATTTGCCGGTCATGGCCCGGAGGGTGCTTTGCACAAATGGTTCCTGACACCTTTTCTCCCAGCAGCACACCCAGTTTGATGAGAATCTGAAACCCGTTGCAGATGCCGAGGATCAGCTTCCCTTCGTCCTTGAATCGCGAAACGGGTTCTCCCAGGTGATGCTCGATCTGGTTGGCCAGAATCCGGCCGGCCGCCACGTCGTCGCCGTAGCTGAATCCGCCCGGAAAGCAGAGAATCTGGAAGGCGTCCAACAACGACGGCTTTTCGAGCAATCGATTGACGTGGACGCGCTCGGCTTTCGCGCCGGCCGTTTCGAAGGCAAACGCCGTTTCCAAATCGCAGTTCGTGCCGGGAGCACGCAGGACGAGAACGTGGGGTTGGGGCATGGGAACGAGGAATTTAGGGATTTTGGGATTCAGTTAATAGCCGTGGGCGGAAGCCCTCGTTGTTACACACAAGTCGCAGTCATTTGCCGGTGATGCTGCCCCGTAGGGGCATTTGAGGATAGCCCAGCGATTTATCGCTGGGTTCAGGAGCCGTTATTCCGGCGTTTCCGTCCCGTAGGGACGGTTGAAAACGGACACGATGAGGCGTCCTCAACCGTCCCTACGGGACGAAGGTTTTCTTTATATGGTTCGCCTTCCCGGCAGTGAACTGCCGGGCTACTTTCAAACGTCCCTCCGGGACGAAGAACCGACACCAACTTGTGTGTAACAACAAGGGCGGAAGCCCACGGTAGCGTCACCACGCCAGCGGCTTTCGCCACGTTTCTTTCAATTCAACGATATTCGCGTCAATCAACGGGGAACCACCTGAGGCCGAGACGATGCGCAGCTTCGGTTCCGCAACGACTTGCCCGATCGCCGCGCATGGCACGACACCAGCCATTGCCGCCTCGAACGCCGCCGCGTCCTTCGGTCGCACTTCGCACAAAAAGCGGGTGTTCGATTCACTGAACAACAAAATGGCCGGATGGTTCGCATCTTCTTCGCAAGACATGCCGTTCAATTCGATCGACATGCCGCACCCGCCCGCGAAGGCCATTTCAGCCGCCGCGACGGCCAGACCGCCTTCGCTCAGGTCGTGGCACGCGCGGACCAAACCCGCGTCGATCGCCCGGTGCAACGCCTCGAACGTCCGCCGCGCGACGGGCACGTCGACCATCGGCGCCCGCCCGCCGTCGAGCCGCTCGACCAGCCCGAAATGCGATCCGCCCAGTTCGTTTTTCGTCAGGCCGACGAGGTAAATCGCATCGCCCGGCGTTTTGGCGTCCATCGTCACGCACCGAGACACGTCGTCCACTTGGCCGATGGCGCTGATCAACAGCGACGGCGGGATCGAAATGGGCTCGGCCGCCCCCTCCGGGCGGAATTCGTTGTTCAGGCTGTCCTTGCCGCTGATAAACGGCGTGCCCAGCCCGGTCGAAACGTCGTAGCACGCCCGGGCCGCGCGGACCAGGGAGCCGAGCGTCTCGGGCCGGTCCGTGTTGCCCCAGCAGAAATTGTCGAGCACGGCGATCCGCGACGGATCGGCGCCGACGGCCACGCAGTTGCGCACCGCCTCGTCGATCGCGGCAGCCGCCATGTGGTAGGTGTCTAGATCGCCGTAGCGAGGGTTCATGCCGCACGAGATGACGATGCCCTTCATGCTGTCCAACACGGGTCGCAGCACGGCGGCGTCGCTCGGCCCGTCGTTCGTCGCCCCGACCAGCGGTTTGACCACGCTTCCGCCTTGCACCTCGTGGTCGTACTGGCGAATGATCCAGTGCTTGCTGGCGACGTTCAGCGACCCGAGGATTCGTTTCAACGAGTCGGTGTAGTTGCGGCCGGCGTCCTTCGGCAGCGAGAGATCCTTGACCGGCGGCGGCGTATAGACCGCCTCGCGCACGACCGGCGGCCGACCGTCGTGCAGAAATTCCATCGCCAGATCGGCGACCAGATGGCCGTCGTATTTCAGTTGCAGCCGGCCCGTCGGCGTGAAACGGCCGATCACCGTGGCCTCGACACCCTCCGACGCGCACAACGCATTCAGCTCGTCCCACTTTTCCTCGGGCACGGAGACGACCATCCGCTCCTGCGCCTCGGAGATCCAAATCTCGGTGTACGAAAGCCCTTCGTACTTCACTGGCGCTCGTTCGAGCCACACTTCGGCGCCGATTTTCTCGCCCATTTCGCCGACCGCGCTCGAAAATCCGCCCGCCCCGCAGTCGGTCACCGCGCTATAAAGCCCGCGGTCCCGAGCGACCAGCAGGACGTCGAGCAACATTTTCTCGGTGATTGCGTTGCCGATCTGCACGGCTCCGCCCGAGAGTTCATCGCTTTTGTGCGTCAGTTCGGCCGAACTGAACGTCGCCCCGTGAATCCCATCGCGTCCCGTGCGCCCGCCGAGGGCGACAACCAACTCATTAGCCCCCACGTTCTTGAACGACTTGTCGCGAGGAATCAGGCCGACGTTGCCGCAATAGACCAGCGGGTTGCCCAGGTAGCGCGGGTCGAAATAGACGGCCCCGTTCACGGTGGGGATGCCCATGCGGTTGCCGTAATCGCGCACGCCGTGAACCACGCCCTTCATCACGCGGCGGGGATGGAGCACGCCCTGGGGAATCGCGTCGGCCGGCGTGTCGGGCGGAGCAAAACAGAAGACGTCGGTGTTGCAAATCGGCTTGGCGCCCATGCCCGTGCCCATCGGATCGCGGATCACGCCGCCGATGCCCGTGTTGGCCCCGCCGTAAGGCTCCAAGGCCGACGGATGATTGTGCGTCTCGACTTTGAACACGACGTTATATCGGTCGTCGAACCGGATCACGCCCGCGTTGTCCTTGAACACACTCACGCACCAGTCGCGGTCGCCGGCCTCGCGGCGGAGCTGCTGCGTGGCCTCGAAAATCGTCTCGCGCAACATGTTCTCGTAGGTCTTTTCGCCCTGCTCATCGCGATAGCGAATCCGCCCGGCGAGCGTCTTGTGGCTGCAATGCTCGCTCCACGTTTGAGCGATCGTCTCAAGCTCGACATCCGTCGGCTCGCGGCCTAGATCACGGAAATGGGCCTGGATCGTCCGCATCTCGGCCAGCGACAGGAATAGTTGTCCCTGGCGACTCAACCGCATCAGGGCCTCGTCGTCCAACTGACTCAGCGGCACCGTGACTCGTTGGAACCGGTAGGGCGACCCGACCGCCAGATGCTCGAACCGAAGGGGGCCGACGATCACTTGCTCGATGGCGTCGTTGGCCAGCACCCGGGCGGCCAGCGACTCGACCTGGGCGTCCGTCAGTCCGCCGATCCAATACTTTTTGAGCGTTCGCACGGCGTCGGCCGGGATGTTGAAGTCGGCGATGGCTCTCAGGGCGCTCTCCGCCACCGGATCGGTGACGCCCGGCTTCGGCAGGACATGGACGAGCGTTGCACACTCCTTATCCAAGTCGCTTGCGCAAACCGAGCCGCTTGCGCAAACCGAGCCGCGACCGTGAGGGAGCGGTTGTCCCGTCGCACCGACGCCACCGCTCCCTAACGGTCGCGGCTCGGTTTGAGGAAAAGTTGGTCGCGGCTCGGTTTTTTCATCGCCCACTTTGAAGATCACCGTTCGCTGCACGACGCCGTCGGCCAGGAGTTCGGCCGTGATTCGCTCGACCTGTTCCCGGGCAAGGTTGCCTTCGATCAGATATCCCTGGGCCGCGTCGATCGCCGTCGACGGCGGAAAACCGAGGTCGGCCGCTTCGCTCTTCGCGCTTTCGGCCAGGCGGTTGGGGTGGCCCGAGGCCGGATAGATGTCAACTTCCCAGAGCATCGCGGTTCTTCTTGGCTAGGGTCAAAATCCGTTCCAACTCCGCCTCGTCGCCCGCCGCGATCGCCGCCCGCAAGGCGGCCAGGCAACGGCTGAACTGATCGAGCGCGGCGACGACGTTGTCGCGGTTCATTGTAAAAATGGGCTTCCAGATGTCGGCCTCTCCCGCAGCCAGCCGCGTCATGTCCAAAAGACCGGTGCCCACCAGTTGAAAACAATCCTCCGGCAGGCTTGCCGCCAGCGCCACCGAAAGGGCGTGCGGCGAGTGGCTGGTTATCGCCACGAGCCGGTCGTGCTCTTCGGCCGATAGTTGGACCACCATCGACCCAAGCTGGACCCAAAACTGCTCCAGCAGGTCGTAGTCCTTGGCCTGGGTGTTTTTCGTCGGCGTGATCACGGTGACTCGGCCGCAAAACAGGTCGGCCATGGCGTGGGCCGCTCCCGTCTTCTCGCGTCCGGCCAACGGATGCGCGCCCAAGAAGCGGCACCCACGCGGCAATCCTTCGTCAAGCTGCTCGACGATCGACCGCTTGGTGCTTCCCGCGTCGCTGATCAGCGTTCCCTCGGGACAAAACTTGGCCACCTGCCGCACGTCTTCGACGATCCGTCCGACCGGCGTGCAGACGATAACCAACTCGGCCTCGGCCAGGCCTTTTTCTAGGCTCACGGTGGTCTGATCCACCGCCCCGACCCGGCGAGCGGTTCGCAGGCTTTCCTGCCGCCGCCCGATGCCGACGACGTGCCGTGCCAGCCCTTTTTCGCGCAGCGCCAACCCGATCGACCCGCCGATCAGGCCCACGCCCACTATGGCTACGTTGTTGAAAGTTCTCATGGCGGCACGACCACGCAATGTTCCTAAGGATTTCCCGCCCAATAAAACGGATCATTGTAGCAAATCACCCGGCGTTTGGCGTGGACCCCGCCCTGGGGGAAACCTACTCGCAAATAGTGGGAGGCCCCTGTTTACTAACCCCACCGGGCTCGCCCCGGTGGAAAATGGTTTGACAACTACACGGCGGCTAAAAAGTCCGTTCGAGTGCTCTCCGTCGTCCGCCGCTTGAAGCGGCGGACGACGGAGAGCACTCGTTTCTATTAGCCTCTCGCCTAGTTTCCAAACCAACCAGCCACCGGGGCAAGCCCGGTGGGGCATGAAAGAAATCTAATGTCCAAATGTCGCCGTCTTTTTGGCATCTTGGCCTTGTATATCCGCCTTCTTCCCCCCCGGAGTGCCGATTGGGACGTCCGATTCATAATAGACGACCTGATAGGAGACAGCCTTCTCGCGCACCCCTTCCGGCAGCGGAATGAGACAACTGCCAAGCGTCGTTTCGTCGCCCACGGCCAAATCCGCCCCCTGGCTGTCGCAACCGAGAAGATTCCGATCCTTGTCAAAAAAGGCGACGTAATACTGGCAATGCATCGTCTGCTCGGAATAGTTTCTCAGATTTACCTGGGCGTTGATAATTTCCCGGCCAAGGAAATCGCTGAGTCTAAATTGGCACGTCCCCTTCAGCTTACGACCGACCTCGACCTCAAAAGGCCCCTCCGGATCCCCCGACGGCTTCAACTCGCAATTGCCCGACTTCCGGTCCACGTACAGTTCCTTGGGCCCACGCGGCTTTTTCGCGGGCTTCCCGTCATTCGTCGCCAGCGGGACTCCCTGCCCCATCGTCCCCAGGACTTTTACCACGGCCGAGGCTGCCGATAAGTTTGGCGCTACGACCCTGAAAACACGGGACGCCACTGAAACCTCATGCGAGATTGCTCCAGCCACCGAAGCTCTTCGCATAGGCACGTCATCCACTGGAACCTCATTTACTAATCCTGGTTTGCTGGGAGCCACCACCGGTGTGGCCACGGCGACTACCTCTTGATCTCTTTTACGCCGCGGCGGTACGGGCACGTCCCGTAACGCGAACGGCATGCGAACTATCCGCGAATCCACGTGGACGATCAGCCGCAATTGCG
Organism: Thermoguttaceae bacterium; assembly: GCA_035286785.1. GTDB lineage: Bacteria > Planctomycetota > Planctomycetia > Pirellulales > Thermoguttaceae > UBA11386. Next base: position 9,665 of record DATECS010000355.1, on the reverse strand, counting down.
CATCCTCGGGTAATTTCTTTTTATAAGCCAGTTCTTTATCCATGTGATTGTCGTTGCATGACCAACTCGACATATACGCGTTAAGCAGTTTTCCCCGTGAATCGACTATCTCGCATCCGACAACCGGGCTTTCCTTCCAATCGATGGCAACATGCCACCTATCGTCCTTTCCCTTTCCGGGGCCGATTCCCTTTGAAAATGGAAAATCGTACGACGGTTTCTCGGCTGGCTTGATTTTCGTAACCTGCACACTTAATCCGAGTTTCTTCAGCGATTTGTCATCAAAGATCCCATTAAGCCTTTTGATTGCCTTCGGCAGCGTCACCGATTCCATTCGTCCGCCCGTACGCAGGTCAACGCTTCCACGCAATTCTTTGAGTTTCTTTGTTGGCTCGGAAGAAAAATTCCCGAGATTGATGTCGATGCTGTTTCTTGGGAACATCTCATCGCCTCGGTCGATCGGTTTGATAGCGAAGATCGGTTGTCCCCGGTCATCGAGAATTGACTCTATCTTGGGTTCGCTATAACCGCTTGCCCCCGCCGCTGCCGGTCCGTGAAGAAGAATCGTAATCAATAATTCTTTCCTCGTCGCATCGCTGGAGTCCGACTCGTTCCATTCCACTTCGGCCTCGGCGCGGACGTCTTTCGCGTCGGGAGCCGCCGCGATCTTTGGCTTTTCTTTCGTGTCCGCCGGTTCGACTCCCAAAGCCACTCCGCCCAATGCACCGACAACGATCCAGCACAACGTCCACGGCAGCGTCTTCATTTTTCGACTCATGGATCGACTCCTTTCGCTGGGGAACCGGGCCAACCGACCTAAAATCATCCGTCGCGGCCAACGACAATCGCACAACAACGGCGATTCTAGATCTTGAAGCCAAACCTGCAAAGCCGGCTTTGGTTTCCCATCCTGTTTATCCTGTTAATTCTGTCCAAAACCGCCTCGTCAACAAACGCCGGCCGCCCGCCTGTCCCTACGGCCCTCCCCGGTGTTAGGATCGTTGCGTAGATTGAGCCCGTCCGTCAGAAATCCAGGTGCAAACCGTGCCCCCTCTCCCTCCATCCCGCTTTTTCCCCCCCGCCGACATGGCCGACGAGGACGGGTTGATCGGCGTGGGCAGCGAGCTTTCGCCCGAGTGGGTTTTGGACGCCTATGCCCACGGCATTTTCCCCTGGCCCGTTGGCGAGTTGGACGAACCCATGTTCTGGTGGTCGCTCGATCCGCGGGCCATCCTCGAATTCGACGCCCTGCACGTTTCGCGGAGCCTCCGCCGGGTGCTCCGCTCGGGCCGGTTCGAGGTCACTTGCGACCACGATTTCGCCGGCGTGATCCGTCGATGTGCCCGGGGGCCGGGCCGTGAGGGCGGCACCTGGATCACCCCGCGCATGATCCGGGCCTATACGCGGCTTTTCGAGCTAGGCCATGCCCATTCGGTCGAGGTTTGGCACGAGGGCCGTCTGGCCGGCGGCGTCTATGGCGTGGCCATTGCCGGGCTGTTCGCGGCCGAGTCGATGTTTTACCGCGTGCGCGACGCCTCGAAAGTGGCCCTGGTCCATTTGGTCGAGCATCTTCGCCGGCGCGGCTACCGACTGCTCGACATCCAACAACTCTCGCCCCACACGGCTCGACTCGGCGCCGTCGAAATCTCGCGCGGCGAATACCTTGGCCGTCTGGCCGACGCTTTGGCCGTTCCCGTCACCTTTGGCGACACCCTTGCGTCGTCCGGTCTCCCTCCGCCAGAGGGCTAGGGTGAGGGCCCCCCCGTTTTTTCCCACGGCATCACCCCGTTTTTCACCCCTCTTCGGCCCGCGTGATATTCCACTTCCCCGGGATGCGAGTACGATAAGAGGGGATCGTTCGCCGGCTCGCCCGGCATCCACACCCGCCAAGGACCAAACGGCATGGCCAAAGAAGAAGCAAAACCGGAAAAGAAAAAAGTCCTCCTCGTCGACGACGACCACGAAATCATCGAGTCGCTGCGGGTCGCACTCTCCGCCAAGGGCTACGAAGTGGTCATCGCCCGCGACGGCAACCAGGGCCTGGCGATGGTCGAGCGCGAGGATCCCGACATGCTGATTCTCGACATGATGATGCCCAAGCGAAGCGGCTTCCTGGTGCTCGAACGGCTGCGACGCGCCCGGCCGGTGCCCCTGCGGATCATCATGATCACCGCGAACGAGGGCAGCCGTCACAAGGCCTATGCCGAAATGCTCGGGGTGGACGACTATATCCGCAAGCCGTTCGCCATGGACCGATTGTTGGACAGCGTCGGCCGCCTCTTGGGCCAGCCGCCCGAAAAACCGGCCCCCGAACCGCAACCGTAAGGGTAGGCCGGGTCATGACCCGGCGATGTGCGAGATTCGGTGAGATTCCGTTGCCGGGTCGCGACCCGGCCTACGCTCGCAACTCGGCTCCATGCTCCCGGCGACAGGCCGCGACGATCCGCTCGCGCAGTTCGTCCGCCTGCTGGTTGGTCATCGTTCCCTCGCGGCTGCGGAGCACGAGCGTCATCAGGAGGCTCTTTTTGTCCGGGCCCAGCCGTTTGGCGTCGAGATACGTCTCGCGGTATTCGAGCGATTCGAAGAACGGTTCGCTGCCGGCGGCCACCGTCTTCGCGACGTCGGCCCAGCGGACCCGTCGATCGACTTCAAGATTCAAGTCCCGCGACACGGCCGGATAGGCCGGCAACGGGGCGTAACGCGGAACGAGTCGGGCCATTTCGATCAAGACCGACGTCTTCACTTCGGCCACGGTTGTTTCGCCGCGCAGGTCGAACCGCTTGAGCGCCTCGGGCCGCAGCCGGCCCAGCACACCCAAAGGTTTTCCCGCCACGGACAACGCGCAGCACGCGTCCGGCGCAAGCAGGTCGAATCGTGCGTCGACGGCCTCGACCACGGCCATCGGATCGAGCACGGCGACGATCGCCTCGATGGCCCCTTTCACCTCCTCAAATGACCGGCCGCTGCACAGTGCGAGTAATCGCTCTTCGTCCGGAAGCTTTTTGCCACGAGGCAAATAAACCTTGGCGATTTCGAACAACTCGATCCGAGGGTTCGACAGCGATTCGTTCGTCCGCCGGGCTTCCAGCAGGCTCGGAATCAGGCTCAGCCGCAGCCGGTCGGCCCCGCGCAACAGCGGCATGAACGTGGACAGCGGCTCTTCGTCCGACCACGGGCTGAACGCCGCCGCCGCCGCCGCGTCAACCATGCTGGCCGTCATGGCCTCGTCGAATCCGTCGGCCGCCAGAACGGTCCGCACCTTGGCCAATACACGATCTTCGTGCCGCCGGGTGGACGCGACCATCGGCACACCGACGTCCTCCGGGATCTCCTCGTACCCGTGGATCCGCGCGACCTCTTCGATCAGGTCGATTTCGCGTGATAGATCTCGCCGCCAACTGGGCGGAATCACTTCGACCTGTTTCTGGTCGGCCCGCGTTTCGACGTTGCCCAGGGCCGCGAGGATGCGCCGCACCTCGTCCTCCGGCACCGAGATGCCCAGAACCCGTTCGATCTGATCGAGCCGCAGGACGACCGGTTTGCGTGGGGGCGGCGGTTGTCCGACGTCGACCACGCCCTGGCAAAGCCGGCCGCCCGCTAATTCGAGAATCAACTCGCAGCACCGGCGGCTGGCCCAGTCGATTCCCTCGGGATCGACCCGTCGCTCAAACCGATAGGATGAATCGCTGTGGAGATTTAGTGCCCGGGCCGCGCCGCGAATCGCCAGCGGATCGAAGTCGGCCGACTCGACCAGGATGTCGGTCGTCACCGGAGAAATTTCGGTCGACGCCCCGCCCATCACGCCGCCGATCGCCACGGGATTCTCGCCGTCGGCGATGATGCACATGCCGGGCTCCAGCCGGTAGTCGCGATGGTCGATCGCCTCGATCGTTTCGCCTGGCTTCGGCTGTCGAACGATGATTTGCGATCCCTTGAGCTTGGCGAAGTCGAACGTGTGCAACGGCTGGCCGCATTCCATTAGCACGTAGTTCGAGATATCAACCACGTTGTTGATCGCCGCGATGCCGATCGTCTTCAGCCGGCGGACCATCCACGAAGGACTCGGCCCGATTTTCACGCCGCGAACGACCCGGGCCGTGTAACGCGAGCACAACTCGGGACAGTCGATCCGCACTTGGACCAGCTTCTCAACCGCCGGTCCGGTTTCCTTCGGCTTTGCCTGGGGAATGTTTAGTTCCCGCCCCCATAAAACCGAAATTTCCCGCGCCACGCCCAAGTGCCCCAAACAGTCGGGCCGATTGCTCGTCACTTCGATGTCAATAGCCAGATCGCCGTCAACGTCCGTGGTGCTCTCATGATTCAGCCCGGCCATCATGAGCCGCGTCTCCAACTCGGAGTGCGGCATGTCGAGCGTGACGTACTGTTTGAGCCAGTTCCAGGAAACGAGCATGGAAGTGTGAAGTAGGAAGTGTGAAGTGTGAAAATCATAGCGCGGGGCGGAAGCCCCACGTCAAATATCCCCGGATCGTTCCACGATCAGATTAAAACTGATGCAAAAAACGAACATCATTCTTATAGAGTTCTCGAATGTCCGTGATTCCGTGGCGACGCATGCAAATGCGTTCGATGCCTAGCCCGAAGGCCAAGCCGGAATACTCCTCGGGATCGTAGCCCACGGCCCGCAATACGTTCGGGTCGACCATGCCCGCGCCGCCGAATTCGATCCAGTTGCCCGCCCAGCTCATGTCTACTTCGACGCTCGGCTCGGTGAACGGAAAGAACGACGGCCGGAAGCGGACGTGGACGTCGTCCTCGAAAAAGCTCTTGGCGAACAGCCGCAAAATGCTCTTCAGATCGGCCATCGTGACATGGCGATCGACCAGCAGGCCCTCGATCTGATGGAACATCGGATAATGGGTCGCGTCGGCCGTGTCGGGCCGATACACGCGGCCCAGCGAGATGATCCGCACGGGCGGCTTGGTCTTTTCCATGACGCGGATCTGGACCGTGCTCGTCTGGCTTCGGAGCATCCATAATAAAGGTGTCAGGAACCTTATTTCGGTTATTTCTTGCGGAACACTTTCCAGGCTCCTTGGGCAGTCACCGAAATAAGGTTCCTGACACCTTTTTTGTTCCCGTCCGGTGGCCAAGTAGAAATTATCCAGCGGATCGCGGGCCGGGTGTTCGAGCGAGATGTTCAGCGCGTCGAAGTTGTGCCAAAGATCCTCAACCTCCGGCCCTTCGGCTACGGTGAACCCCAGCCGGCCCATGATATCGACCAGTTCCTCGATGGTCTGGGTCACGGGGTGGAGATGGCCCAGCACGGGCCGGCGGCCCGGCACGGTTGGGTCAAAGTCGGGACTCGCGCCGCCGTGGACCACTTGGACCAGTGCGGATTGACGCAACTCCAGTTCGGCGGCCAGCGCTTCCTTGACTTCGTTGAACCGCTTGCCGGCGGCCGGCTTATCGGCCTTATCGACCCGGCCCAGTCCCTTCTGAACGTCCTTCATCCGGCCGCTTTTGGCCCCGAGAAACTCGATCCGGGCCGCCTCCAGCGCATCGGCGTCGGCCGCCGCGCGAATCGCGGCGGTCGCCTGCTCGGCCAGTTCGTCCAGTTCTTTGAGAAAATCCGCGAGTGCCATGGCGGGCGATGATCCGGAAGAACTATCTTACGGGGTGCCATGCCCACGCTTGCGTGGGCATGTGAAACACGCGGTCATGGAACCCGAACGCCGTCTCAGGCCGGAACGCCCAGCGTCTCGCGGACCGTTTCGACGATCGCATCGAACGCCGCCGGATCGTTGACGGCCAGCTCGGCGAGAATCTTGCGATCCAATTCGACGTTGGCCTTCTTCAATCCGTTGATAAACTGGCTATAGCTCAATCCCCGCTCGCGCACCGCCGCGTTGATGCGGATGATCCACAGACTGCGGAAGTCCCGTTTCCGCACTCGCCGGTCGCGGAAGGCGTAGACGCCCGCGCGGACCAACGTTTCCTTGGCCGTGCGCAATAGATGGCCGCGTCCGCCCCAAAAACCCTTCGTCTTTTTAAATAGCCGTTTTTTGGCCTTATTTCGGGCCGCGCCTTTGGTCGTTCTCATTTTTCATCCCGTCACTTCCGCGGAATCAAGGCCCAGTCTCGTATTCCTCTCGCTCCGCGAGAGGTCACAATAACACTCGCTATTTATGACCTCTCGCGGAGCGAGAGGAATACGAGAAAGCGTTTACCCGCCCGTTCCGCTCGCCATCAAAATGGGTCAATAACCGTTGTTGTTCAACGCGATGTGGATTTTCCGCGTTTCGAGCGGATCCACCGAGGTTGTTCCGCGGAGATTCCGCCGGCGTTTCTTCGACATGTGCGTCGCAAGGTGGCTCGTTCCGCTCGGGCGGTGCATCGCCTTGCCACTCGCCGTGAGGCGAAAACGCTTCTTCGTTGCCTTGTGGGTTTTCTGCTTCGGCATGGTTTCTCAGCACCTACGAGTGTTGGTTCAGCAACAGCCAAACCAATCATTATAGGGCAATGCCCCCAGCGGAAAAGAGGGATCACCCGATCAAACAAAAAAACACCCAACGCACCCCCCACAGCGAGGGGAGTATTGAGTGTCGGTTTTCACGCGTCAAGGAATCCGAGCCGCGACCATGAGGGAGCGGTTGGTGTGCCGTATAGCTATTCAACCGCTCCCTCACGGTCGCGGCTCTGTTTATCCGTCGTTTCGGCTTATCCGTCGCTTCGGCGTTTGCCCGTTATTTCGGCGTCAGCGTGCAGCTTATCCGTTTGCCGTGTCGCTGGACCGGCGACTCGAGCTTGGCCACGTCCGTCAGGGTCTCGATAATCTGGTCGATCACCCGTTGGCCTTCCTCGACGTGGGCAATTTCCCGCCCGCGGAACATGACCGTGACCAGAACCTTGTCCTTGTGCATCAGGAACTCGCGAGCCCGGGTCGTCTTTACGTCGATGTCGTGCTTGCCCGTCTTGGGCCGAACCCGAATCTCCTTGACCTTCGTCTGGTGCGAGTGGGTGCGATTCAGCCGCTTTTTTTGCTGGTATTTATATTTGCCGTAGTCCATGATGCGGCAAACGGGCGGCCGTTCGGTGGGGGCCACCTCGACCAGGTCCAAGCCGGCCTCCTGGGCCGCCAGCATGGCTGCCGACGTCGCAAGGATTCCTAGTTGAGTCCCATCCGCTCCAATGACCCGCACCTCCGAGATGCGTATCTGTTCATTGATGCGTTGCGACTTCCCGTCGGACGCCGTCGCCTTCGGTTTTAGCATAGAATTTTCACTCTCGGGTTTTGTTAATTCCGTTAGCCGCCAAAGGGGACAGGCACCGTCGCCGGAAACCCTGTTGGCGCGATACTATTTTATTGGGGCGACGGAGCCAGTCCCCTTTGACGACGCCTTTGAGTATTCCGGAACCATGCAATCGCGTCAACCGTCTTCCCGCGAGAAACACCCCACTTTTCCCGCTTTGCCTCCAATAATCTAGTCCAAACCAAAGTCCCCTCTCCCTCTGGGAGAGGGCTAGGGTGAGGGCCTCAAGAGGCTCCCAAAGTCTTTTGGTCGGGGAGCGGCGGCCTCCCCATTAACACCCTACCGCACCGTCTTCCCGTCAATTTCCGCCTGGAGCTTCGCAATGGCCGCATCCACCGACATGGCCCCCAGGTCGCCTTCCCGTCGGTCGCGGACCGCCACGGTCCGGTTTTCGACCTCGCGTTGGCCCACCACGAACATGTAGGGCACCAGTTCAAGCTGGGCGTCACGGATTTTCGCGCCCACCTTTTCCGGCCTATAGTCGCCCGACACTCGCAGACCGGCCACCCGCAACGCCTGCTCGACCTCGCGACCGTAGTCCTCGAATTTCTGGCTCACCACGAGTACCCGAGCCTGTTCCGGCGCGAGCCACAGCGGAAACGCCCCGGCAAAATGCTCGATCAACATGCCGGTGAACCGTTCCAACGAGCCGAACGGCGCCCGATGGATCATCACCGGATGGTGCGGCCGGTTGTCCGCCCCGATGTACTCCAAATTGAACCGCTGGGGGCTCGGCAGATTGTAGTCCAACTGCACGGTGCCCAACTGCCATTCGCGGCCGATGCAGTCCCGGGCGACAAAGTCGGCCTTGGGGCCGTAGAACGCCGCCTCGCCTCGCTCGACCTCGATATTGGGCAGATTCAACTCGCGGCACACGCCCTCCAGCGCCGCCTCGGCCTTGTCCCAATCCTCGGGCCGGCCCACGTACTTGTCGCTCGCCGGGTCGCGGAAACCGAGCCGCACCCGGTAGTCGTTCAACCCCAGCGTGCTCAACACGAATTGGGTCATCTCGAGGCACCCGCGGAATTCGTCGCCCACCTGCTCTTCGGTGCAGAAAATATGGGCGTCGTCCTGGGTGAACCCGCGCACCCGGGTCATCCCGTTCAACTCGCCCGACTGCTCGAACCGGTGGACTAGCCCCAATTCGGCAATCCGCAGCGGCAGGTCGCGGTAGCTCCGGGGCTTCGACTGATAGACCCGAATATGGTGCGGGCAGTTCATCGGCCGCAGCAAAAACCGCTCCCCGTCGGCCATCTCGATCGGCGGAAACTGGCTATGTGCGTAGTACGGATAATGGCCCGACGTTTCGTATAATTCGACCCGGCCGATCGCCGGCGTATAGACCGGCTGATAGCCCCGCTTCAAGAGTTCGTCGTAGATAAATCGCTCCAACTCGCGGCGAATCGTGGCGCCCTTGGGCAGCCAAAGAACCAGGCCCGACCCCACTTCGGGATCGATCAAGAAAAGCTCCAACTGCTTGCCGAGCACGCGATGGTCGCGCCGCTTGGCTTCTTCGAGCTTCGTGAGGTAGTCGTCCAAGTCCTTCTTGTCGAACCAGGCCGTGCCGTAGAGTCGTTGAAGCTGCTGGTTCGCGGCGTCGCCTTTCCAATAGGCGCCGGCCACGGAAAGCAGCTTGAACGCCCCGATCGCGCCCGCGCTGGGCACGTGCGGACCACGGCACAGATCGACAAACTCGCCATGGCGATAGAAGCTGACCGTCTCCTGATCGGCCAAGCCTTCGCGGAGATGGTTGGCTTTGAGCTTCTGGCCCAGGCCTTCACACAGTTCGAGCGCTTCGGCACGCGGCTGTTCGAGCCGCTCGAACGCCTCGTCTTCCTTGACGATCTTGGCCATTTCGGCCTCGATCTTCGGGAAGTCAGCCTCGGAGATCGGCTGCTCGATGTGGAAATCGTAGTAGAAGCCGTTTTCGACCGTCGGGCCGAAGGCCAATTCCACGCCGTCAAACACCCGCATCACGGCCCGGGCCATCACGTGGGCGCACGAGTGACGCATGACGCCCAGCGCCTCGGGATCCTTTTTCGTGAGCAGGCGAAGCTAGACTTCACCCTCCAGAGGCAGAAAGGAATCGGCCCCTACCACCTGGCCGTCCACTTCCGCGGCGAGCGTCGCTTTGGCCAGCCGAGGCCCGATGTCGGCAGCCACGTCCGCCGGGCGAACGCGACGAGAATATTCCAGAACGTTTCCGTCGGGCAGTTTGACTTTCAGCATAGTCTCCTGAGCCGTTTGACTGGTTTTCCCCGCGGGCGGGCCGCCGATACAAAGGGTGGCCCAAGGACTTCCCCGCCGGGGCGGTCTCGACAAGTATAGGTTGAATAACCGGGTTCTGGCAAGGGCAACCAACTAATCCGCCCCCCCACACCCATCCGAGCCGCG
>DATECS010000354.1:0-2179 GCA_035286785.1 Thermoguttaceae bacterium | reverse complement strand
CGCGACATCTTTCTCTAGCAAAACGTTCGCATCCATCTCGACGAGGTCGATGGCCTTGGCCAGTTCCTCGAATTCGAGGCCGTTCTCGCCCCCGGCGAATCCGACGCCACGGGCCACGAACGCCTCGCCCACCTCATCAAGCAATTTCGAATCGCCGAAACGCAACTCGTCCCCGTCTCCTATAGCGACCTTCTCGCGGAGGGATCAGGGATTGGGGATTAGGGATCGGAACGACGGGCCGCCGCAGTGCGGTGCGTCCACGGTTCTGCCCATTGCCTCCTGCCTCTAGACTCTAGACGCTCGACTCTCGACCCCGCCTCCCGCCCCCAACTCTTCCCCAACCGTCAAACTCCCCTCCTCCATATATCTTTCCACGCCACCTGCCCACCGACTTTCTCATACGCCCGACGCGCCAATCGGTCGATGAGGTATATGAGGTCGGCGCGGGCCGCGCATTCGACATGCGCGCTACAGCCGGCGCGCGTCGATGGGCTCGCCCATCGGTGGATGAATTTCGACACGTGGCTTCATACCCCAGAGGGGAAGCGCGATGAACTCCCGTACTTTATTGTTGGCCGCCCTCGGGCTGAGCGGACTTCTGGCCGCCGCCGCGCCGCTTGGGGCCGAATCGATCATTCAGCGAACGCCCGTCACGACCATTGACCTCGGCGTCCAGGAGCCCTTGCGGAAGACGCCCGTCGTCTCGAGCGTCGCCTTGAGCCCGACCGGTCGGCAAATGGCCACCGCCGGCGACGATCATCTTGTGCGGATCTGGGATCTCCAACAAGGCAGCGTCCTTCGCCAGTTGGTCGGCCACGGCGATTGGGTCCGCGCGGTCGCGTTCAGCCCCGACGGCCAACGGCTGGCCACCGCCGGCGACGACCGCCGCGTTCGGCTTTGGGATATCGCCACCGGCGCCGCGTTGCACTCCATCGCCACGCCCCGCACCGTGACCCAAACCCTGGCCTTCAGCCCCGACGGCCGCTTGCTGGCCGCCGGTGGATTTGGGCCCGAGGTTGTCCTGGTCCGAACGTCCGACGGCCAGATCGATCGAAAACTCAGCGCCCCGGGCAACGACGTCCGCGTGCTGACGTTCTCGCCCGATGGGCAACAACTGGCCGCCGCCGGGCGCGAAGGCGCGATCCGCATCTGGAACACTCAACAGACCCGGCAAAAATCCTTGGATCTCGTCGGTCATCGCCGCCGGGTCCGCGCCTTGGTCTATTCGCCCGACGGGGCCCAACTGGCCTCGGGCGGCGACGAACGGGAAATCCGCCTGTGGAGCACGACCACCGGCCGGCAACTGACCGCCATTCCCATGCGGCATGGCAAATTATTGACGCTGGCCTTCTGCTCGCCCGATTTCCTCGCTTCCGGCGGCAGCGACAACACGGTCCGCGTCTGGAACCTGCCCGAGGCTTGTGAAGCGTTCTCGCTGCAAGCCCACACCGGCTCGGTCACCGCGCTGGTTTGGAATCGGGAAGCCCAGACGCTCCTATCCGGCAGCTTCGACACGACGGTGCGCGTCTGGGGCCTCAACCTCGACGCCATCGACCGCGTCTCGCAACAAAATACACGTGAAATCATTGGAAAGTAGTCAGTAGTCGGTAGTCAGTAGTCGGTAGTCGGTAGTCAGGGATGAAAAATCGGAACTCCAATCCCTAATCCCACCCTCACGACACGGAGGTTGCCCGTGGGTCTCTTACAACGAATCCAACGTCGGCATAGCCAGTCCCAACCCGCCCGAACCACCCGCCACGGCCACGTAGCCGCCCCTTGGTTGCGGCGATGCCGTTTCGAGCAAATGGAACAGCGCCAGTTGCTGGCCGTGGACGTCCTGCCGATCCACATCGGCGGCGTCTACTATGAAGACGCGAACGGCGACGACCTTGTGGCCGACCAGTTTGAAATCACCTTCGAGGGCGGCGCGCCAGGCACGCAGCTCATCGAACTGATCATCCAGACCGACAAAAACTCCAACGGCCACCGCGACGAAGGCGAGTGCTTCTTCGACACTTTGCCCGGCGGCTCCGGCGCGTTCGGCTCCGTCGGAATGCAAATCCTTGAACACAACGGCTTCGAGGTCCTTGGATTCACGGTCGAGGACGGCGGCGACACCTTGCGGATCACCCTCTCCGGTTTCGAGGCCGGCGAAACGCTCTTGTTCAGCGTCGACGTC
>DATECS010000353.1:0-17814 GCA_035286785.1 Thermoguttaceae bacterium | reverse complement strand
GTGGCCGACACGCTGGACATGTTTACGCGGCTGCCCTTGCAGATTTGCGGGGAGGTGGAGCTGCCGATTCATCACGCGCTCTTGGCGAAGTGCTCGCGGGGCGAAATCCGCGAGGTTTACAGCAAGCCGCAGGCGTTGTCGCAGTGCCGCAATTGGCTGGCGAAGCATCTGCCGGCGGCGCGGGGCGTCGAGGTGACGAGCACGTCGACGGCGGCGGAATTGGCGGCGGCCAAGCCGGGGGCGGCGGCGATCGCCAGCGTTCAGGCGGGCACGCATTTCGGTCTCACCGTTCTGGCCGAGCAGATTGAGGATAATCCGAACAACGTGACGCGGTTTTGCGTGATCGGCAAGGAGCCGGCGGAGCGGACGGGGCGGGACAAGACGGCGATTATGTTTCAGCTTGAGAATCGCTCCGGGGCGCTGGCCGACGCGCTGAACGTGTTCAAGCGGTGCCGGGTGAATTTGACGTGGATCGAGTCGTTTCCGATGCCGGGGACGGACCGGGCTTATCTTTTCTTTGTCGAGATGGAGGGGCACCATGGCGATCTGGGGGTCCGCCGGGCGCTGGCCTCGCTGGCCAAGAAGACCGTGCGGATGACGACGCTGGGGTCGTTTCCGGCGGTGGGGCCCCGCACGGTGGCAAAAGGGCTCAATGTCTAGCCCATCATACTAACCCGAAGCGCAAGCAAGGACGAAAACAAGGCCGCAAACGGTTTGCTCTCGCGGGTGCTTCGGCAATTGCCCTCGCTCGCGCTTCGGGTTAGTATGCCGCACACAATACCACCCATACGGGGATGATCCTTGCGTTCCGGGACGGATCGGGACATAATCCAAGGTTTGCCCAAGAAGTCGAGTAAGGAGCCCGTGGGATGCGTCGCCCGTTTGTCGCCGGCAACTGGAAGATGAATCTGGATCGTCGTGGGTCGGTTGGTTTGGCCGCGGACGTGACGCGTCTGTTGGGGGCGTGGGACCGGCGAGGCGAGGTCGAGGTGGCCGTGTGTCCGCCGAGTTGCTATCTGGACGCGGTGGCGCGGGCGGTCGATCCGGCGGTGCTGGGCGTCGGCGCTCAGAACATGTACCACCAGCCCGACGGGGCTTATACGGGCGAATTGAGCGCGGCGATGCTGTTGGACGTCGGGTGCAAGTACGTCATTTTGGGTCACAGCGAACGACGGCACATTTTGGGCGAGACCGACGAGGACGTGAACCGGAAGGTGAAAGCGGCGTTGGCGGCGGGGCTTATGCCGATCGTGTGCGTGGGCGAGACGCTCGACCAGCGCGAGGCGGGCAAGACGTTGGACGTGATTCGCGCGCAGTTCGCCGGGTCGCTGGACGGATTGACGGCCGACGAGATGAAGGGCCTGGTGATCGCTTACGAGCCGGTTTGGGCCATTGGGACGGGCAAAACGGCCACGCCGGACCAGGCCGAACAGGTGCATCTCGACCTTCGCAAGATCATGGCGGACTGCTATAATCGTGAGGTTGCCGAGACCGTGCGTATACAATATGGGGGGAGCGTCAAGCCGGACAACGCGGCGGAACTGCTGGCGAAGCCCAACATCGACGGGGCGTTGGTCGGCGGGGCCAGTTTGAAGGCGGACGCATTCCTGGCGATTGTGCGCGGGGCGGTTCGTTGACGACGAGCCAGCAACAAGTCCCTAGACCGTTTGTTCCTATAAGAAAAAACAAGGCGACTGACATGGAGATCGTTTTCAAGGTGCTGCTGATTGTAACGGCCCTCTTTCTGATCCTGATCATCCTTGTGCAGAAAGGCAAAGGAGGCGGATTGGCGGGGGCTTTTGGGGGCATGGGCGGGCAAAGCGCGTTTGGCACCAAGGCGGGCGACCTGTTTACGAAGATCACGATCGGCGTGGCCGCCTTCTGGATCGTTTTGTGCCTGATGAGCGTCGGGTTTTTGAAGACGGAGAGCCGGTTGACGGGCGGCGGGACGGCGCCGGGCGCGTCTGGCCAACAGAGTTCGTCGGGGACCGGGCAATCGTCGGACACGGGTAATTCGGCTCCGGTCGAGCAGGATAAATCCTAGGTCTCGCGTCGCGGGCGTGAACGCCTGAGCTATTAGCTTTGTTTTGGTGGGCGGCGGCCACCCTACTTTTTGTTTTGGTGGGCGGTGCCCACCCTACTTTTAATTGGCGTGACCTCTCGCGGAGCGAGAGGAATACGAGGGGCGATGGGAGCGCGACTGCCTTGCTTTTGAGCATGACCGGTTTTGGCGAATCGCATGGGGAGCGAGGCGGCGCGGCCGTCGCGGTCGAGGTGCGCTCGATCAACAACCGTTACCTGAAGTTGTCGGTTCGTTGCGGCGAGGGGTATGCCGCGCTGGAGCCGCAGGTGGAGAGCGCGCTGCGCAACCGGATTCGCCGCGGGACGGTGCAGGTGAACGTGCGGATCAGCCGGGCGCGGTCGGCGGACGAATATCAGTTGAATACGGACATCCTCGACCACTATCGCCGCGTGCTGACCAGTTGGCGCGAGCGGGCGGGCGTCGAGGAGGCGATTCCACTGGCGACGCTTCTTGGGCTGCCGGGAGTGGTGGACGAGAATCCGACGGTAGTTCGACGGCCCGAGGAGGATTGGCCGCTGGTCGAGGAGACGTTGAACAAGGCGGTCGAGAGTCTGGATCGGATGCGGGCGGAGGAAGGCCGGGCGATGGCCGCCGACCTTCGGGCGAATTGCGAGGGGGCGCTGGCGTGTCTTCGCCGAGTCGAGTCGCGAGCGCCGCTGGTGGCCGACGCTTATCGCGTTCGTCTTGAGGAACGGTTCCGCCGGGTGCTGGCCGAGTATCAATTGACGCTCGATCCGGCCGACCTGATCAAGGAGGTCGGGCTGTTCGCCGAGCGGAGCGATATTTCCGAGGAGATCGTGCGGCTGCGGAGCCATTTTGAGCAGTTCGAGACGATCATGGAGGCGCCCGAACCGGCGGGGCGGAAACTCGAATTTCTCACCCAAGAAATGTCCCGCGAGGCCAACACGATCGGTTCGAAGGCGAACGACGTGGAGATTGCGCGGGAGGTGATCGAGATCAAGGCGAATCTGGAGCGGATTCGTGAAATGATTCAGAACGTCGAGTAGGGAACCTCGGATAAACACGGATATTTTTTACCGCGAAGCACGCGAAGATCGCAAAGGAAAAGAAAAGTAGGGTGCGTCGTGACACACCATGACGCGCGGGAAGATTTGGTGCGTCACAACGCAGCCTACTTATCTGGGTAGAGTTTATGACACCCGAACGGGCTGGAAGACTGATTGTCGTTTCCGGGCCGTCCGGGGTGGGGAAGAGCACGGTGTTGCGGCGGGTGGTTGAGAGGTCTCCCGTGCCGTTGGCGCGGAGCGTATCGGCGACGACGCGTGCCGCCCGGCCGGGCGAGATCGACGGGGTTGATTATTATTTTTGGGACGCGGAGCAATTTGAGAAACACCGGGCGGCGGGCGATTTTCTCGAGTGTTTTCAGGTGTTCGGCCGCGGCGATTGGTACGGAACGCCGCGGAGCGAGGTGGAGCCACGGTTGTCGGCCGGGCAATGGGTGCTCTTGGAAATCGACGTTCAGGGCGCGCGGCGGATCGTGGAAGCGTATCCCGCCACGGTGACGATTTTTCTTCGGACCGAGTCGATCGAGGAATTGGAGCGCCGGTTGCGCGGCAGGAACACGGAAACCGAATCACGGATTCAACAGCGGCTTGAACGTGCTCGGGCGGAGATGGCGGCGGCCGGGCGATACGACTACCAGATCATCAACGACGACGTCGACCGCGCGGTCCGCGAGGTCTGCGACGTCCTGACCCAAGTGGAGAAGAACCAACATGCTTGACGACCTTCGTGACGAAAAAATCATCAATAAGGTGGGGGGGCGATTTCGGCTCTCCACGCTGATCCAGAAGCGGTTGGTTGCGCTGAACGGCGGGAGCCGGCCGCTGGTCGAATGCACGGCCACGGAAGATCGGCTCCAGGTGGTGATCCGCGAGATTCTCGAGGATAAAGTCTACCTGGACATGGACTCGAATCTCCGCATCGCCGACAGCCAGTACAACGCCGGCGGATCGCCTGAGCTGGATTTGGACTCGCTATGAAGGGCCGCGAACTGTTGATCGGCGTGACGGGGGGGATCGCCGCGTTCAAGACGGCCGCGCTGGTGAGCCGGCTGGTCCAGGCGGGGGCGGGCGTGTCGGTCGTGATGACGCGGTCGGCGACGGAGCTGGTCGGGCCGAAGACGTTCGAGGCGTTGACCGGCCGTCCGGTGGGTCTGGAGACGTTCGGGCCGAGTCCCCATCCGCACATTGAAATGGCCGAGCGGGCCGAGTTGGTTTGCGTCGCGCCGGCGACGGCGAATATCTTGGCGAAGGCCGCCTTTGGACTGGCCGACGACCTGTTGAGCACCGTGCTTTTGGCGTTCACCGGACCCGTGGTCATGGCCCCCGCGATGAACGACCGGATGTGGGAGAAGGCGGCGGTGCGGCGCAACGTCGAGCAGCTTCGGGCGGACGGAGTGCATTTCGTGGAGCCCGAGGAAGGGTATTTGAGTTGTGGATCGTGCGGCGCCGGGCGCATGGCCTCGCCCGAGGCGATTTTCGACGCGATCCAGAAGTTGCTCAAACCCAAGAAGTAAGAAGCAGGCCGGGTCGCGATCCGGCGGCGCGTGTTACACGATTGATCCTGATTGCCGGGTCGTGACTCGGCCTACTACTTCATGTCGCGTATTCTGATTACGTCCGGTCCGACGCGGCAGTATTTGGATCCGGTGCGCTATTTGAGCAATGCGTCGAGCGGGCGGATGGGCGCGGCGCTGGCTCGGGCGGCTCTGGGGGCGGGCCACGAGGCGGTCGTGGTGAGCGGGCCGGTGGACGTGGTTTATCCGCGCGGGGCGGAGGTGATCCGCGTCGTGACGACCGAGGAGATGCTTGCGGCGTGTCTGGGCGTGTTTCCGACGTGCGACGGGGTGATTGGGGCGGCCGCGCCGTGCGATTATCGGCCCGTCGAGGTTGCCGAAGGGAAGATCGCCAAGGACGGGCAGCCGTTGGCGGTTCGATTGGTCGAGACGCCGGACGTGGTTGCGTCGCTGTCGGAGAAGAAGCGGGCGGGGCAATGGATCGTCGCGTTTGCATTGGAGAGCGAGGATCACCGCGCGCGGGCCGTTGAAAAACTTCGGCGGAAGCGGTGCGATTTGATCGTGGTGAACGGGCCGGAGGCGATCGATTCGCGGGGGACGAGCGTCGAGGTGCTCGACACCCGGGGCGAGGTGCTGGCGGCGATTCGAGGGAGGAAGACGGAGGTTGCCCGGAAGTTGTTTGGGATTGTTTCGGGGCGGCTGATCGAATGTTGAGCCCGATGACTCATCACGGAGTCACGGAGGACACGGAGAAAAGCCCGTAGGTCAGGCTGTGCCTGACAATTGTGGCGGTTTCCGTCAGGCACAGCCTGACCTACGACTATTGCCGGCCGTGTTCGCGCACCAGGGCGATCAGTTCTTCGCCAAAATCAACTACTTTCTTTTCGCCCATGCCCCACACCTCGCGCAGCATGTCGATGCTCGTGGGGCGAAACTCCGCGATCGAGCGAAGCACGGTATCGTGCAGGATGACATAGGCCGGCACTCCACGCTCCGTTGCCTTTGCGCGGCGCCATTGTCGCAGATGATCGAAGAGGCCGCGATCGACGCCCTCCCAGGATCGCTCCTCGCGTCGCGTACGGCGGCCGGCGGTTTTCTTGGGGCGAAAGAGTCGCACGGGAGCCTGGCCTCGCATGACGGCCCAGGATCGATCGTTGAGCCGCAGCAAGGGCCGGTCGCTGTTGGTGCGGTCCACCACGCCCTGGTCAACGAGCTGGTAGATCCAGCTTTGGATCTCCTTCTTGCCGTGGTCTTTCAGAAGTCCGTAGGTGCTCAGCCGTTCGTGACGGCAGCGACGGATCATTTCGGTGTCGGCCCCCAGCAGCACGTCGGCCACGTGGCCCACCCCGAACCGCTGTTCGACCCGGGCGATGCACGAAAGGATTTTCTGCGCCACAACGGTTCCCTCTTCCACGCCTTCGACCTCGCCCAGGCACGTGTCGCACGCGCCGCAGTTCGTCGGTTCGTAGGTCTGGCCAAAATGCTCGGAGAGCAGCTTGTGGCGGCACTCCGTGACGCTGGCGAACCGCTGCATCTGGCGGAGGTGTGCGAGCCGGGATTGGACGGCCCGCTCGGCGTCTTCGGCCGGATCGGAGTTTCCGGCCAACGCGGCTTTTTCTCGTGCCTGCTCGGCGCTGTGCCGGATAAGCGATTCCCAACGCAGCACGTCGGCCGCCGAGTAGAGCAGAACGCACTCGGCTTCGAGCCCGTCGCGGCCCGCGCGGCCGGTCTCTTGCTGATAGTGCTCGATCGACTGCGGCAGACAGGCGTGCAACACGCACCGCACGTTGCTCCGATCGATGCCCATCCCAAAGGCCACCGTGGCCACGACGACGTCGAGCCGCTCCTGGGCGAAGGCTTCCTGCGTTTTATGCCGCGAGCCCCGCTCCATTCCGGCGTGATAGTGGGCCGCGCGCAGTCCGGCCCCGCGGAGGGACACGGCCATCGATTCGGTGTCTTTACGGCTCAGACAGTAAACGATCGCCGCTTCATCCTTGTGGCGGCGGAGCACCTCAAGCGTCTGGGCCTGGCCGTCGACCCGAGGAAGAACTCGGTAGATCAGATTGGGGCGGTCGAACCGCCCGACGAGCACGACGGCGTCGCGCAACCCAAGTTGTGCCACCACGTCGTCGCGGACCTGGGCCGTGGCCGTGGCCGTGAAGGCATGGAGACTCGCCCGCGGATAGCGCTGCCGGAGTACAGCCAGTTGGCGATACTCAGGCCGGAAATCGTGGCCCCAGTGGCTGATGCAATGGGCCTCGTCCACGACAAACCGCCGAACGTCGAGCCGGTCGAGCCACGCAAGAAAGCCGGGCTGAAACAGCCGCTCGGGCGCGACGAACAGCAGCCGATGCCGTCCCTCGGCGAGCTCGCGTTCAATGTCGCGCCGATGAGCGTCGCTCACGTTGCTGTGCAGCGCGGCCGCCGGATAGCCGACGCCGGCCAGACCGTCGACCTGATCTTTCATCAACGAGATAAGCGGAGAAACCACGACGTCGGTCCCGCCGGAGACGAGCGGAGGAACCTGATAACACAGCGACTTGCCCCCGCCGGTGGGCAGAACCACAAGCGAATCACGCCCGGCCAGCGCCGCGGCGATCGCCGCGCCCTGGAGCGGCCGGAGCCGGTCGAAACCCCAGTAGCGGCGGACCACTTCGGGAACGCGGTCGGCGGCGGTATCCGGTGACGGCGGCGTTGTGTCCATGAAACCCAACCGCTTACCTGCGTTCGCGTGCTTCCAGAACCAGGGTGTCCCGAGGCGTTTTCTTCCCCGAAGCGGCCTTCCTGGTTTTTCCCACGGTGCTCTTAATTACGATCCGGCCTCCAACCGCCGCAAAAGCACGCATAAGCTGGTCAAGAGATACATCCGCGGCGGCTCGTTCAATCTTGGCCACCCGAGGCTGGCTCGTCCCAAGCCGGAGCCCAAGAGCCTTCTGGGACAAGTGGCTTGCTTGACGCTGTCGCCGAACGGCCAGAGCCAGCTTCACCCGCACGTCGAGCACTTGGCGTTCAGCATCGCTCATTTCCAGGAAGTCGCTGGCGTCGCCCACCGTCCAGCCGGCGGCCTCCAAGGCACGGCGTTTTGTCGAATCCATGATTGGCCTCTTCAAGGAGTCACCCGCCTTTCCGGTCGCTCTTTGCCGCTTTATCATATCGTTTCAGACGGTCTTTGCATCGATGAACCACTTCACCGGGAATTTTTGGTGTCTTCTTCGCGTAGACATCAAGAACCACAACGGCGTCGTCGTCGACGCGGTACATGATCCGCCAGTTGTGCCCGGCGTCTCTTATACGCAATGCCCCGCAGCGAGGTCCGATGTCGGGCAACGCTTCCGCCTGAGGCATCGACAAGGTTTCGCCCTCCTGGAGGAGTCGCAACAACATTCCGGATTCCTGCCTTCCCTTGAGCGTGAACGGCGGTGTCTTGACCTCGCCATGCAGCCAAACGAGAGGCTTCCGTATCGGCCGGTTCCCCTTCAACTTGGACATCTTTCGCTTGTGCCCCGATGCCTACGAAGGAAGTATATATCAGATACGATATGCCGTCAATAGAAGCGATCGCTCAAACGACGTGACATCGCGAACAATTCCTGCCGGCTCGCAAAAAAACTCCGCGGCCGCGAAACCGTGATCGGGGGGGTGGAGCGACTCCACCCTTATACCCTGCTGGGTTGACGAAGACTAACAAGCGGTCGCTCGTGTTGGATCCGTGCGTCACGCCCGAGAGTCCTTCAAAAAAAGCCCTCGGCGGTTCCGTTACCCGTACTCACCCTGGTGGAATACACCGATTCCCACATGGCAGCTTTATTCTTTTCCCGAGAGCCTCGACTTCGTTCAAGACCACGAAAGACTCGATAAGCTACGCGGGTTGATCGAACTTCGCAAGAAATGCCTCCGAAAACCCGCGAATCCAAAACCTTCCCCTGTGGTGCTTGACGACGCTCAACGGAGAGTTCCCTATGAAGAGCGACACCACGGCCACCAAAAACAGCACCAGCGCAATAATCACTACAGCCGGCGATTCGAAGGAAGACGCAAACGGTATCGCAAAGAACAATCCGATCACGGCCACGACTTTAAGCAACATTCGTTTCCGATATTTCCTCTTCAACTCCGGATGAAGACCAAAAGTAAGAGAACACTTCTTGCGAGCGAGGAAGTAAACGAGTATCAGCAGTGGGCCGCTCAACAGGATCAAGAGTCCGACCAGTGGCGAACACCAATAGAAGTGTCGTTCCACCATGTCGTACTGATGGACCGGCTGGTTCGACTTCACGCAAATTGGTGGAAGCACCGTCCCGGAAGTGAGTACGAGACACTTTCCATCAACATCTCGAGCGACGCCAAACCCCTGATCTATTCCCGTCAAGGATCCAATCTCGGGTGACTGATAGGGATTTACATCCATCTCATAAGTCCTCGCAAACTGGGCGTGACTTTGTGTGTTACCATCAGGAACACAACAAGGTGTCGTGTCAACTTATCTCATCGCGAGGGAAGGACATGCTTCAAGCGATAATGGCCGGCCGTGAAGTTCCCATCAAGCACTGACCTCCGTCTCCAAGTACTCCACGAGGCTGGAGGGCTCCGGGACGGTGAGTCCGTCCTCCCGCAAGCCTTGAATGTGTAGTGCAAGGGCTTCGCGGAGGAGCGCCTCCGTCTCTTCGACCGTGGCGCCCGTGGCGACGCAGCCGGGCAAGTCGGGTACATAGGCAGCGTAGTATCTCGCCGCTTTTTCGATGACGATTGCGTATCGTTTCATCTGGGACACCGCTTCGCTATGGCCCAGGCACTCTCGCGCGGCGGACGAACCCCAAAACCCCAATCCCGCCTATCGCCAACAGGGCAAGCGCCGAAGGCTCGGGAACGGGCGTCAACAGGACGCTGTGAAGCCCCCCGCCAGCATCGCGGGCAACGCCGAGAATCTGGCCGGTGTCGGCCACGTCGATCGCGTCCTCGATCGTCCAAAGCGATTGATCCGATGATCGCAGCAGGTCGTTCAGGTCGAGCAGCTCCTCGTAGCCGCTGCCCGAGTCGATAGCGAGGAAGCCGCGGGCCGGCAACGCCCCACGCGAGCCCGATCCGACGATCCAGCCGTAGTTGTTGATGGCTTGTGCCCGGCTCCAATTGCCCATTCCTTCTGACAGCGTACCAAGGTCGATCGGGGTGCTGTAGCCTTCGCCGTCGACGACGCTCAGGAAAGCGTGCTCGATGCTCGCCGCCCCCGTCATTCCCCCCCCGACGACCATGCCGTCGTTATTGATGTCCAGAGGATGTACCTCTTCGCCGTCAGGAATGTGGCCAAGGTCGATCGAAACCCGCCCGAGACTGGTGGGACGATTCACGATCGCATACGGATCCGGCGACTGCGTGTGCCCCCAGGCCACGACCCAGCCGTCGTCGTTGATCCCCTCGTTCCAAACGTCCACGCCGGAGGTGCTGAGGTAGCTGCTCGATCCATCGGCCTCGCACAAAAGGAGGTGCTCGACGCCGGTGCCGAATTCGAGATGTTGCCCGCTGATTTGGTCGCTGGTATTGATCGAATATACTTCAGCGCCATCGTAAGGCAACGTGACGGAAGCGCCGCCCGTGTTCAGGAACGGATGGACATAGAAGCCCGGCCCGCTATTCTCATCGTGGTAGACGCTAATCCAGCCGACAACGTGACCCGCGTTATTCACGCCGGTTGCATAGGTGTCGTCTCTCCCGTCGAAGGAGTGAAGATTGGTCAGCGTGTCGTCGGCGTAAAGGAAGGCGCGTTCATGATAAAACCCGCCCGCCGAAAATCGCATCGTTCCCACAATCTGCGTCCCATCCGGACTGATGGCCGCGGCGTTTGCGAACTCGGCGCCTTGCGCGGCGCCGATCGCGCGCAGATCGGTCACGCTGAATGTGACGGCTTGTGCCGCCCCCGCCCACGCCGCCAGTGCCACAACGATCGTGATTCGACAGAGCATGATTCGCAACACGGTGTTTCTCCTCGGGTTCCTAGGAGTGTCGCCACGGATGAGAAGGCGAAACCGTCAAACCGATACAGACAGGCTGTTAAGATAGCAAATCCATGCACAATGTCAACGATTTTCCGCACACCTAATCCAGCACACTCAGAGCGTGTTTGGAAAGCCTGAATACATGGTTTCCACGGTCTGGCGACTAGAGGGCCACGCTCCGTCGTGGCCGTAAACGACGGGCCGGGCGGCCACGACGGAACGTGGCCCTCCATGTGAACGGAGAAAAGCAGCCCTTTTCAAACACGCTCTCAATAAAAACCCCACATTATGGGTGGGCTACGTCGATGATCCCAGCCGTTGAACCACCGCCGACGTAAACTCCGCCGTGGTCAGTTTCCCCCCCAAGTCCGGCGTTAGCTCTCCGTCAACGAAGGTTTGCTCTACCGCCTTGCGAAGCGCATCCCCGGCGCCCTTCTCACCCAACCAGTCCAGCATCATGGCGGCGCTGAGAATCGCGCCCGTCGGGTTGGCGATTCCTTTTCCCGCAATGTCCGGCGCCGACCCGTGAACCGGCTCGAAAAACGACGGCCGGCGCCGCTCGGGATCCAGATTGGCCGAGGGACTCAACCCGAGACTCCCGGTGACCGCCCCCGTCAGGTCGCTCAGAATATCGCCGAAAAGATTGGAGGCCACAATCACGTCGAAAGTGTGTGGGCGTTTGACCAGATGCAAGGTCGCCGCGTCGACGTACAGCCTTTCCACGCCGACCTCGGGAAATTCCGCCGCGACGTCGGGCATAGGCGGTCCCAAAGGCCGTAACCATGTCGCATCGCGTTCGATTTCGTAATCATGGCCAGTCGCCGGCGTCGTGTCATGGCCAGTTGAAACCCAAACCGCAAAATCCGTTCCACGCCTCGACGAGTATGCACGGCCGACTGCACCGCCGTCTCGTTCGACGTGCCGGTCGCCAGCGTTCCGCCGTTGTCCGCGTATTCACCTTCGGAGTTTTCCCGCACCACGACCAGGTCGATCGGCTCCTCGCGGCGCAGCGGCCCAGGCACGCCGCGAAACGTCTGGGCCGGCCGGACATTCGCGTAAAGATCAAACGCTTGACGCAGTTGCATGATGGGCAGAAGCCCAATGCTGTCCGACAATCGCGCCGGCCAGCCGAGCGCGCCCAAAAAAATCGCGTCAAACCCGCGGAGCGTGTCCAAAAAATCCTCCGGCGCCACCCGCCCGTGACGCTCGTAGTAGCCTACCCCCCAGTCAAATCGCGCGCAGTCGAGCCGAAACTCGCCAACGACTCGTTGCGCGGCCTCGACCGCCACCATCGCGGCATCCACGACCTCGGGCCCGATTCCATCACCAGGATACAGGGCAATTCGATAGGTTTTCAACGCAGGGCGTCACGGTCCTTTTTTCGTGGCAGAGTTTGGTTAAACGCTGAACCGTCCCTGGGGGCTGGGGCCCTCGCCAAGCGGAGTCCGTAACGCTTGGGCCCCTCCGTCAAGTATACTCCGTCGGCGCGCGGGAGTTCCCCGCATTTTCAATTTGTCATTTCACGATTATATTTATCCACGGATTGGTTGTCATCGAGGATCGGACCCGTTTGATAACCTCCCAGGGAATGTGGCGAAGCGTGGACGCACGGAGCAGTTAGAGGTTTGTCGGCGCGTCGAGGTGGTTTGTGGCGGTTGCTGTTTTTTGTGGCGGCCGCTCGCGGCGGATCATTGTCCAAAGCAAGATGGTGGCCAGAGGATGAAGGACGGCCATGACGGCGAACATGGGCGCCATGCCGAATCGCTCCGAGGCCTCGCCCACAATCGCGTTGAAGACGATGCCTCCCGCGGCGCCACACCCGGCGGCAATTCCCACCACGCCGCCGATATTGGCCGCGGGAAACGTCTCGGCCACCACCACGCCGAGGTTGAAGAGCCAGGTCAAACACATGATGGCGACAAAGCTGAAAACTGTCAGCACGGCCGCCGTATTTCCCAGATAGGGAATCACCGCGCAAAGCGGCGCGAAACAGGCCGCCGCCGTGAGCATGAGTTTGCGTGCCCGCAACGGCTCGATCCCGCGTCGCACCAAGCCGTCGGAGCAGGCCGAAGTGACCATTGCGCCGAGATCGGCCGCGAGAAACGGGATCCAGGCAATCTTGCCGATTTGGCCAAGCGACAGACCTGAACTCTCCCGGAGGTAGCCCGGCAGCCAGAAAAGGCAGAAATACCACACTGGGTCGCTTACAAATCGCCAAAGGAGAAAACCCCACAGCGTACGGGTGCGCCAGAGCTGGGGCCAAGTGAAAGCCGCCTCGGCGGGCGCCGACGGCAAGGTTTCTTCCACGATTTCGGCGGGCGGCTCGCGATAAATGAGCCACCAGCACACGGCAACCCCGAAGCCCACGATCCCGGGAACGATGAAGGCCGTATGCCAGTCGAAATTCGACGCAAGAAACACCACCAGCGGCGGCGCGGCAATCGCGCCGATCGAGCTGCCCGCCTGACAGAAGCTGTTCGCCGTCGCCCGCAGCGTGCCGGGAAACCACGCGGCCACCGCGCGCAATTGCGCGGGATAGGCCGTCGGCTCCGCGATTCCGAGCATGCCGCGAAAGAAGAGGAATGGGCCCATTGCCCGACTCAAGCCCGTGCCGATGCACGCGGTGGACCAGGTGATGATCGCCAAGAGCATCATGATCCGGGGGCCGAATCGATCGACGAGCCAGCCGCCGATGGGGTACGAGATCGCGTAACAGACCAAGAACACGTTCAAGATCATCGCGTAGCCGCGGTCGCCAACGCCAAATTCTTTCTTCAGGTCCACACTGAGAACGGAAACGATCTGGCGGTCGAAATAGTTCAGGACCAGCGCGCCGAAAACAATGCCCAGAATGAACCAACGACGCCGCGAGGGAGTCAGATTGCACAAAATCGCTCTGGCGCGCATCTCGCGTCCCTGGGTTCTTTTGGAAGGTGTCACCCATGTCTACGCCACGGCCCCGTGCATGCTCGATGGCCAAGCACCCCATTTTATTTCAATCCTCGGACAGCGTCAACACGGCACGGAGGGCGCGCGCGCTCCTCGAACCGTCCGGTCCCGTCCTGAAATTTCTCCGAGGGGATGGTAAAAATGGAAGTCATCCACCGCGCTCCTTTCGATGTCGGAAACATGTAGGGCGGGGCGATCGCGGCGACACAAATCGTGAAACCCGTTCTCAACCCTCCCGCCGCGATCGCCCCACCACGTGTCGCCCCCGTCAAAGATCAATGAACACCTTCATGCACCGCCCATTCTGCCCAAGGATGTACTGGTAAGCCTCCAAATACCGCTCGAATGGAAAGTGCTTGGTTTCGAGGGGTCCGGTGACGACCGCGCCGGCGTCGAGCAGCTCGACGGCCCGGTGGTAGTCCTCGTGCTTGTACATCAACGTGCCGATCAGGCTCAATTCGCGGTCCTGAATCAGCGACACGTTGACTCGCGGTTTCTCGGGGAAATTTCCGACCGCCACGATTCGCCCGCCCTTGGCGATGTTCTCGATAGCCGCGTCCACGGTGGCCTCGACGCCGACGCACTCGATGGCCACGTCGAACCCGTCGTCGCCGAACACGCGTCGGGCCGCCTCGCCGAGTGGCTCGTTTCGCACGTTCGACGTATTGTCCAGGCCGCATTGATAGGCCGCCGCCAGCCGGTAGTCGCTCAGGTCCGTGAAGAGCACCCTCGCGCCGGCCCGTCCAGAGACACAGGCAGAGAGCGCCGTCTCGACGTAAGTTGTTTCGGAGTAGGGCCTTGAAACGCGAAAAGCCGAGGCGGCGGGCCTCGGCCTTTCGGTGTTAACCTGGGGGTACCGTTTTGTTCGATACCCGATTTTCAGTGGCGGGGACAGGATTCGAACCTGCGACCTCGAGGTTATGAGCCTCGCGAGCTACCGGGCTGCTCCACCCCGCGTCAAATGGGCCGACCCCCTATTGAGGGAGAGGGTGACACGAAATATCGGCAAAGTAGTGTCTTATCGGTCTTATTCTACCAGTTCTTTGGCCGTCGTCGAGGGCTGGGGTGGTTTTTTGTCATTTATCGCTCCAGAGGCTTCAAGGATTCCTAACCAAACGGGGACAGGCACCTCACGGCAATCGTTTGGGGATGATTTCGTTCATCAGGTTCGGAGCCAGTTCCCGTTTGGTTAGGAATCGTAAAGGTAAGATGCGTAATTATTTCCGTGTCGGTGCCCTGCCCTGCCGCGGCGAGATTGGCGGGCAGGTTGGCGCGTTCATTGTCGAATGTCGAAACAGTAACTAGACTGGAGGTAACCGTTCACGGGACACTATCCCTTCCGGTTGGGCCAAGGGGGGACAGGCACTTTTTCGGCTTTTTATGCGTATCCGGCGAGCAACGCCAAGGAGGCCGAAAAATGAGCCCGTCCCCGGGATGTGAACGGTTAGGACTGGAGAGTGGAATCGCCGAGGACGAGGCGGTTCTTGGTGGGGCGATGCAAACCGCGGTCCATCGGTCGGCGGATCGTGGCGCCAAGCGACGTCGTGCGACGATCAAAGTCTTCGCGTGAATTGCGGTTTGCATCGCCCCACTCTACGCTGCTTCCCTAGGAACCGAGCGGCCGGCAACGGCCGGGAGAAGGGCCGATGACGCACGAGGGGCCCCTAGAGCGGCCTAAAGATTCGTCGGCCGGCGCGGCGCCGGGGCCGATCGGGCCGCCAGCGGTTCCGGCGCGGCGGAGTGCCGCAAGGCCCGGGTGGGGCAGCGCGGGCCGGTCCTCGCCTCCTTCCGGCGCCCGAACGACGGAGCCGGACGACGAGGGATCTCGGGAAGATCTGGCCGATCAGGCGATCAAGACGGCGCCTCCGTGGTTGTTCAGCGCGGCGTTTCACATGTGCGTGCTGATTCTGCTGGGGCTCTATCTATTGCCCAGTCGAACGGATTCGGAGATTTCGCTAGAAGCGGAGATCTACGCGGAGCAGTTGGGCGATCAGTTGGATTTTGACTCGCCGGCGATGGGCGACGAGCACGACGAGGAATCCGAGCCGGTGATCACGCCGAAGGATCTGGCCGAGGTCGAGGATCCGTTCGCCGCGCCGCCGGAAATGGAGACGTTCGCCGAAGGCGTCATGGCCACGAGCACGATTGACGCGCCGCAGATCGGCATGGCGTTGACGGGGCGGAGCGAGGGCAGGAAACCCGGATTTCTACGCGACTACGGCGGAACGAAAACGACGGAGGACGCCGTGCTGCTTGGGCTGAAGTGGCTGGCAAAACAACAGAACAAGCGGTCGGGCGCGTGGAGTTTGACGGGGCCTTATCGGGACGGCGGGAGCAACGAGAACGACGCGGCGGCCACGGCGATGGCGTTGTTGGCGTTTTTGGGCAACGGGCATACGCATCAGGGCAAGACGGTCTACACTGGCAACGTCGAGCGGGGGCTGAAATGGCTTTTGGGCCAGCAGGACAGCGACGGGTGTTTTTTCCAGGGCCAGTTCCACAGCCACCGCTTCTACAGCCAGGCGCAATGCACAATCGTCGTGTGCGAGGCGCTGGCGATGACGAAGGACGAGTCGCTGCGGCCGGCGGCGAAGCGGGCGGTTGCGTATTTGCTCGATTGTCAAAGCGAATTGGGCGGGTGGCGATACTCTCCGCGTCAGGACGGCGACGTTTCGGTGACGGGGTGGGTGGTCATGGCGTTGCAGAGCGCGCGGATGGCGGGGATTGAAGTGCCTTATGAAAATCTTCAACGGGTCGGGCGGTTTTTGGACAGCGTGGCGTTGGAGGAAGGGAGCCGGTACTGTTATCAGAACGGCTGGGAGGCCACGCCCGCGATGACGGCCGAGGCCCTGTTGTGCCGGCAATACCTGGGCTGGCCGAGGGAGGAGAAGCGATTGGCGCGCGGCGTGGAGTGGCTGACCAGTTCCGAGAATCTGGTCAATTATCAGACGAATCGGAACGTCTACTATTGGTACTACGCGGCGCAGGTGCTGCATCACCTGGGGGGCAAGCCGTGGGAGCGATGGAACAAGGTGATGCGGCAGGAAGTGCCCGCGCATCAGGTGAAACGCGGTTCGGAGGCGGGCAGTTGGGATCCCTGGAATCAGAGTTCGTACGACATGAGCGGGGGTCGGCTATACGTGACGTGCCTGTCGATTTACATGCTCGAGGTGTATTACCGGCACTTGCCGTTGTATTCGGGGGTTTATAGGCGGTAGTGGATAGTGGGGCGCGGGGCGGGATTTTGATGCGACAAAGAGTCCAGTGGAAATGCTTGACGTCGGGGCGGCGGGGCGCATGGTTGTTTGGGCGCGCAACTCTTTTCGAGAGGCCATGTTCCGCGTTGTGATGCGCGGGGATTGGTTGAAAGGGGATTCCCCGGCGCGGGGCAGGTGGGAAACAATTGGTGGAGCCAAAGGGGACAGGCACATTTTTCGCCGTCAAGCGTATCCAAAACGGAACGTCAACCGAGGCGAAAAATGAGCCAGTCCCCGTTTTCGGATAGACGCTGAGTCAGGCGGCACACCCCTGATGACTGGACACGAAGTCCGAGGACCACCATGAGCCGATCGATTGCCGTTGACGCCGAATTGGAGGAGCTGCGCCGCCGCGTGGCCGAACTGGAACAAACGCTTTCCGCGACGCGGGAGAATCAACGATGGAAGCTGCAATTGGCTTCGCAGGTTCATCGCAGCTTGATGCCTCACCCGTTTCGCGATCCGCGCATCTGGGTCGACGTTCGCTACATGCCGATCGAGGAAGTGGGCGGCGACTACTGCCAGGTGCGATTTTCCGATCGCCAGCGGTTGTACATCACCATCTCCGACGTGACGGGCCACGGGGTGGGAGCGGCGTTGTTGGCGGCGTATCTGAGCAGCGAGGTTCGGCAGAGCATTCTTTACGGGCGCGAGCCGCGCGACGTGGTGCGTTCGCTCAACACGGTCGTTTGCGATCATTTCATCGAGACGAGCCTTTACCTGACGTTCTTCGTGGCGCGGATTGATCTGTCGGATCGGACGATTACGTGGTGCGGGGCGGGCCACCCGAGCCCCTTGTTGGCGCGGCGCGGCGGCGCGGCGGTCGAGACGCTGGATAGCCAGAACCCGATGATCGGCATTTCGCCCGACGTGCTGGCCGACGATCCGGAGCAGACGCTTTCGTTGGGATCGGGCGACCGGTTGCTTTTCTACACGGACGGGTTGCCGGAGACGTGCGACGCGGAGGGGCAGCGGCTGGGGACAGGCGGGTTGGCG
>DATECS010000352.1:0-3210 GCA_035286785.1 Thermoguttaceae bacterium | reverse complement strand
CTGCCGCTCGCTGCAATCGCCCCACCACAAGAACAACCGCCCACGACGACATGAAAAGCCTCTCGCCGTCCGGCAAACTTTCGTTCACCTCTAGAGGCCGACCCCGTGTGCGAATTCCACGGCATGAAAGACGCTCGCTCTGCCAGCGTCGGTGCATTCCCGGTGGTAGATTACTTACGTGGGTAGGACGGAACGTGGTTTTTCACACGGTATAACGTGGGTGGTTGGGTTTTCCAGACCTCTTGGGAAAAGAGGACGCCGCAAGGGCTTGTCAACGGGCTCTTTGGAGCCCTGGACCGGTTCGCGAGCCGCGAACGATCGTGGCGAAGGAAACGATTGTTCCATCGGCGACGTGCGAGCATCGGCTCCTGGAGGGAGAAGCGTTGAAAACCATCGCGACATCGCCCAGATGTAACCTACGGTTGGGTAGCAAGGCTCCCGGTGACGGCGCGTCGTTTCCCTATCAGCCCGTTGAAAAAGGGGGACTGGCTCCGAACTGACCGTACGAACACCGCGAAAAACGATTGCCGTGAGGTGCCTGTCCCCCTTTTTCAACAGGCTGCTATCCCGATACTGACCTATTGAGACATTAAGAGAGCGCCGATGGGCTTTCTGAAGAAGTTTTTCCGAAACGTATTCCGCGATGGCACGGTGCCGACGGAAACCAGCAGCTTCGAGCACCTCTCCGAAGAGGAGTTGGAAGCGCACCTGGGCGTGTCGCGCTACGGCAATTTCACGTTGACCGACGCGGTGCGGCCGTCCTACGATCTGCAAGTCGTCCCGTGCCAGGGCTATCGCCACGATTCCTATCGCGACGAAGAAAACAAATCGACCGTGCCCGTCTTGATGGGCGCCGTCAGCCGCGAAGACCTCTTCGACGTTTTCATGGAACTCTTGGATCCGCTGGGCAACGTCGTGGACGTCGTGCTCGAAACGAGCCACAGCCGCCGCGAGAAGGGTCACACGGACCTCTACCGCGAGCACATCGACCTGCCCGTGCTCAAAAGCATTCTCTGGGAGTACGAAGATCTGCTGTTGAACGACGGCTGCATCGGACTCGCGGTGCTCAATCCGGGCATCCCGCAGGAAGTCCAGCTCGACGAGCACAAGCTGATCATCGTCTACGGCGAGAACCAGGGCCCCTACGAAGCCAGTTTTCGTGATCGCAACGTCCGGCTCGACGAGGGCATGCGGTTCATCACCGAGGCCGAGCACGTCCACTCGTCCAGCGACCACTACGCCTCGCAGTTCGATGAACTGAAGACGCGGCTGGGAATGGACTGCGGTTACGTGCAAGCCGACGAAGCCGACGGCGACTACGCATAGAGCAAATGCTTCTTTGCGTTGATCAAATCACGCAAGTGTCGTTGGGCTTCCGCCCGACGCTATCAACGTGTTTTGTTCGTCGAGCAGGCTCGACGGCTAACTGCCTGCTGTCTACCGCTCTCTGCCCAGCCATTCGCGGAGCCAGGCGGCGTCCTCGTGCAGTTCTTCGAGCGTCTGCTCCAGCCCGAGGAAACGGCGGCGGAAACGTCGCCAGGCAAGCAGGGCCACGACCGGCGCGGTGCATAGCAACACAAGGCCCCCGACCACCAGCCAGCCGGTCGAGGAGAGGCCGTAATAGCCGTCCAGCAAGTGCGCGGCCGCGACAAGCAACAGCGGCAGGGCCGTCAGCCCCATGACCGCGGCCACGGTCAAACTGATCGCCAGCCGTCGGCCGCTGCGTAAATCGGCCCGGATTTCGAGCACGGCCAGTTGCCACCGCAGGGCGGCCGACTCGCGCAGATCCCCGCCCAGGGCGTTTAGCTCCTTGCCAAGTCGCTCCAGCAACGGTCGGGCATTCCGCTCATTTCGCTCAGACATGGGCGTCCTCCTTGCCCGACGAGGCCGAGCCGGCCCGGCTCGAGTCGTTCCACGCAGCCAACAACTCGTTGACCAGCCCGTGGCCGACGCCCCGGGCCCCTTGGCGAATCGATCGCAGGGCCATCCATCGCATCATTCGGGGCCCCGAAAGCCCGGCGGCCAGCGCCAACCCCACGCCGAAGGCCACCGCGAGCGAACTGCCCGTGTATCGGGCCACATAGGTCCGCCACGAAGCAAGCCGTCGCCGTTCGTCGCCCGCGGCCCGAAGCCGTGCGTCGATCCGACGTCGCAACCGCCCCATCCGCAGCCGCAAATGCCGTGCAATTCGTTCGTCGTTCATGGGAAATGCTTACTCGATCACGACTGAAGGGAACCACGAAAGACACAAAATACACGAAAAGAGAAGAGGAAAATGACTTGACTAGCTTTTCGTGTATTTCGTGTCTTTCGTGGTAAGAAATAGTTTATCGCCGGAACAGCCGTCCAAGGAAAAATCCGGCCAGCGCCGCCAGGCTCAGGCCCACGGCCGGCCGCTTGCGGACCGCTTCGAGCGTGCCGTCGATCAAGTCGCCGACGGTCGTCTCGCGGACCTTTTCGATCTGCTCGGCGGCCTGCTGGCGGACCTCGTCGTAGAGCTTCTGCGCCTTTTCGAGTTCGAGCTTCGCAAGGCGCACCGCGTCGGCCGCCGAACGGATCTCGGGACACTCCGCCTCGCTCGGTTGCCCGGCAGCCTCGCCGCTCGGCGAGCCGGTGTTGTGTTCTACGTCACACATGGAAGTCTCCTAAAATGCTGGTCCGGAGAAATCGACCCTCGCGGTCGTCCTTCAAGAACGTACCTTACCGGCACAGTGAAAGGAAGAAGAGGGGGCCCCACCGCCGGGTGGACAAGACGGCGTTGTGCCGGCCAAACCGAGCCGCGACCGTCAGGGAGGGGTTGCGAACCGTACGAGTCACGACCGCTCCCTGACGGTCGCGGCTCGGTTTTTCGGTTCGGTTATCGTCGCCGCGTCATGATTTCCTTACGGCTCGATCAGGAACGCCTGTCCCGCGACCTCCAGCAGCACCGGCTCGTCGAACACCAGGTATTGCGACACCAGCCGGCCGTGTTTCGCCGCCAGCTTAAAATACTCGTCGCTGAACTGCTTCACGCGGGTCGCGTTTTTCTGCTGCGTCTCGGTCAGCGTCGAGTCGATCCATTGTTTGTCGCGCTGGTAGAACGTCCGGTTGCCGAC
This sequence comes from Thermoguttaceae bacterium, assembly GCA_035286785.1. Classification (GTDB taxonomy): domain Bacteria; phylum Planctomycetota; class Planctomycetia; order Pirellulales; family Thermoguttaceae; genus UBA11386. The sequence continues at coordinate 115 of DATECS010000352.1, read as the reverse complement.
GTTGCGGATCGTCTGGCCGGCGTTTTGGGCCTCTTGCTCGGCGGGCGCCAATTGGCCGCTCATCCCGCCGAAGCCCATGCCACCCATCCCTCCGCCACCGCCCTCTCGCATGACC
>DATECS010000351.1:0-10814 GCA_035286785.1 Thermoguttaceae bacterium | reverse complement strand
ATGCGTTGCAGCTCGTATTCGTCCTCTTGTTCTTTGTCCTTGGCCTTCCGGGCTTCCTCCGTTTTTGTTGCCGCCGACAATGGGGCGGGTTTCGGCGCGATGACGGGCTCCTCGGTCCGCGCGGCCGTTGCCGATAGCGCGAAGACAAGGAAGACCATCAGGAGCGAACACCACCGTCCGGCCATGAAAAACCCCTTCCCTGGGCTCACGAGAACCGCACGTGGTGAACGCAGGCCGGCAGAACGTTCAGCCAGACGAGATCGCGGCGGATTTCATTACCCGCGAGGAAAGTGTCCAACGTCCGGGCGATGCCGCGCAGGCGTTTTCGCTCGCCGGGGCCGCTGACCAACGCTTTCGCGTGGCGAATGGCGAGGTACTCGAAGAACGAAAGCGTTCCCCCGGGAGCCAACAGGCCGCGAAGCGTGTCGAGAATCCGCTCGACCGAGTCGACCGAAAAATTATTCAGCGGCAGTCCGGAGACAATGACGTCGTACCGGGTTTCAACGTTAAGCTGCTCGACGGGCATTTCCAGCACGCGCGCTCGCCCGGCCACCGTCCGAAGGACGGGATCGGTTTCCAGACCGCGCCGAAGACACTCCGCGAAACTAGGGTTCAATTCCACCAGATCAAGGTGGTCGCGGTCGCCCAGCGTGCGGACAATGGATCGGGTGACGGCGCCCGTCCCCGGCCCGACCTCCAATACGCGTTGAACTCGGCCGTTCCCGGCCGCGTAGCGAGCCAGGGTCGCCGAAAGGACGGGTCCGCTGGGTAAAAATGCGCCGGTGGTGTGGTAATTCCGTCGAAACTCGCGGAAGAAAAGGCGGAGTTTGGAAATTCGCTCAACCATAATCAAATACGCGGTAGCCGGTTGAAGGTCGGACTGCCTTCACGAGACGCCGTCCCTCTCCGGCTATTTCGGTGGTAAAATGGGCCTCGGGACACGAGACGGACGTGGCCGGCTGGAGTGGACGGCCGTGATAAACCCTCCCTGGAAGAGGGGACAATCTCGTCCACCCACCAGTGTAACGCTTAGGCCAACATTATGCCAGAGGTCGCGGGCCGTAATGCGTAATGTTCGATAGAGGGCCCAACAAAGTCTGCAAAGGTAAAAATCCTATGACCCAAAGAAAAATCCTGCTTCTTTGTATGGCTTCGGCGGTGGCCGGGGTTCTCGTCGGGTTGATGCTGGCTGCGCTACCCGCCGGCCCGGCGTCGAGCTATGCCCAGGACGCTTCGCGTATGCCCATGGTCCCGAGCGGGGGTTCCGCCGGTCCGACCCCGCTTCCACTCCCGAGGGCCGACGACCTGACGCCCCAGGAACAGGTCAACGTGATGGTCTACGAAAAGGCCAACCGGAGCGTTGCAAACATCACAACCAAAACCGTCCAGACCAGCCGGGTGTTCATGCTGGACGTGCCCTCCGAGGGACGCGGCGAGGGAAGCGGCGTGGTGGTCGACCGCCAGGGCCACGTCGTCACCAACAACCACGTCGTCGAAGGGGCCCGCGCGATCCAAGTCACCCTGTTCGACGGCAAAACCTACGAAGCGGAACTCGTGGGAATCGACAAAATCACCGACGTGGCCGTCATCAAAATCGACGCTCCGGCCGAATCGCTCTTCCCGGTCGAGCTGGGCAGCTCAAGCCGCCTGAGGATCGGCCAGCACGTCTACGCCATCGGCAACCCGTTCGGGTTCGAACGCACGCTTAGCACCGGCGTGATTTCAAGCCTCAATCGCTCGTTGCCCGGCCGCGAGCAAACCGCCCGACGAATGAAATCCTTGATCCAGATCGACGCGGCGATCAATCCGGGCAACTCGGGCGGGCCGTTGTTGGACAGCCACGGCCGCATGATCGGCATGAATGTGGCCATCGCCAGCCGCTCGGGCGATTCGGCCGGCGTGGGATTCGCCATTCCGGTCAACACGATCTCGCGGGTCATGCCCCAGTTGATTCAAAGCGGCCGGGTCATCCGCGCGGACCTCGGCGTTTTGACCGTCTATCCGGTGCGCGAGGGCCTGTTAATCCGCACCCTCGCCCCGGGCGGCGCCGCCGAACGCGCCGGCCTGCGCGGCCCGCAATGGGTCCGCCGCCGCAAGCAACACGGTCCCCTCGTCTACGAATACGAAGTGCCCGACCGCACGGCGGCCGACCTGATCGTGGCGGTCGACGGTCGTCCCGCCGCCGACGCCGATGAACTGCTAACCTACCTCGACACCAAACAGCCCGGCGACAAAGTCACCGTGACCGTCATCCGCGAAGGCAAACGCCTCGACGTCCCCGTCCAACTCGAAGCCGGCGAGGAATAACGAGGAATAACCTCGTATTCATCCCGCTCCGCGTGATGCCCATGTTAGAGTTATGCATGGCGTCCCAGCGGGAATCAATCGCCGTGCGGGGCCCGATTACGCCGCCGGCCGTGGACAAGCAGGCCCATGGCGACGGCATTGAGTAAGACGAGCGTGCCAGGCTCGGGAACGGGCGTCAACAACAACGACTGAACAGTCTCTCCGGTATTGTTGTTCGTGGCGGTGACCAGGATCTGACCGGTGTCGGCAATGGAATAGGCGTCGGCAATCGTCCAGATAGCTTGATCGGCGGGCAACAGCAAATCGTTCAAATCCCGCATGACGTAACCGGAACCCTCATCCATGGCCAAAAAACCGTAGCCTGAATTGCCGACGATCCAGCCGCTGTTGTTGATGGCCTTGGCAATGCTGGAGCCTTGGCCGGACGGTGCGCCCAGCGCGCCAAGGTCTTGCGGAGAGCCGTAGCCCCCTTGGCCGTCGGGCGCGCTGATAAAGGCGCGCGAGCCGCCGGCAAAACTCGCCACGCCGACTATTTTGCCGCCGTTGTTGATGTCGCGGCCAGTGCTGTTTGTTCCCAGGGTGACGGTCTCGCGTCCGCCTTGGCCGGTGGGCCTGTTGACGAATGCCACGTTGCCCAGTTGGGGATCCGTCAGTGATCCCACGATCCAGGAGCCGTCGTTGATCGCCGTGACGTCGCCTGAAATCTGATCGGCCAGGCCGATGTTATGTGCCGTCGCGCCGTCGTAAAACAACAGGTAGGTATAAGGCTCGCCGGCGGCGTGGTATATGGTTGCCGACATTTGTCCAAAGTTATTCATGCTTTGGCAGTTGGACACGGGCTGATTGGGGCCGATCGCTAGTTCGTAAGAGCCGACGCCCGGGGCGGAGTCGCTTAGGAAAGTGATGGAGGCGTATTCCTCGAGATCATGATTGACATCCGCGCCATAGCCCGCGGCCTCGCCGATGTTGTTGACGCTATTGGCGCTTCCGACGGTGAACACGTCGCTATAGTAGTTGTCCGTCTGTATGAGCGAGACGACGCTGGATCCCATGGTATAACGATAGGCTAAGGCTCTGGAAAACCCCCATGAATCAATCCAGACCGAGACGGAGCCGCTGATGTATTGGCCGTTGTCGCTGATGCCTTTGGCGGTGAAGCCGGAATAGGAAAAATTGGTAAAATAAGGCGACAAGCCGCTGGCGTACGGGCTGAGATCCGTGACCTGAAAGGTGACCGCGCCGGCCACGGGACTCATCGCAACAACCACCGCCAAAGTGACCGTGTGGAGCAAAGCGTGCTTGAACATGGATGCGATCCTTTCTTGATCGTGCCTATGCCTGAACAAACGGCCAAATAGCAAAAAAGCCTTTGTCAACGGAAACGGAATTCGCCTGATTTCTCCTCCAGAGAAGAGAATATCACGCGCTATGTTTCACCGCGAAATGGCTGAAGACCACGATTAAGCGATAAGTGCTTGGAAATTTGATTTTTCCACCTAAAAATCTAATCGATACAGAGGGATTGTCAAGAGGTCACAAAGGGGGGGGGCTTTCTGGTGACTGCAACGCAGGGAAGCGTGGATCTGGATAGAGCCTGATTTCGAAGAGCCCAGCGGCACGAGCATGTTCGCCCAGGCGTGCGCGCACGACAAGGCCAACGAATTTGACCGGGTTCGACACGACGTGCCGGCAGAGATTGGCTGCCCCGACGCATGGCGCGGCAGGCAACAGGCGATGATCCACCGTCGCGCTACGGCAAATCGTAATACTGCATGATCGTGTCCACGGCGTCGTTCTTTTGCCGCTCGGCGCCGCTCGAATCGCGGCTCGCGGCCGAGGCCTGTTCAAAGGCAAAAGCGTTTTCCCAGCCCGAAGCGTTGTCGATCGACGACGATTCCGAACCGGGCGCACTGCTCTCCTCGCCGCCGGCCGGCGCGCTCATCGGCGCGGCGCCCTCGGTGATGGACGGCCAATTGCCGGGAAAATTCGCGGGATAAGGCACTCGGCCCGGATCGCCCGCGTCGCGTCCATAGGCCGCCGCGAAATAGCTCAGATCGCCCAGGCCCACCTCGATGCCGTCGCCGTCGAAATCGCAGGCCCAGGTGTAGCCGACCGTCGTGTCGCCGACCTCGTGATGGTACGCCGCGGCGAAGTACGAAAGATCGCCCAGCCCAATCTCGTTGTCGTCGTCCACGTCGTACATCACCGGCCAGAGTTCCGCGTTTTGCAGAGTGCGAGTGGTCAAGGCCGTCGCGTCCACCGGGCTCCAGCGGACCTCCGCGTCGGCAAACGTGAACCCAAGGTCGGTTGCCGGCTGGACGTGGCCGCTGGTTGCGCCGTTCGGCACGCCCGGGCCCGACAGGTTGGGCTCGAAATAAACCCGGGCCACCAACACCGGCCGCCCGTCGCCGTAATACTCGACATCGTCGGGGTCGACCGGCGAGTTGGGAGGTACACCCGGGTAGCCGTCGATGGTCAGTACGCCCGTGGTTCCGCCCAAGCCGCTGATCGTGCCGGTCGCATTGTTGATCTCGCCCGAGCGGTTCTCGGTGAACACGAGCCCATGCTCGATCTTCGTGGCCGTGAACAGGTCGTTGTCGAACGTCAAATCGGTCGTAACCGTATGGACCCCGTAGGCGCCATCTTCGGTCACGGTGGCCCAAACCTCGATCGTGAACGAATCCCATTCGTCGATCCACTGATCGCCGGGCAACGCGTCCACCTCGCCCATCGTGTCCACTTCGGTCGCGTCGCGGCGGAGCACCATGTCCAATTCGGCTGTCGGCGCTATGGCCGGGACGATGTAAACCGGCACTACCTGGTAGTCGACGGCGTCCTTATAGATTGCGGTGGCAATCGTGATGGGATGAATGCCCGTCAAACCGTTGCTGGGCGAGACCTCGACTAATCCAGTGTCTCTTCCCACGATGTAGTAAAGGTCCGTGTGAGCATCTATCGGAATGACAAGACCATTGCTCTCTAAAAGGGTGTCATCAGCAAAAACTCGATCGCCATTCTCTACGTCGATCGCAGTAAGTTGGACCGTCGTGGATGTATCAACAGCGGTGCGGATCATGGGAACATCCGCTAAAAACGGATCCGCGTCGACCGTGTCGGCCGTGACGTTGACGTGGAACGTCACTTGGGCCGTCCCGCCGTGGCCGTCGTTCACCGTCACGGTGATATCCGACTCGCCCGTGTAGCCCTCCGGCGCCTTGAGCATCAGCACGCCGTTTTCCTGATCGACAAAAATCTCGACCGACGTCATCACCACGTTGACGTCGGGAATGGTGTCGGTGCCCGTCGGCGCTTGGCTAATGTCCGCCAGGACGTTGAATCCCTCGATCAACTGTCCAAAAATACTGTGGTTGAAGTCGAGGTGGCGAGGGTAATTGACGCCGTCGGTCGGCGTATCGACGATGAAAAACTGTGAATTGTTCGTGTCGTCCGACGACTTGGCCATCGACAGCACGCCCGTCGTGTTGTGTTGCAGATCGACATGGAACTGGTCGTCGAAGTCGGGATAGTCGGACCCTCCCGATCCAGTCCCCAACGGGTCGCCCGTCTGAACCATGAACCCGTCGATCACCCGATGGAAGATGATGCCGTCGTAAAACCCGCTTTCCGCCAGTTCGATGATCCGGCCGGTCACGCGCGGCACGCGGTCCTCGAACAATTCGAGGATCATGTCGCCTTGGATCGCCGAGTCGGCGCTGGCGACCGAGATTTTCATACTGCGGTTGCCCGCGGGAATGTACGTCGTGACGTTCGCGTTGGTGCTCGTCGCGGTGAACGTCAGAGCGTCGCCGTCGGCGTCGAAGGCGTCCAGCGGAATGTGCAACGGCGAGCCCGACAGAAGCTCCACGTCGGCAATTGCGGCCAACGTGGGTGCCGAAAGAACCCAACGAGATTCGAGTTGTTCAAAACGTGACCGCCGTTGCCGAAGTCGTGGTCGCTTCATCGTGTGTGCCTGTCTCTTCTCGAACCAGTATTGCCGTACTCACGTAGGTCAGGCTGTGCCTGACAGCCAAGTGCTTGCTTCGTGGATTACGTCAGGCACAGCCTGACCTACGTAGGTGGTCATCTCGCTCCAACGAGACGAGTACATAGACTCTCCCCGCCTTGCCCGTATCCCTTCACTGTACCCAAAAACCACCCCAGACGTCAAATGCAACACCACTCGCATGAGGGGCTTGCGCGGCCACATTTTCCAAACGCCGAACGATCGTAGTGTCTGTCGGCGGTAGCCCGCTTGACCGACTGCCCGAATTCGGGACACTAGTAGACAGAGGTTCACAGCCGGGGACCGTCCCAATTTTCGTCTCAGCGAAAATGGGACTGTCCCCTTGGGCGAGCGTACGGGCACGAACGGACTCCCATGAAATTCCTCCACACGGCCGACTGGCACATTGGAATGAAAGCCGCCCACGCCCCGGCGGCCGCCCAGCGACTGCGCGACGAGCGGCTGGCCGCCGCCCGGCGAGTGGTTGAGGTCGCGGCCGAGCATCAGGTGGACTTCCTCCTGCTGGCCGGCGATACGTTCGAAAACAACGGAATCAATCGGACCGACGTTCGCCGCGTGGCGTTGGCGCTAGCCGAGTTCAAAGGCCCCGTCTATCTGGTGCCGTGCAACCACGACCCGCTCGTGCCCGGCTCGGTCTGGGAGCATCCTTGTTGGACCGAGCACGAGAATCTGCACGTTCTCCGCGCGGCCGAGCCGGTCGCCGTGCCCGGCGGGCGGCTTTACCCCTGCCCGGTCTTCACCAAACACGCGACGGCCGACCCGACCGCCTGGATCGACGCCCGGGCCGACGCGGAAATCGCCGTCGGCGCGGCCCACGGTTCGGTCGAAGGCGTTCCCCAGGACCAGCCCGAGTCGCCCATCCCCCGCGACGCGGCCGCCCGTCGAGGGCTCGACTACCTGGCCCTGGGCCACTGGCATTCGACCGTCGTGTCCTACGACCGGATGGCCTATTCCGGCACGCACGAAACGACCAAATTCGACGAGCGCGACAGCGGCAACGTCCTGCTGGTCGAAATTGCCGCCCGCGGAGCCGTGCCCCGGATAACACCCATCCACACCGGCGGGCTCTCCTGGCTCTCCCTCGACGAGGAAATCCGCGACGACGGCGATCTGGCCCGAGTCCGCCAGCGGATCGAAACGATCGACGACCCCAGCCGGGCGCTCCTAAACCTGTCGCTTCGCGGTATGTTCCACGCCGACCAACGCACGGAACTGTCGCGGATCGAGGAAATCGCGGCCGCCCGGGACTTTCTCTTCCATCGCATTGATTCCACGGGCCTGTTTCCCGCCCCGAAGGACGACGGCTGGTTGGCCGATCTGCCCGTTGGTCCCTTGCGTGAAACGGCCCGGCGTCTGCAACGTTGGTCCGATCCGGCCACGACCGACCAGCGTCCCGACGGGGTCACGCCCCAGGTGGCGACCCGTGCGTTGCTGGATTTCTACGCCCTGTGGCGCGGAGGCCAAGGATGATCCTCCGCCGACTCGCCGTGGAAGGCTGGCGGTGTTTCGCCGGCCCGCTCGAACTGGGCCCGCTGGACGAGCGGATCAATGTGGTCCACGGCCCCAACGGTGTCGGCAAATCGACGCTCTTGGGCGCGATGATCCGCGGATTGATGGACAACCACGCGGCTCGCGGCGCGGAGATCGAATCGCTGCGTCCCGACGGCCGCGACCTTGCTCCGCGCGTGACCATCGAGCTGGAGCACGACGGGCAGCAATTGCGAGTGTTCAAGCGGTTTCTCGATTCGCCCGACAGTAAGACGAGTCGCTTCGAGGGCGGACGCTGGGTTCCCCTGGCCGAGGGCCGCATGGCCGACCAACAGGTACGCGACATGCTCGATGGCAGCATCCCGGCCCGCGGTTTCACCAGCGCGGAACACTGGGGCCTGGCCCAAGTGCTCTGGGCCCCCCAAGGCCGCCTGCACCTCTCCGAGTTGGGTTCCAGTCTGACCGGCGCGATCCGCGCCTCGCTCGGCGCTCAGATGACCAGCCCCGCCGCCGACCGCGTCGAAAAGTCGATCGCCGACGCCTATTCCGAAATCTACACCGACACGGGCCGCGTGCGAAGCGGCAAGAACGCTCCCGCGATCGTCGGCCTGGAGGAACAACTCCGCAAGGCCCGCGAGGCCCGCGAGCGTCTGCGTCAACAACTGGACCGTTTCGATGAACTCAGCCGGACGATCGACGACCTGCACCGCCAATGCGAAGACCTCCAGCGGCGTGAAACGATCCTCGACAAGGAACTGGAGGAAGCAGCGGCCCGGGCCCAATCGTACGACACGCTGAAGATCCAACTCGCGCAACAGAAAGAGGAAGGAAAAGCCGCCGAGGCGTGCTATCGCGAACTTAAGAATCGCATCGAAACGGTCGAACTCGCTAAGCAGAACGTCCGCGAACTGGGTGACCAACTCAAGAAGCTCGAAACCGACTTGCCCCGGCGAACGGAGGCCGTTGAACGCTGCGCGAAGGAAGAAACCGAAGCGGCGGCGGCCCTCGCCTCCGTCGAAACTCGTCGGGAAAAAGTCGCCCAAGCAAGCCGCATGGCCGAGCAAGCGGCCCAGTACCATCGGGCCAAAGAGACGTTCGACCGGCATGAAAAACGTCTTCGCCAGGCGGAGACGCTCCAAAACGCCGTGAAACAGATTCTCCAGGAGCGTGGCCAAATCATCGCGCCTGACGCCGCGCGATGGCGAGCCATTCAAACGGCCGCCTCGCGCCGCGAACGAGCCGAGGCGGCCCTTCACGCGGCCATGATCCGCGTGGTGATCGAGCCGGAAGGCGATTTCGAAGTCGAGATCACCAGCGCCGAGCGGCCCGACGTGCGTCATGCCTCACCCGCCGAGCCGGTCGAACTGACCGCGGCGGGCACGGTCGAGTTCCGCATCCCCGGCGTGGCCCGATTCCGCGCCACGGGCCCGTCCGAGTCGATCGACTCGCTCCGCGCCGGATGCGAAACGGCCAGAGCCGAACTAGAGTCGCTGCTGGCCGGCTTCCCCACGCGCGACCTGGGTGAACTTGAAGAACTCCAAAACCGCGCGGTGGATATTGGGGATAGGCTTATCGCCGCCCAAGCCCAGTTAGACGGGCTGCTCGGCGGCGACACGCTCGACGTGCTCCAGAAACAGCACGAGCAATCCGCCGCCGCCGTCGAACGTCTCGCCGCCGAATGTCCCGATTGGGCCAATGCGCCGCCCGACGCCGAGTTGCTCCAGGCCGATGCCCGGCAAGCCCGCCAACAGTTCGACGCCGACCTTGAAGCAACCAGCCGCCGTCACCGAGCATGCCGTGAAGCCAATCTGGCTGCCGACGCGACGTTGAGACTGGCCAACAGTCAGCTCGACGACCGTCGCGACCAACTCCGCAACACCGAACGCCGACTCGGCGAGTTGCTCGGCGAGCTAAACGCCGACGAGCGATTGGCCGAACTCAAGGCCGATCGCGACAATCGGGCCCTGGAAGTCCAAGCGGCCCGCGCGAATCTCAACCGCACCGAGTCGGCGTTGAAAGAATTCGGCGACGATCCCGACGAGAAGAAACGTCAAATCGAGCGTGAATCGAACGAACTAAAGGCCGAATTGCAGCGGAAGCGGCAGCAACTCCACGACGCGGCCCGCGACCTCAACCAGATGCAAGACCAATCTCCCTACTCCGCGCTCGGCGAAGTGGAGGAAGAAATGGCCCGCATCGAGCAGTCCGTCGCGGTTGAGCAACTTCGCAACGACGCCGTCCGGTTGCTTTACGAAACATTCCGCCAATGCCGCGACGCGTCGGTCGCCTCGGTCGTCGTGCCCGTCCAAGATCGGGCGACCGAGTTGCTATGTCGGATCACCGGCGTGCCGTTGGGGGCCGTTCGTTTCTCCGAGTCGTTCCTGCCCGAGCACGTCGTGCCCGACGGACTCGACGGGCCCCGTGAATTGGACCGCCTCTCCGGCGGCGAACAGGAGCAAGTCCACCTGGCCGTCCGCCTGGCCCTGGCCGAGACGCTCTACGCCGACCAGCGCCACCTGCTGGTGCTCGACGACGTTCTGACCGCCACCGATCCGAATCGCCTCGCCCGAGCCCTCGACCTGCTTGCCGAAGCGGCCGAGCGTTACCAAATCCTGATCTTCACCTGCCACCCTGAGCCGTACCGCCATCTCCCCGCGGCCAGATATTTCGACCTGCAAGCCATGCGCCAGATGTAGGTCAGGCTGTGCCTGACATCAAAGGATACACACAGACCATTCCGTCAGGCACAGCCTGACCTACATCTGTGTTCATCTGTGGTTCCAATAAGAATGAGCCCGTTATGCCGATAAAGCGTGAATTTCTCGGTTGGGACCGTCCCGGCCTCTCGCTGGCGGTCGATTGGCTGATCGACCGCTTCGGCACGCCCGACGCCCTTGACCTGGGCCGGGCGATTGTCGCCGTGCCGGGCGGCCGCGCGGGACGCCGGCTTCTGGAGCGCCTGGTCGAAGTGGCCGAGGCGAGCGGCCGCGCGTTG
>DATECS010000350.1:0-8374 GCA_035286785.1 Thermoguttaceae bacterium | reverse complement strand
GACGTCGATCGGCGTCTTCCCCGCCGCTTGCGTCGCGTCGCAGAGGAACAAAACGCCTCGCCGTTTTGCGACTTTGCCGATTTCCGCGATCGGGTTGATCGAGCCGACAACGTTGTTGGCCGCCATGACGGACACGAGGATGGTTTGATCGGTCAGGGCGTTCTCGATTTGATCGGCCGAAACGCGCGCGTCTCGGTCGGGAAGCAGCCAGACGACGCTGAATCCTTGGTTTTCCAAGCGTCGAAGCGGTTCGAGAACGGCCTTGTGCTCACTGAGACAGGCGACCAGGCGGTTGCCCCGCCCGCCGTACATTTCGGCCGCGCCCTTGATCGCAAGATTGCAGCTTTCCGTAGCGCCGGCCGTAAAGACGATTTCACCGGCCGCGGCCCCGATGAGCCGGGCCACTTGTTCCCGGGCCCGCTCGACAAGGTCCGCCGCGCGGCGGCCGAAAACGTGCGTCGTGCTGGACGGGTTGCCATAGTCGCTTTGCATGACGTCGGCCACTCGATCGAGGACGCGGGGGTCCATCGGCGTCGAGGCGTTGTTGTCCAAATAAATCGGCGTTGTCGGCATCATGATCTTGTCACCTCCGTTCAGGCGTGGGAACGTCTCGGGGCAAATGGCACGACGATCCTCAAGCCGACGCGAGCGACAGGATCCCACGCCGCTTGTCGGCCGTGACCACGCTCGCGCTGATCCCGTGTTCCGCCAGGACGCCTTGGGTTTCCTCGCCGAGACACCACGTCTCTTTCTCAAACGCCGCGAGCCCGTAGGCCGAAAGGTACGAACGCACGCCCGACGGACTCACGAAGTAAATCACGTCATGATCCGGCAAGGCCCTTCCGAGTTGTCGATGGGGCGCCGCGCGGTTCAAGACGAGGTGACGCACCCGAGCCTCCGGGTCGAAAATCGCGTCATGCAGTCGCCGGGAAACGTGCGTTCCCTCGACCATCAAGACGGAGCCTCCCTTAAAGTCGCAAGAAGATTCGTGCGGTCTGTCGAAGGCGTGCGTCTCCAGGACGCGGTCCGGACGAAGACCCTGTTCGCCCAGACGTTGCGCGGCGCTGATTCCGACGGCGGCGATTTTCACTCCCGCCAAGGCGCGGCCGTCCAGTCCCAGGCGGCGAAGCTCTTCGAAGAACGACGCCACCCCCAGCCTGTCGGTGAAGAAAATCCAGTCGAATCGCGAGTCCAGGCCCGCGGAGCAGATTTGCCGAAGTCGGCGCCGCGCCCCCTGATCCGCGGCCGTTTCCAACGCCGGCCAATGAACCAGATGACCCAGCGTCCGGAAATGGGTCGGATCCAGGCCGGTGAACAGAATCGTGGGACGCGCCCGACCCTCGCCCACGCGAAGGGCCGCCTCGCCGACGATCACGCAGGCGGGCGAGGATATTCCCGCGGCCTTCGCGCCGGCGGCCAGCGAGGACAAGGAACACGTGACGTGCCGCTCCCAGGGCAACGTTCCGCTTTCGACCGCCGCCGCCGGCGCGTCGACCGCCCAGCCGTCGGCCAAAAGCGCGGCGACCATCTGGTCCAGCGCGCCGACTCCCATCATGATGACCAGGGAGTCGGCCTTTGGAAATCGATCCGCGACGGAGCCGCCGGCCGTTCGCGCGGTGGCCACCGCAAAACCGCGGCCCCGGCGGCGGCGAGTCAAAGGAAACCCGGCCGACGTCAAAACGGCCGTAAAGGAACTCGGCCCGGGAATCGCTTCCCACGGAACGTCCCAGTGCGACAAATGGCGTGTTTCTTCTTCCGCCTGCCCAAACACGAAGGGATCGCCGCCCTTGAGCCGCGCCACTCGGCGATCCTGCCGGGCCTGGGAAACGAGCCAGCCGTTGATTTTGCCCTGCGTCCAGCGAGGGCTGGCGTCCGCCAGCCATACGACGCATTTATCGGCCGTCGATATCTCAAGCTCGTCCAGAAAGTTGCGCGGCAAAAGCTGATCGACCAGCACCGCGTCGGCCATTTGCAGCGCGCGGCGGCCTCGCACGGAAATCAAGTCCGCCGCGCCAGGGCCCGCGCCGATCAGATACACCTTGCCGGCGTTCATGGAGGGTTCGTCCTATTCGCTCAATTTGCCGGGTTGTCGAAAACTCGGGATCTCCGCCGCCTCGCCATTCCGCGGACTTGCCTCGCGAGACAGCCACCGGGCAATCTCGCCGGACGCTTCCTTCGAGCGCCGGCACCGTCGGCCGTCGGAATGGACCGCGATGGTCAACGGGCCCACCGCATGGGTCGCTGGAAAAATCGTATCGGAATCGGCCGAGGACGAGACCACGCACGCCAGAACGCCCGCCCGCCGCGCGTCCCGGCCGATCGCCTGATTCCGCTGCGGATCGGCCGTCGCCGCGACCGCTAGAAAAAAGCCGTCCGGATCGCCCGGCTGATAGCGCCGTCTGAGCCAACGCACTCGCCCGGACACCGCCAGCCGTTCGACGTCGCCGGAGGCCTCCGGCGAAATCACCGTAACGTCGGCGCCCGCGCCGAGCAGCGTCAGCGTCTTGCGGGTTCCGATTCGCCCGCCGCCGATCACCAGGCATCGCTTCGCGGTGACGTCGATCGCCAGCGGCAGAAAACGCCCCGTCCGTAGTTTTACGCCGCCGGCCGTCGCCGGCGAACCGTTCGACTCGTGAATCATTGGTCTTGTCCTTCCTCACGGCAATAACTTGCCGCCGCGAGTTCTTCCCGCGCCGTGTCGCCGTGGCGGCGGTCCAGGGCGTCGGCGAGTCGTCGAAATTCCTTCGAAAGAAACCCTTGAAAGTCCGTCGTGGCGTCGCGATCGACGGCTCGCCGATACTCCTCCACAATCCACGCGACGGCCTCGTCCACGTCGTCGGCCGCCACGAACGGGACCAATTCGCGGGCCAAACCCGGACCGCGTCCTTCGCCTCCGCCCGCGAGAATTTGAAATCCCTTGACCGGCCGACCGCCGACTCGCCTCGCGCGGCCGACGAGTCCGATCGACGCCACGGCCGCCTGCGAGCAGTTGTTCGGACAGCCCGACACCGCCACCGACAAACGCGGCCGACTCGGCAGGCCGCGGGCCATGCGCCTCGCGGCGTCTCGCGAGTCCACGATGCCCTTGGCGCACCACGTCGAACCCGGGCACGCGACCACCGGCGCCAGAACCGACAGCGCCCGCAGCGGCGGGCCGAGTGTCAAAGGATTCGCGCCGTAAAGCAGAAGATCGTGCTCGAAGCCGATGCGCAGCGAAGCGCTGGCTTCTTCGGCGGCTTTGCCCAACTCGATCGCGGCCTCGCACTCCAGATCGCCCAGCGGCAGATGCAGGTGGGCCTGCAACGGCGTGTCTTCCGCGACCCGCCAAATACGCGGCGCGTCATCATGCCCGTTGGCCTGTTCCTCCTGGAACAGCTTTCCGACGTAATCCAAGAACGCCGCTTCGCCGAGACGTTCCCGGACATGCCGCAGTCGGGCCCGATGGCGGCGCACTCGATCGCCTTCGGCATGAAACAGCCGCAACAACGCCACGACCAACGGCAGGATTTGCCCGACCGTGATCGAGTCCTCCAGGACCACGCCCGTCCCGGGCTTCGACCCCAACGAACCGGCGACGACCGCGCGAAACGTCCCGTCGCGATTCGCGATCAGCCCCAGATCATTGATCCACGGCCGGGCGCACGATTCATGGCAGCCGCACAGGCTGATCTTGAACTTCCTGGGAAGCTCGGTGATCCAGGAAATCGACTCGACGCGCGATTGAATCGCCTCGGCCAGCGCCGAGACGTCCCACGTGTCGCGGCGCAACCCGTTGCTCGGACAGAACGTGACGTTGCGCACCGTGTCGCCGCACGCGCCGGCGCACGATAGCCCAAGCTCCGCCACGCCCTGTTGGAGGACGCCCACGTCCTCGGGCCGGACGCCGTGCAACTCGACGTCCTGCCGCGTCGTGACGTGCAGCGGATAGTCCGGAGTGTGTCGCGCGGCCAAGGCGGTCAAGCCTATCCATTGCTCCACGCGAATCTGACCGCCGGGCAGCCGGATACGTTGGAAAAAAAATCCCTCCGGCCGATGCGGATAGATGCCGAGCAATCGCGCGCGGCTCGGCTCTTCCGGCATCGCCGCGCAGGGAAATTGAAGCCGCTGGGCCAATCCCATGAAATGACTCCCCTCAAAAATCTTCCTAAGCCACCGCCTTCGAGGTCTTCAACGGCCGCGTGTGAATCCCGCACTCGCCGCCGCACTTGCTCGTGCCGATCCATCGTCCGGCCCGCTCGTCGCCCCCGCTGGTGATCTTCGAGCAAGGCGCGCAACCCAGCGAACGGTAGCCTTTGGCGTACAGAGGATTCACGGGCACGCCGAATAGGCTGAGATATTGCCAGATCTCGCGCTCGTGCCAGATGAGAATGGGATTCAGTTTGATGAGTCCGGCGTCGCGCTGCTCCACCTCCTTGAAATCCGTCCGCGTGCGTCCTTCCGTGCATCGCAAACCCGTCACCCAGCACGCGACGTTCATCTCCTCGATCGCTTGCCGCGTCGGTAAAACCTTCAGCAGGTCGCAGCACCGGTCGGGCTCCGTCTCGTGGAGTTTCGCGGGAACGGGCTGGTCGTTTTGGAACACCCGAAGCTCCGGGTAACGGGCCACGGTCTCTCGCATGAATTGCTTTGTCTCGTCCGGCTTAAATCGGGTCGTGACGATGAATCCCCGGATATCCGGACGGACCCGTTTCGCCAGGTCCCAAACCACGCAGGAATCCTTGCCCAGACTATTCGCAACGACCAATCGCTCCCCATACTCCCGATGGGCCTGTTCGATAAGCCTCATGGCTCGATCGACCTTCTCGGCGAAGTTCAGCCCTTCGACCAATTCCCGCACGTCCTCCTGAATCCAATTCTGCAAGGTCATCTCCTTCGCTCCTTTCAAAAAAATCGCGAGCCAACCACTGCGGCCGCGCTTTGCCAAAACGAATCCGATCCCACACGCGTTCGTGCAGGTAAAAACAGCCGAATTTCACCACCACATCCAACATCCCCATGCTCGCCGCGAAACGAGCCTCGCCGCTGAGCGTCCAGGCGATCGCCGTCGTCAACGCCGCCCCGCCGAGCCGCCAGGAAGCCGCCTTCGCCAGCGCCCGCCAACGCGAATCTCGGTGGTGGCCCAGGTGTCCGCAACTCGGATGCAACGAGGCAGCCCCGGGCGCGGGCGAGACGCCTGCAATAGTCCCATCAGGTGATGTTCCTGACCTGTCCGCGAGTCGTGTAATGTGCATGAACTATCTCGCTCGACATAGTAGAGATTAGGGCCAAAAAAAGAGAACCGGGCGATAGAGGCTTCTAGATGTAATACATGGGAACGCAAACACGCCCCCCCTCGCCCATGAGGTCTTCGCGCTCGACGAGGTCTTGAAAGGTCGTATTATCGTAAACATTCTCCATTGCCTCTTGCGCTTCCCTCCACATGGACATGAAAACGCACCTTCCTCGCAAGGGGCACTCGCCGGCGCCCTTTTCCGTGACGCAGATAACCGGCGCGACGGGCCCCTCGACGAACCGAATGATCTCGCCGACGCTGAGGCTATCCGCCGACCGCGCCAGGAGATATCCGCCTTCCACGCCACGCCGCGACTCGACAAAACCGCCTTGTTTCAACTGATTCAAGATCGCGGCCAGAAATCGAGGGGGGATGGCTTGCGAACGGGCAATGGCCTCGATTTTGATCGGACCTTCTCCCGATCGCTTGGCCACTTCAAAAACGGCCCGCAATGCGTACTGACATTTCTGGGAAAGCAACATAAATGCACCATCATAACTATTGCAATAGAGGTAGTATCGTAAATGCCGCCACCTCAGTCAAGACATCTTCGGATTTTTTGAAAAATTATCTGGAAATGGGCGTCTGCATACAGGGGATAGTGTATTGCGTGTTGCAAAGACACTATATGTAGCATTGCGTTCACGTCTTCAAATCGTCAATGGGTGCCTGGGTATTGACCGCGTGACAGATAATGGTATAATCACATGCAGATATAGGAGAATGCCGTGATTTCGAGAACCGCCAAACACGCCCTCGCCGCTCTCGCCTTTCTCGCGGGACTTCCCGACGGGCAATTTGCGGGAGCCGCGGACATTGCCCAGGAAATCAATGCCCCTGGCAATTACCTCGGCAAACTCCTCAAGACGCTGGCTGACACGGGCCTCGTCGAGTCCCAGAAGGGCAAGGGCGGCGGTTTTCGGCTGGTTCGCGCCGCGGCCTCCATCGCCCTGATCGACGTGGTTGATCCCATCGATCACGTCAGCCGTTGGTCCGAATGCTTTCTCGGACGCGGTCGCTGTTCGACCGAAAGTCCCTGTTCCGTTCATAAGCGTTGGGCGAGCGTCCGCGACGCCTACCTGGCCTTTTTGACCGGAACAAGCCTTGCCGATTTGGCCGCTCGCGCTACGATGAGTGCGGCCACGCACGAATAGACATAAACCGAATATTTTGAAAAGGAAGAGGCAAATCCAATGAATCCCACTGAAATTTTATCCGACGAGCACCGCGTCATCGAACAGGTCTTGCAATGCCTTGCCAGAATCGCCCAACAGGCCGAGTCCCAACGCAAACTCGACGGCGAAGCCGCCGAGAAGGCCGTGGTGTTCTTTCGTCATTTTGCCGACGAGTGTCACCACGGCAAGGAAGAGGCGCATCTGTTTCCCGCCATGGAGGCCAAGGGCTTTCCCCGAGCATGCGGTCCGACAGGCGTCATGATCGCCGAGCACGAGTTGGGACGCTGCCACGTCCGCGCGATGAAGGAAAACATCGGACCCGCCGCCCAAGGCGACCGCGCGGCGCTCGAAGCGTTTGTCGAACATGCCCGGGCCTACGGCGACCTGCTGTCGAACCACATCCAAAAGGAAGACCATTGCCTGTTTCCCATGGCGGATCAGGCGTTTACCGAAGAGGACCAGAGGAAGCTGCTTCTTGCCTTCCAGCGAGTGGAAACCGAAGAGATCGGCGCTGGCGTTCACGAGAAGTACCTGGCGTTGGCCGATGAGTTGGCCGACCGATTTGGGGTGCCTCGCGCGTCGGCCGCCCACGGGGTCCACTCGTGCGGTCGTTGTTGTCACTGACGTCCGCCAACACCAGTCACGCGCGGGGAAGACATGCCATGAGCACGAACGGCTTGAGAAACGCGGCCGTCTTTACTTTCGTCGCGAGCAGGGTTCCTGGTGGGGCCGCAGCGCGGCGTTCTACGAATTGCCGCTGGTCCAAATCTTGGGCAATTGGCGCGTCGTTCCCGATGCGATCATCATCGTGATCGGAGCGTTGCCGCTGTTGTACTTCCTGCTCGGCACGTACCCGCGGCTGAGATAAATCGGCGATACCGAATAGTCATGGAGGCGAGCGTGGCAAGCGGCGCGACGAACCAGAAACCTCATGGGACGCAAAACGCCTGGATTCGCCCAGCCGTTCAAATAGGTTTCCTGGTGTTTTCATTGTTGGTGGGCTGGCAGTTCCACCGATTCGTGCTTTGGCTTTCCAACCCCGTCGGCCCGTCCCCGGAGCGTCCCGCCGGCGTCGAGGCATGGCTGCCCATCAGTTCGCTCATGAGCCTGACGTATCTGCTTCGCGCCGGTCAGGCCAATCCCGTGCATCCCGCGGGCCTGGTCCTGTTCACGTTGATTCTGACGCTGACCCTCCTGCTCGGCCGAGGCTTCTGTAGCTGGGTTTGCCCGATCGGCGCTCTGAGCGAATGGGCGCACCGGCTTGGACGGCGTCTTTGCGGCCGGAATCCGACTCTTCCGCGCCGGCTGGACGTGCCGTTGCGGTCGCTGAAATACCTGCTTTTGAGTTTTTTCCTTTACGCGATTCTCGGCATGAGCGAGAAGTCGCTTCTGGCGTTCTTGGAAGGCCCCTATAACCGCGCGGCGGACGTGAAGATGTACTTGTTTTTCGTCAACGTGACGCGAACCGCCGTCGTCACGCTGACGATTCTGACGGTCCTGTCGATGCTCGTCAAAAACTTCTGGTGCCGCTATCTGTGTCCCTATGGAGCGCTTTTGGCGCTGTGCGCTTGGCCGGCTCCCCTCGCCGTTCGTCGCGACGCGGATTCCTGCGCCGGTTGTGGACGATGCGACCAGGCTTGTCCCAACCGGATTCACGTATCGACGTGCCGGCGGGTCAGGTCGCTCGAATGCACCACTTGCTTCCGTTGCGTGGAGGCGTGCCGCGTGCCAGGCGCGTTGGCCGTGTCCTGGCCGGCGCCGCGAAGAACGGTCAACCAGGCCGTCTATGCGGCTATTCTGATCGGGGCATTTGTCCTGGTCTCCCAGGCGGCGCAATCGATCGGTTATTGGAAAACGAGCACCGGACCCGCTTTGTATCCCGCCTTGTATCGAATGGCGCCCCACATGGATCACCCTCGCACTCCAC
>DATECS010000349.1:0-4834 GCA_035286785.1 Thermoguttaceae bacterium | reverse complement strand
GCTCCGTTGCCTTCGGAGGAGTCGCTTACGGAAATGCTCCGCGTGGCGCGGACCACCGTGCGCCAAGCGCTGGCCGAGCTGGAAAAAGACGGCCTGGTCAAGCGGCGTCACGGCGCCGGAACCTTCGTCAACGAATCGCACCAGCGGGTCCGCCGCGTCGGGCTCGACGTCTTCGCCCTGGTCGTGCCCGGGGCGGGCACCGGTTTCTGGCCGTCGTTGCAGGCCGGCTTCCAAAGCGCGGCGACGGTCATGCACAAGCAAATCCTCGCCTGCAACACCGAAAACGACCTGGACAAACAAGCCAGCATCTTCATCCAGTTGGTACAGAAGCGCGTGGCGGGCGTCGCCTTGGCGCCCACCTCGCTGCCGCCGACGCCGGCCTATCAGGTCAATCATCTCCGAGAACACGGGATCCCGGTCGTCTTCTGTCACCGCGGGGTCGCCGGCGTCAACGCGCCGCTTTTGGCCATTCCGTTCGTCGACGTGGGACGCGCGGCCGGCCGGCTGTTCGTCGAAAACGGCCACCGCCGCGTCGCGTTCTTCTCGATGCACCAGCGGGTCGAGGCCAGCATCGGCTATGAAACGGGCCTGCGCGAAACCGTGGAGGCCGCCGGCGGCGAGTTGCCCGAGGCGTTCCTCTACGGCGGCGAAACCGTCTCGCCCGACGCGAGCATCCAGTCGGAGGCGATCCTCGCGTCGCTTCGCCGCATGTTCGACGACCCGAATCCACCCACGGCCATCCTGGCCAGTTTCGATCCCTTGGCCGAGCGGATTTACCTGCTGCTGGGGCAGTTGGGCCTGCGCGTGCCGGACGACGTTTCGTTGGTCGGCGTGGGCGGGGCCGATCGCGCCGGGGCCCTGACCGAGCAACTCACCTCGATCACGGTCGACGAACTCGACCTGGGCCGCCGGGCCGCGCAAATCCTCCAGGAGCTGTGCGAAGGCCAACGGCCGCCCGACAACGCCGAGAGAATCGACATGCCCCTCGGCGTGGCCAAGGGCCACACGCTCGGACCGGCGCGCTAGCGCTACCGCGCGGGTTCAGGAGTCACCAGAGGGGACTGGCTCGGTCGCCTTGACAAAGGTATCCCTGCCAACACGGTCCATGGCGACGGCGTCTGTCCCCATTTGCGACGGACCCGCGGCGTACCGCATGGAAAAAGAGGGACAGGCACCGTCGCCGTGACGTTTTTTCCACTGCCACGCCTACTTGGGCCACGGAGCCAATCCCCCTTTTTCCGCCGCATCCGCGGTGGGGTGGGGATGACTTCGCCGTCCAGGCCCGTAGAATGACGGCAAGTCCCTTCCAACGGCGGTCGAGCGGAGTCGAGGACGGCCCGGGGCATTAGGCCCTTGGTCGGCGACCCGCGCTGCCCGCAAGCATTCTCCAATCATGGGAGGCCGCCATGAAACGACGTCGGTTTCTCGCCGGTTCGTTGGCCGCCGGCGCCGGGCTATGGTTTGCCCGGCGTCTCCCGGCCGCCTCATCCTCCATTTCCAGCAAGACAGGAGACGCCAAGATGCCGTTCCAACAACCACCGCTGCCGTTTCCGATGAACGCCATGAAGCCGTTTCTCTCCGAGGAGCAGCTCCTGTATCACTATGGCAAGCACCACGCGGCGTACTTCAAGAACCTCAACGATCTGGTCCAAGGCAAGCCCGAGGCCGGCATGTCGCTCGACGAGGTGGTCGTGCAATCGACCGGACCGGTGTTCAACAACGCGGCCCAGGCGTGGAACCACGGCTTTTTCTGGGACTGCCTGTCGCCCGACGGCGGCGGCGAGCCCGGGGGTGAATTGGCCGCGGCCCTTCAACGGGATTTCGGCGACTTTGCGGCGTTCCGGAAGGCCCTGTCCGAGGCGGCCGTGAAGTTGTTCGGCTCGGGCTGGGCCTGGCTGGCCGCGGACCGTCAGGGCAAACTGTCCATCCTGCCTCTTGGCAACGCGGACACGCCGTTGAAACACGACAAGAAGCCCGTGTTGACGATCGACGTGTGGGAACACGCTTATTACATCGACTACCGCAACGAACGGGCCAAATACGTCGAGGCCTTCTGGAAGGCGGTCCATTGGGAGTTCGCCGCCCGGTGTTACGCGTCGGCTACCGCGTGAGCGTCAAGAGTGTCCTCCTCGCGCGCCGCGACAGGATGTCGAGGATCACCTTTCATCCAGCGGCTGTTCCGCGCGCAAAAAGGACTTACGTCGCGTTGACGTAAGTCCTTTTGCCGCAAAGAGTGCCGAAGACAGGACTTGAACCTGCATGACCGTTACAGTCACTAGGTCCTGAACCTAGCGCGTCTGCCAATTCCGCCACTTCGGCCCGTGCATTCTGTTGTACGCCATGCGGGCCCCCATCTCAAGCCCCCCGCCACGTCCTCCGGGAAAAAAGGGGGGAACCACGGATGAACACGGATCAACGTGGATGGGTGCTTATCGGCGTTCCTCGGTAGTTTTTTTTGGTGGGCGGTGCCCACCCTACGATCACCGTGGTAAACAACCCGATTGTCGTCCAGGAATGGTTCGCCCAAGAAAAAACGCTGCCGCGGCGTCCGGGGGACGCCGCGGCAGTTTGGTCGGTCGGCCACGCCGGCGGGGGAGCCGGCGCGGCCGTGGGATTCGATCTTAATCGAAGAACTCGTTGACCGGTTCGTTGCCGGCTCGGGTGATCAGGTGCATGTAGAGCCGCGCTTCCAGGCCGTCCTGGACGCTCCGCACGCTGCCGTCGCCCAACAGGTGGTTGACCAAGCCCGGATGCTGGCTGCTCGGGCCGTGGACCCAACGGAGCCCACCAGGCCCCATCTGGCTCGTGCTGTTCAGCGGCGGCATGTAATAGGTCACCGTTTGGGCCGTTTCGTCGCCGCAGTTAAGCGTCGTCTTGTAATTCGCGTTGGGTTTGCCGTAGGACGCGCCGACCACGGTTGTTCTCTCGAACCCAGGAGTCGCGGCGGCGTTGGCCGTCAGGCCGTAGACGGACGAGGTGCAGCCTTCATACCAGGCGGCCAGGGTGATTTCCCGGGTCTCGCAGGCGATGAAGGTGTTCGACGTGCCGTCGGTCATGTCGTTGATGCCGCCCTTGCCGCCGGGGTAGATGGTACCGTTGGGGTGTCTCGACCCGCCGGTGTACGACCGCGTCTCGGTGCCGAGCAAGCTTTCCGAGTGGCTCGCCCCCAGGGTCACGTAGTTCGGCAGCGCCGCGTTGGGAGACGTCGCCGGCAGCAGCGCCGCATAAGGATTCTGCGCTGCGGTAATGATCGGCGTGCCGCCCGTGTCCGCCGCGTTCATGTTCTCCTTGCAGAAATTCTCGCTGCCGAAGCTGGCGCACTTGAAACTGGCCACGGGCGTCCGCCAGCCCATCGGATGGCAGGGCAGGCTTTCGGTCGTCGGCGCGTTGGTGACCGAATTGATCGGGTTGTCCGTGCATTGATGCCACGCCCCACGATTCATGAAGTCGAACCACCTGTAGATGGTGCCTTCCTCGATGTAGGGCGTAATCTTCGCCAACCACGAGAAGTTTGAGCCGACGAACTTGTTGTCGCCCGAGATCGTCGGGTCCGTGACCAACGGATTGAAGGATCCCGGCTTGGTCGTAGCCGTGGCGATATTGGTCGGATGAAGCGCGAGCGATGTCCACGTGGCGCTTCCGCCGGTCATCACTGCCTTGGTGAACAACGGAATGTCATTCGACCCCGGAAACTTCCGATGGGCGTCGTGATGGTTGTGAAGCGCGAGGCCGATCTGCTTCAGCGTGTTGATGCACGCCGCGCGTCGGGCCGCTTCACGCACTGCTTGGATCGCCGGCAACAGCAGGGCGATCAAGATGCCGATGATGGCGATCACCACCAGCAGTTCGACGAGGGTGAACCCTCGCTTGCCAGAACGAACAGTCATGGCACACCTCCTGAATAGAGAAAAATGAAAAATAAGACCGGCGCGGCGACCACCGCCGCACGGATCGAAAACGCCTCGTTCAACCGACGGACCGACGCCGCGAGGCTTCTCCGCTAGAAGAGGCCTCTCCGACGCTGTTCCATTCGCGCGCCGCAACCTCTTGCCCCACCACCACATTAGCCTATTGTAAGGGTTTCACGGCCCGCGTGTCAAATAGTTTCGCCGAGCGAAACCCCCCACCCGGGAGGAAAAAGGGGACAGGCACCTTTTGCCTTCGGCCCTTCGGGTGCTTCGCACAAAAGGAGCCGGTCCGCTTTTTCCTCGCCATTGCCAGCTCGCGGGATCTGGACTACTTTGCTCTTATCGGCCCTGACGTGGCCGATTGAGGAAACCAATGTCCGACGTACTCCCCGAAATTCAGCGTAATTTCGCCCAACAGGTTGTCCGCCGGCTCCGCGAGGCGGACTACGAGTCCTACTGGGCGGGGGGGTGTGTGCGCGACCAGCTCCTGGGTCTGGCGCCCCACGACTACGACGTCGCCACGGCCGCCACGCCCCAGGAAGTCCGGCGGCTGTTCGGCCACGACCGGACCCTGGCCGTCGGCGCGGCCTTCGGCGTGATCGTCGTCCTCGGTCCGCCCGGGGCGGGCCAGATCGAGGTGGCCACGTTTCGCGCCGACTGGGACTACGACGACGGACGCCGGCCGCGGGGCGTCACGTTCAGTTCGGCCCGCGAGGACGCCCGGCGGCGCGATTTCACGATCAACGGACTGTTCTACGACCCGGTCGACGAGCGCGTGATCGACTTTGTCGAGGGCCAGGCCGATCTGGCGGCCGGCGTGATCCGCGCCATCGGCGAGCCGACTGACCGGTTTGCCGAGGACAAATTGCGGCTGCTCCGCGCGGTGCGCTTCTCGACCACGTTCGGTTTCGCGCTCGAACCGGCCA
>DATECS010000348.1:0-4895 GCA_035286785.1 Thermoguttaceae bacterium | reverse complement strand
CGAGCGAATTCGCCCCGACTCAAACAACCCGCCATTAAACAACACCACATCCGGCCGCGCCAAATCGCGTCCCCCGCCCCCCGCCTCCCGCCCCCCGTCCCCCTTCTCCTCTCCCGCGTGCCGATGATTCCGCAAAAACGTCGCCAGATACCGCGTCACCGCCGCGTCCGGCGCGAACGGCAGCCCGAACTCCTGAAACCCCGACGTCCGCGATTGCGGCAACTCGTCCAACCCGCACTGTGGAAAGAACCCGTCCACCAACAGCTCGGCCACCTCGTCGCGGGTCACTTCGATCTGCAACCCGCCGCCGATCAGCCGCGTGCCGGCGCCCGGCAGATTCACCGTCAACCGCTCCGGCGCCCCGTCGCCCAACAACGTCTCCTTCACCACCCGGCACTGCCGCACCAACACGGCCCACTGGCGCGGCTCCAGTCCGCCCTCGCCCGCCAGCCGCATTTCTAAATGCCGCGCCAGCGCCAAATCCAAATTGTCGCCGCCCAAGATTAAATGTTCGCCGACCGCCACGCGATGGAATTGCACCTTCCCGTCGGCCGCCTGCCGCACGCGGATCAGCGTGAAATCCGACGTTCCGCCCCCGCAATCACAAACCAATATCTTCTGTCCCGGGCTGACCTGCGTCGGCCACGTCTGGCGGTGCGAGTCGATCCACGCATAGAAGGCCGCCTGCGGTTCCTCGATCAGCACGACCCGCGCCAACCCGGCCCGCGCCGCCGCTTTCACGGTCAACTCCCGGGCAATTTCGTCGAAGGAAGCCGGCAGCGTCAGTACCACGTCCTGCTCGGCCAGCGGCGTATCCGGCCGCGCCGCGTCCCACGCCCGCCGCACGTGCGACAAGTAACGCCCGCTCACCTCGACCGGCGAAAGCCGCTCGACGTCGGCCGCCCCTTGCCACGGCAATAAATCGCTCGAACGGTCCACGCCCGAGTGACACAACCAACTCTTGGCCGACGCGATCAACCGTCCGGGCGTCGTGGTACCCTGATCGCGCGCATAGGCACCAACGATCCAGCCCGACGACTCACTCTCCCACGGCAACCGCAGCGCCCCGCTCGCCGCCTCCTCGGTCGCCGGCTGATAGTGAAACGAAGGGAGCGTCTCGCGCGGCTCGACTTGCCCCGGCCCCACCAACTGCGGCACGGCAAACGTTCGCACCCGCCAATCGCTCTCCTCCGTATCAACATAACAAACGGCCGAATTCGTCGTCCCCAGGTCGATCCCCACGACATACCGCGCCGGCATTTTCTCCTTCCCCTCATCCGCGTTCATCTGCGTTCCTGTTCGTATTCATCACGCTCCGCGTGATGTCCGCATGGATGCGTAATTCTTTGACCTCACGCGGAGCGTGAGGAATACATTGTGGCCCGCGTCGCCAACTCAATCAACCGCTCGACCAACCGATCAAACCCAATCCCCACGTGCGCCGCCGCCTTCGGCAACAAACTATGTTCCGTGAACCCGGGAATCGTGTTGATCTCCAACAACTGCGGCCCGGCCTGCTCGTCCAGAATCAAATCCACCCGCCCATAATGCCGGCACCCAAGCAACCGGTACGCCGCGTGAGCGAGCTCCCGCACCGCGTGATACGTCGTCGGCTCCAAATCCGGCTCAACGATATATTGCGTGTCGTCGCGCAGATACTTCGCCTCGTAGTCATAAAACCCCGCCGCCGGCCGCACCTCAACGATCGGCAGCACCTCGTCGCCCAAAATGCCCACGGTCAACTCGCGGCCCGACAGTCGCCGCTCGACCAATACCCGCCCAAACCGCCGTAGCCCGTCGTCCACGGCCGCCGCCACTTGCTCCGCCGTCTCGCAGAACACCACGCCCACGCTGCTGCCTTCACGGACCGGTTTTACCACGACCGGCGGACGAATTCGATCGGCTCGCAACGGCTCGGATTCATGGTCCACGCAGGCCCACTCCGCGGTGGCCAATCCCGCTTCGCGCCACCGCCGTTTCGCCTCGTGCTTGTCCATGCATACGCGAGAAGCCGCCGAATCGCTCCCCACGTACCGCAGTCCGCGAGCCTCCAACAATGCCTGAAGAGTCCCATCCTCGCCAAACGGCCCGTGCATTACCGGAAACACCACGTCACACGGCTCATCAAGCGCCGCAAGATTCCCCGGCATCGCGTCGGCCAGCGTCACCTCGTGCCCCAACCGCCGGCAAGCGTCGGCCACGGCCCGACCGCCTTCGAGGCTGACCGTTCGTTCATTCGACGGCCCACCAGCCAAAACCGTGACTCGCATCGTCCCAACATCCCTCCGTACTCATCACGCTCCGCGTGATGCCATCAAAACCCGTAGGTCAGGCTGTGCCTGACAGAAGAAGATGCCGTTCGCCCATTTGTCAGGCACAGCCTGACCTACGTTTACGCCCTTATTCTTCCCTCACGCTAAACTCCAACTTCCACCGCCGGTCGTTCCGCGTGCCTACGCACCACAGCTCCAGCATCCCCAACTCCGTGATCCGCGACTCGAACCGGACGGGCACATACCCCTCGGCGACCGACTCATCCGCCGGAAGCGTCGCTTCCAGTGGGTCGGTCTCGACCAATTCCTCCTTTGTCCACCGCGCGAGCACGTCGCCCGGCCGGTCCTGTCGCCGGGTCGAGGAACTGAAAAACCGAAACTGCGCCGGCTGACCCACGACCAGCCCGATCTCCTCCGACGGAACGGCCGTCTCCGTGCCCTCTTCCATCCCGATCGGCGTCACGCACAGCGCACGGATCGGACGCCCCACGCCCGGTATCGCGGGCCCCGTCGTCTCGATGCCCACGTAATACGCCCGGGCCGTTCCTCCTCGAATCCGCACGCCGCCTTTGTGTTTCGCCCAGCCGTAACACGCCGCGCCTCGCGCCGCTGCATGATCCAGGTCGTGCGTCCCTTCGAGCACGCGTGGCGACTCCTCGCCCGCCGACCAAATGTTCAGCACCTCCATCAACCGCTGTTGCAATCGCTGGGCCTTGAACACGCCGCCGTTGAACAACACGTGCGTCGGCCGCGCCGGTTGGCCGTCGTCGCCGTGCGATCCGAGGAATGCCGCCAAATGCCGAGTGACCGCCGTGTCCGCCTCGAACGGCAGGCCCATCTCACGGAAGCCCGATCGTTGACGCGGCGTCGGCCGATCCGTCGCCGCGCATCGTGGAAAAAAACCCTCGACCAAAAAATCGCTTACCACCCGCCGCTCGACTTCGACCGACACCGTGCCGCCGATCAACCGAGTGCCGCGTCCCAATACCGAAATCGCGTGCGTTTTCTCCCCGCCGGTCGACAGCAACGCCTCCTTCGCCTCGCGGCACGAGTGCCAAAGCGCCACTGACTGCCACGGATCCAGTTCGACGCCCTTCTCCGCGAACCGCCCGGCCACGTAATGGGCCAGCGCCAGATCCATATTGTCGCCGCCCACAAGCAGATGATCGCCGACCGCCTTGCGTTCCAGAACCAGCTCGCCCCGCTCCTCGCTCACGCCGACCAGCGTCAAGTCGGTCGTCCCGCCGCCGACGTCGCACACCAACAACACATCGCCCACCGACAACCGCTTCCGCCACCGTTCGCCCGCGTCGGCCAACCACGCATAGACGGCCGCCTGCGGCTCTTCGAGCAGAATCAGATTCTCCGGCAGCCCGGCCTCCAGCGCCGCCTCGCGCGACAGTTCGCGCGCACTTGCGTCAAACGACGCCGGTACGGTCAACACCACGATCTGTCGCGCGATCGGCGCGTCGGGATACGCATGTTCCCATGCCGCGACAAGATGTTCCAGATAGCGCTGCGACGCCGTGACCGGCGACACCTTCGGCACGTCGCCCGTCGCTCCCCAAGGCAGAATCGCCTGACGCCGATCGATCCCATGATGGCACAGCCACGACTTGGCCGCCGACACGGTCCGGTCCGGCGCCTGGGCCGCCTGCCGCCGCGCCCAATGCCCCACGGCGAAATCACCCCCGGCCCGCCACGGCAAATCCAACGCCCCGCCCGTCTGTTCGTGCCCGCCGGCCAGATAGAGAAACGAAGGCAGCGTCGTCCGCGCCTCGATCGTTGCCGCGTCGACCAACTGCGGCACGGCCAGCAACTCGGGCCGAGCTTCGCCCCCGTCCAACCGCGCATAGGCCAACACGCTATTGGTCGTCCCCAGGTCGATCCCAATGACGTATTGAGCGTCCATTCTCACTTTCCTCAGTAGGCCGGGTCATGACCCGACAGGTCTGTGCGTCACGAAGCAGCAACGCGCCGGGTCATGACCCGGCCTACGGATCTAATCACGGATCGACGTTATTTCAACTCCACTTCGACCGGCGCGACGACCATCGCCGCGTCCTTCCCGCCCGACCACTTGGGCACTTGGCAGATCGTCGCCTTCCACCCGTGATGGACCATCGTCCCGCGAAACGGCGGCTCGCCCGAGACGTTACCCGTCACCCGATAGCAGGCCGCGTCGTAGCCCGAGGACACCTCGATCGTCGCCCCCTCCGTCTCGGTCCGCAACGGCTCGAGGGCGAACATCCGCTGCAACACCCCGCGACATTCTCGATGCACGTCGCGCGCGGCGGCCCCGATCTGCGCGTCGGAATACCCTTCGAGCGGTTCCTGAAGAAAATCAACCAACCGTGCTTCGCGTTGCAACGCCGCCAGGAGCGAAATCGCCTCGCTCCGCGTCTCGTGCTTTGGCTGCATCGGCGGACGACTTGCGTCCGTCCGCGCGGCCGGCGGCGCGGCCTCCCCGGACATCGCCAACTCGACTCGCCCGGCGAACTCCCGATCGAAAAGAACGCGGAAAAACGTCCGAACCGCCGTGACAACGCGCATGGCCTCTCTCACTTTCTCACGCTCTCGGAATGGCCGGACTCCCATGCCGACCGGTCGCCATTACACCAC
>DATECS010000347.1:0-3791 GCA_035286785.1 Thermoguttaceae bacterium | reverse complement strand
ATCAGAAGCGTATTTAGTTCACCCCGTGCGTGATTCCCAATGCCTACTATCAACCAACTTATTCGCAAGCCGCGGAAGCAGCCTCGCAAGTTCAGCAAGGCGCCCGTTTTGAGCAAGTGCCCCCAGAAGCGCGGCGTGTGCTTGCAGGTCAAGACGATGACGCCCAAGAAGCCGAACTCCGCGCTGCGAAAGATCACCCGCGTGCGGCTTTCGAACGGCAAGGAAGTGACCGTGTACATCCCGGGCGAGGGCCACAGCCTGCAAGAGCACTCGATCGTGCTGGTGCGCGGCGGCCGTATCCGCGACCTGCCGGGCGTCCGCTATCAGGTCGTCCGCGGGGCGTTGGATACGCTGGGTGTCAACGGTCGCAAGCAGTCGCGCAGCCGTTACGGCGCGAAAATGTCGTAATAATAAAAGGAAGGGGACTGGCTCCCTTTGTGCGAAGCACCTGAAGGGCTTTCCAGGCAAAGAGCGTCTGTCACCCTTCTTTCGATAAGGTTCAAGTCTAGAACAGGATTTTCACGATGGGTCGTATCACCTCCAGCCGGGAGCAACTGGTTCCCGATCCGAAGCACGGATCGCTCTTGGCGAGCAAGTTCGTCAACTGCCTGATGTGGGACGGCAAGAAGAGCGTCGCCCAGCGGGTCTTTTACGACGCGCTGGAGCATATCGGCAAGAAGATCCACGACGTCGAGCCGATCGAGGTCTTCACCCAGGCGTTGGAAAACGTCAAGCCGAACATCGAAGTCCGCTCGAAGCGCGTCGGCGGCGCCTCGTACCAGGTGCCCATGCAGGTGAACCGCAATCGGCAGCAATCGCTGGCCATTCGGTGGATCCTGGGGGCCATTCGCGAGAAAAAGGGCCGAACGACCGCCGAAAAACTGGCCGCGGAACTCATGGCCGCCTACAACCGCGAAGGCGCCGCCATCACCAAACGCGAAAACGTCCACCGCATGGCCGAGGCCAACAAGGCGTTCGCCCACTTCGCGTGGTAAGTTCGATAGTGTACAATCCGCCGTATCGGGCACTCGCCCGATGCGGCGATTTTTTGCGCTCGGCGCGGAATACTAACCCGAAGCGCAAGCGAGGACGGTTCGGTATTCCGTTCCCTCGATTGCCGTTCCTCGCTTGCGCTTCGGGTTAGTATGAATTTGGTGACTAATCCGCGGTTAGCCGCCGTGCCTGCACGGCGAAATGATCTTTAGGCTCGTCGAGCAGGCTCGACGGCTAACGACGAATTGCGCACCATGGCAAAAACCACCCGCGAACTCCGCAACATCGGCATTATTGCCCACATCGATGCCGGAAAGACCACCGTCACCGAGCGGATGCTGTTCTACTCCGGCTATAGCCACCGCGTGGGCGAGGTGGACAAGGGCACTACGGTCACCGACTTTGATCCCGAGGAGCAGGAACGGGGGATCACGATCCAGTCGGCCGCCGTCACGTTTCCTTATAAGAGCGTCGAGATCAATCTGATCGACACGCCGGGCCACGTCGATTTCACGGCCGAAGTGGAGCGGAGCCTCCGCGTCCTGGACGGCGGCGTCGTGGTTTTTAGCGCGCGTGAGGGCGTCGAGGCCCAGAGCGAAACCGTCTGGCGCCAGGCCGACAAGTATCACGTTCCGCGGATCGCGTTCATCAACAAAATGGACCGCGAAGGGGCCGATTTCGCGGCCACGGTCGACGAAATCCGCGAGCGGCTCGAAGCCAATCCGCTGGTCGTCACGCTACCCATCGGCGCGGGCCCTCCCCATTTTCCGGGTGCCTTTCGCGGCGCGATCGATCTGATCGAAATGAAACGACTGACGTTTTCGGACAAGTCGCAAGGCGCGGAAGTCATTGTTGACGAAATCCCCGACGAACTGGCCGACGAGGCGGAAACGTGGCGCGGCCGGTTGCTCGACGAGTTGTCGCATTACAGCGATGAATTGATCCAAGTGCTGCTCGACGAACGGCCCGCCCCGCCGGAACTTTTGCGCAAGGTAATCCGCGAGGCCACACTGCACGACATGATCGTGCCTGTCTTCTGCGGCTCGGCGTTGGACGGAATCGGCGTGCAACCGTTGATGGACGGCGTGGTCGAGTACCTGCCCGCCCCCCAGGACATGCCGCCCGTCACGGGAACCGATCCCGAGAAGCACGACTCGACGATCGTTCGCAAGCCGAGCGAGTCGGAACCATTCTGCGGCCTGGTTTTCAAGATTCAGGCCGATCGGCACGGCGACCTGCATTATGTGCGCGTCTACTCGGGCGAGTTGAAAGCCGGTTCGCGGGTCTACAACCCGGGCAAGGACAAAAAGGAGAACGTCCCGCAGCTTTGGCGAGTCCAGGCCGATCGCCGCGAGCAGATCCCCTCGGCCTCGGCGGGCGACATCGTGGGAGTCGTCGGCCTACGTCACTCCGTGACCGGCGATACGCTGTGCGACGCCAAGCATCCGATCCTGCTCGAGTCGATCACCTTCCCCGAAACGGTCATCTCGATGGCCATTGAGCCCGAGTCGTCGGCCGAGCGCAAGAAACTCTCCGACGTGCTCGACATGATGCGCCGCCAGGATCCCACGTTCCACGCCGTCGAAAGCGAGGAAACCGGTCAGACGCTCATCAGCGGGATGGGTGAATTGCACCTCGAAGTGATCAAGCACCGCCTGTTGCGCGAGTATCGGCTGAACGTCCGCGTGCATAATCCCCGGGTCAGCTACCGCGAGACCGTTCAGCACGCCACCGAGTCCACCGGCCAGTGCCACCGCACGATGGGCGGCCAGACGCTGTGCGGTCA
This sequence comes from Thermoguttaceae bacterium, assembly GCA_035286785.1. Lineage (GTDB taxonomy): Bacteria > Planctomycetota > Planctomycetia > Pirellulales > Thermoguttaceae > UBA11386. The sequence goes on along the minus strand of DATECS010000347.1, from coordinate 1,012 downwards.
GTTGACCGTGCGGCTCGAACCGTTCGAGGGCGGCGCGCGGCCCGTCACGGTCGTGGCCGGCTGCGGCGATGCGCTGCCGCCCGAGTTGCTCACCGCGGCCATCGAAACGCTCGGCCAACTGGGCGACGGCGGCGGCGTGCTCGGCTTCCCGTTAATGAAGGTCAAAATCACCGTGCTCGGCGGAGAATACGACGCCTCGAATCCCAATCCGATCGCCTTCCGCATGGCCGCGGCCGACGCCTTCAACAAGGGCCTGCGGGCCGCGGGCATCGTCCTGCTAGAGCCCATCATGCACCTGGAGATCACGACCCCGGAAGAACACCTGGGCGATTTCGTGTCCGACCTGCAGAAACGCCGCGCCATCATCACGCGGACCCACAACCGAGGACGTAACACGGTCGTCGAGGCCCAAGCCCCGTTGGCCGAACTGTTCGGCTATTCCAGCGCGATGCGAGGGCTCAGCCAGGGCCGGGCCACCTGCACGATGGAACCCTCGTCTTACGGCCCGGCGCCCGACAGCGTTCTCGAAGGATTCGTCTAGACGCACTCATCCTGTTCCACATGAAGCTGGAATTTCCCGCGTTTTCCGACTTCCAACACCATTTTCGATCCATCTAAAAAAGTCACTTTCGTCCGATGAGACCGTTATTGGACAAGACCGTCGGAAACCGGCGGCCGCGACGGCACGACCCATTACGTTGCGTTTATAGGGCCGATCGTGTAGGATCGTTCTTGGGGGTGTCGTCGGCGCGTGACGCGGGCGAGCTAGGCTATCGACACGGCAACACGAATGGTGGCGTCAGTATTTTCTTCGGGGCAAGATAGTGCGCGACGCCGCGCGGCTATCCGTCTTTGCCCTTGGAGAATCGTGTGCCATGAAGCGTCGCCCCTGGTCGAGGTCGCGAAAGCGAAAGGTGTCGCCGGCGAGAACATCCTCGTTGCGGCTGGAGATCCTGGAACCCCGCGTGATGCTCAGCGCCACGTATGAAACGCGGGCCGACGGGCTGCCGAT
>DATECS010000346.1:0-6511 GCA_035286785.1 Thermoguttaceae bacterium | reverse complement strand
TTGACCGACTTCGGCGGGCGCGAGCGACTGGCCCTGGCCTTCTTTGACCACGGCGACGTGCTCCTGGGACGTAACGACGCCGCCGGTCCGTCCGGCCAGCGCGCCGAGCATCTGCCCGTCCAGACGCGGACCGACGCCGTAGCAGCTTACCGCCACCCGGGCGTTGACCAGCGTACCGACGAGCTTGGCGAATTCCTCGGTGCCCAACACGTTGGCGGCGCTCATGCCGTCGCCGAGGTAGACGCACGCCCGGGGCCTATTTTCACTCGAAAAACTCGTGGCGGCCGTCGTCATGGCGGCTTCCATGTTAGTCGCGCCCAGCGGCACGCGGGCCTTCAGTTTGGCCAGGGCTTCGGCCATCTCGGGGCTCTTCGGCGCGGCGAACGACGGATTCATCGCGACGGCGTTCAGATCGACGGCGAACAGCCTCACGCGGTCCTTGGGGCCCAAATTGGCCAGCAGATTTTCCAACGCGGCCAGGGCGTTCTCGCGAAACGCGCCCGTCTGGCTGCTCGAGGTGTCGAACATGACGATTACGTCCGACCCTTCAGGGGCGGCGACGTCAACGCCGGGTTTCAGGCTCAGGGCGAAGTACGTCGCGCCGTCGGGGGCGGAGAACACGTCAAGCCGAGCGGCCTCGGGACTCGGCCCGGCGACCACGGCGCCCGCACACATCATCCACGTCGCCATGAAGGCCAACGGCAGGAAAGCCATTCGGGAGAGAAAACGTGTCGGCATAACTGAGAATCTCCGGTAGGCGGGAAAGGAGCGTGGGGCGATCGTGTTCCGCGCGATTCGCCCGAGGATCGCTCATGGCAATCGTCGTTTGGGAATGTCTGTCTAGTCCACGACCGAGGCCGGCCCACCGCGAGACGCAAAGCACCCCGCCCGTTGGACCGCCGCATCGACCGTCACAATGAACTAAACAAGGCTACCATAGCCATTTGCGTTTATTCTATCCCGACGACCCCTGTTTTGCCAACGAAAAACCCGGATTTCACGGCAGGCCCATCCCCTCTTTTTCAGCCGTTTCGACCGGTAAATCCGCAGCGCAACCGCGAGGCGGCCGACCCCCATCCGACGACCGCCCGCATCGGAATTTTCATTGTCATCCGCGTGCTAGGAACCTTCGTTGCCACCGGTCCCAGAGAGCCCCGCCTATTGCAGGGTGAGGCAAGGTCATGGATACCCTGCCTGGAGGACTCATGGCACAGCATCAGAACGCGACCTTGAATAACAACGAACAGGCGGCTAAAGCCTCGTCAGGCCATGCCTTACGTCGTTCCATGCAATCGCCCTTGGGCGCGTTATTTTGACGGCTCCAGTCCGCTTTCGAACAGACGTTCGACCCGCCAGATCATTGACGGGCCTGGTGGAGCAAGGTGGCAGAAGCTCTGAGTGGCCCTGGCGGCCAGGTCGTCCACCATTGGTTCCGCGACAAAACTGATATCCCCCACATTGGTGGATTGCGGTTCGTCGATGGTTTTTCCCACCTGCTCCGCCACGTGGCGCAGGGCCACGAATATCGTCACCGTGGGCAGATCCTCGACCAGGTCGAGAAGCAACCAGGCCAATCGCTCTTCGAGCCCGTCGCGCCGAGTGAAACCCCAATCCGTTTGCAACTCGACCGGGTCGCTCGCGCGGAGGCCGTCCGCGATCGAACGCGGCAGATCCTCGTCCAGCACGTCGACCACAAACCCCGGGCCCGCAAGACGTTCGCCGACGTAGGCCGCTTCCACGTAGTGGTCGTCGCGGGCGTCCTCGTCCCAGCCGTCCGCTTCGTAGGCGTCACCGTACGCGGAATCGTCATACGACGCTTCGACGCCGGCCGGATCGTCCTCCCAAACCGACGCGGGCTCATCGACCCAGGCCTCGCCGCCGGCCGCGTCGGGCCCGACCGTGCCGGAGATGGGATGGTCGTAGTAATCGAGAATGTGCCGGGGCGCCGGGACAAGACGGCGAGCGTCGTTCGGTTTGCTCGTCAGCGGCGCATCGGCCGGCTCCCACGCGGACGGTTTCTCCGGGTAGCCGTCGTCGCGCCCCTTCGCTTCATGGGCCGGCGCGTCTTCCTCCTCGTCCGGCACGGGCGCGGGAAAAGAAGCATACGTCTCGTCCGCGATCGCCCGGGCATCGTGCCGCGCGTCGCGATACCCCGCGGACCATCCCGCGTTCGCATTTGCCGCCACGCCGCCGCTAGCAAACGGCGAGACAACCGAAACGGCCACGGCTATCCCGAAAACGACGAAGGCCACGAGCCACGTTCCACGAGCACGGTTCATCGCCGTGTGTCCTCCTTGGCAAATGATACGCGAACCAACGCGAAATCCTTTTCGCCAAGAATCGCCTCCCTGACGCGGCCGATCGGCAACGATGGGGACTACGACTTCCCACCGCCTTGTTTTCCCATCGCCTCGGCGTCCTTGGGACGAAGCTGCGCGGCGCGCTGATTCTCGCGCTGGATCGCTTCGTAGACCTCCCGGCGATGGACGGGAACCTCCTGCGGCGCCTCAATACCCAAACGGACCTTGTCTCCACGAATATCCACAATCGTCACCACGACATTGTCGTTGATGATGATGCTTTCGTCGCGTTGTCTCGACAAGACGAGCATCGGTAGCTCCTTCTACAATCAACGTGAACGCATATCGTCATCTCGACTATCCGTCCTCCGCGCCGGAACCTCCCCGGCCGGCACTCGCCGCGCGGCTGGCTTTCGCGCGGCGTCCGGCGCTCTCCGGCGTTACGCGATCTTCCTCGCCGTCCGCGGCGGCGTCTCGTCCAACACGAACTGCACGGGCCAATCGCCGTTGGAAATCACCTGCCGGCCAAGGCGACGCACCCGATTGATCACCAACGGGGCCTTCAGGTTGAGGGCCAATCCGCGCGGCGTCCGATTCAGGGTGACCAACACGCTCGCTTCGTCCGGCGATCCAAGCTCCAAACAGTCCAACTCCCGACGATACGTCCGCAATTGGTAATCCGGAACGAATCGTCTCGGATCCACCACGGCCAACGCCGCGCTCGGACGCTCCACGCTCTGAAACCAGCTCACGGTCGGGGAGTCCGGCGGAACGAGCCAAACCCATCGCCGGCAATCCTCCAAACCGGGCAATCCCAGCGGAAAACAAAGGGCGTCCTGGGTGTTGACCGTCAGGTGGCCAAAATGGGCCGTGTCGATCCGCATCGTCCTTGAGAACATCTTCTCTCCGTACACTTCCCGACGCCCGAACCTGGCGTCAACCAGATCCCGGCCGTAGCTTCCTCTTAATATGGCAATCCTGGCATTACACACAGGCTACATCGGCCGAGCCGTTGTGGGGAACACAGGAAAAACAATTAGACTGGCGTGACATTTTCGATTGGGCATCGGATGTGCCGAAACGGCAAACCAGGTTGGGTTTGACGATCGGTGAAAATGAACGGCGCTACTCGGCCCGGGCTTCACGGATGAATTCGGCCGCGCCTTGCTCGATCAACTCGGCGGCCACCCGGCGGCCCAGCGACTCCGGCTCCGCGATCGGTCCGGTCGACGCGGCGTCCAACCGCTCGGACCCATCGAGACGCATCACGCGCCCGTCAAGCCGGAGCGTCTCCCCTTCGACACGCGCCCACGCGGCGACCGGCGCTAAGCAACCCCCTTGGAGCGCGGCGAGCATGGCGCGCTCGGCAGCGACCGCCGCGTGCGTCGACGCATGGTCGATCGCGCGAGCCACGGCCCGCGCTCGTGGATCGTCGGCCCGCATTTCGACCGCCAGCGCCCCCTGGCCCACGGCCGGCAGCATGATGGCGGGCGGAAGCACCTGGCCGATCCGCGCCTCGAGCCCCAGACGCCGCAGGCCGGCCTCGGCCAGGACCACCGCATCGAACCGGCCCGCGTCGAGCTTGGCCAGCCGGGTTTCGACGTTGCCGCGAAGGTCCTTGATCCGTAGATCGGGCCGTGCGTGGAGCAACTGGGCCTTGCGCCGCGGGCTGCCGGTCGCCACGACGGCGCGCGGAGGCAGATCGTTCAGCGTCGTCACGACCGTGTCGCGGAAAACAAGCACGTCGGCCACCGGACCACGCTCGGGCACCGCGACCAGCGCGAGGCCCGGCACGGCCACGGTCGCAAGATCCTTCAGGCTATGCACCGCCAAATCGACGCGTCCGGCGAGGAGTTCGTTTTGGATTTCCTTGGTGAAGACGCCCTGTGTGCCGATTTGACCGATCGGCTCGGTTCGTTGACGGTCGCCGGCCGTGGTAATCGGCACAAGCTCCACATCGATCCCTTGCCGGGCCAGACGATCCGCCACCCAACGGGCCTGCCACGCGGCCAACGCACTAGCCCGGGTTCCAAGTCGTAGCTTCATCGTATGGGGTTATCCACCAGGTCTTGAGCCGGCCTACGGTTTGATCGCATCCTTTTCGCCGGTCGATGATGCGGCATCGGATTCAAGGGCTTGGGCCTTGGCTCTCTTCTCCAGCGCGTCCTGCAACTGTTGCGGCGGGACGACGACTCCGCAGCTAATGATGAATTGGCACGCCTGATCCACGGTCAGGTCGAGATCGAGCGCCTCGCTCTTCTTCACATTCACCGTGTAGCCCGTGACCGGCATGGGCGACGTCGGAATCAGAACGGCCAGCATCGGCTCGTGAGCCGCGGCGGCGATGTCCACCATGCTCTCGCTCGTGACGAAACCCAGCGACCAGATGCCCATGCGAGGGTATTCGACGGCCACGACACGGTTAAATTCGATGTGCCGCGGGCTGAATAGAAAATCGCTGACCTGTTTCACCGAGGAGTAAACGTTGCGAACCAACGGAAGCCGGTGAATGCCGCGTTCGAACGTGCGTACAAAGAGGCGGCCGATCCCGGCGGCCATGAAACGGCCCAATAGATACAAAACCAGAAGAAATACCGTGAGGAAGACGGGCACCACCACGTAAGGTCGAAGATAGACCAGTTCGACGTAGCGGCCGTAGATGCCCTTGGCCGACTCGGGCAGCGGTTCAGTCCCCTGGTGACGACGGACGACGTCAAACACCGAATACGGTATATATTTTCGATCGGGTGTTTCGTAATAGTAGTTCGTCGAGTCAGCATCGGGAGCAAGCCGGTCGATCACCTTTCCGTCGGCCGGCACTACGTCACGAACGTCGGCCAATGCCAAAACCAAGACGTCCCGCGAGCCGACCGTGACGGGGTGGAGCACGTAGTGGTTGATGGTGCCCGCGACCCAGAAGAAGATAACGATCGTCAGCAACGGCGGCACGACGACGCCCAATCCGCGAAACACGGCGCTGCGGAACGGATGTACGACTCGCGCCGGCGGCGGCGAGTCTTGAGCCCAACCCGCGTTTCCTTTTTTGTATTCGTTCATCGTCGTCGTTTCTCTACGTTCCATTGCCACAAAACCGCCGCGAGACTCTATCGCGTGGGATCGACGGTCCTCGCCACGACCGCCGCGAAGACCGCCGCGGCGCCTGCTTTCTTGAGCACCTTGGACGCTTCGCTGCACGTCGCCCCGGTGGTCATGATGTCGTCAACCAACAGGACGCGAGCCTCCTTTATAGCGTAGCCACCCCGCAATCGGAATGCGCCGCGGACGTTTTCGAACCGTTTGGTCGGCGAAAGCTCGGCCTGGGGCGCCGTGCGGTGATGACGAACCAGCATGGCCCTTTCAAACGAAACCCCCAAGTGGCGGGAAATCCGCGCCGCCACGATCTCGGGGCTGTTCGTTCCTCGCTTCATGTGACGCCACCAGTGCATGGGCACCGGAACCACCACGTCCGGTTTCAACGCCGCCAGTTGGTCGGCCCGACGGCGAAACACCAAGTCGCCGACCGCGCGGGCCAGATGATCGCCCGTGCGCCGTTTCATTCGCAAGACGGCATGGCGAAGCGCGTCGCGATAGGGCCCTAACGCCGTCACTCCATCAAAATGGTAAACCTGCGTCCGGCATTGCGGACAACCGTCGTCCGGACTCCCCATTCGCCGCTCGTCGCAAGGCCGTCCGCAACAACGGCAAGCGACCCACGGTTCCGGGCCGAGCAACCCGACGCACGTCTCGCAAAACAACGGCTTTCCTTCCTCGGGCTCGATATCGGCTTCGCAAAACGCGCAGCCCCCGGGCACGGCCAAGTTGACTACCCCCAGCCACACCCGGCGGCACCCTCGCGCAACAAAGAATCGTCCAAAACCCGACCTGGGTACAACAGGCGATTTTGACAATGCCGACGTATCGTCGCGAGCCTCGGTAGTCACCTAACGATCCCCATGCGAATGATGCCGAATGATGCCGGATATTTTCCATTCTCCCGCCAAGGCATGTATTTTAACCGCTCAAGCCCAAGTCGGGGAATCCTTGCCTTGACTCCTTGACGCCAAATACCCTATGCTGCCTGGGCAGAAAATACCCCAAACGGCAGGCGTTGGTTGTTGATTATCCGAGGCTGTCCGGGAATTGAACTCGTTAGAATGCAGATATTCGTAATTTTACCGAGCCGCGACCGTGAGGGAGCGGTTGAATGTCTA
>DATECS010000345.1:0-8268 GCA_035286785.1 Thermoguttaceae bacterium | reverse complement strand
CGGATTCCCCGCCGGTTCCTCGCACGCGACGCGGTCGAAAGCGAATTGGAACGGTTGGACAGCGCCATCGCCGCGGCGAAACAAGAGATCGAACGCCATCGCGACACGGTCTCCGAGGAGTTGGGCAAAAAATACGGCGCCATTTTCGACGCCCACCTCCTCATGCTCGAGGATCCCCAGCTCCGCGGCGAATTCGAAGAAATGATCCGCCAGCGGCACTACTCGCCCGAGTACGCCGTGAGCCGCACGCTCCGCCGCTACGCCCAGGTCTTCGAGAAACTCGAAAGCGACTACCTGGCCCAGCGCGCCACCGACATTTTCGACATCGAAAAACGTCTCCTGCGCAATCTCTTGGGCCGGCGGCGCGAGGAGCTGGCCCACCTCACCTCGCCGGCGCTCCTGTTGGCCCACAACCTCACGCCCAGCGAGACGGCCAACCTCAACCGCGAGTTCTGCCTCGGCTTCGTCACCGAAGTCGGCGGCCTGGGCAGCCACACGGCCATCGTCGCCGAGGCGCTCGAAATCCCCGCCGTCGTCGGCACCGGCCCCTTCCTCTCCGAAGTGTCCGGCGGCGAGCTGGTCATCATCGACGGCTACCAGGGCCTCGTGATCCTGCGGCCCGACGAGGAGACGATCGCCCGCTATCGGCACGAGGTCGAGGAAAACCGCACGCTGGCCACGCAGCTCGAAACCCTGCGCGACTTGCCGGCCGAAACGACCGACGGCGCGCGAATCCAGTTGTACGGCAACATCGAATTCCCCTACGAAGTGGATCACTGCGTCCGGCGCGGCGCCGACGGAATCGGCCTGTACCGCACCGAGTTCCTCTACCTCGGCGCCGAAACCGAGCCCGACGAGGAAGTCCACTACAACGCCTATCGCCGCGTGGCCACCACGATGGGACGCCGGCCGGTCACCATCCGCACGTTCGACATGGGCGCCGACAAGGTGCCCCACCTGCCCGATCCCCAGGATGAACGCAACCCGTTTTTGGGCCTGCGGAGCATCCGCCTGGCCCTGCGCAACCTGCCCATGTTTCGCGTCCAGCTTCGCGCGATTCTTCGGGCGAGCGTGCTGGGGGACGTTCGGGTGATGTTTCCCCTGGTCTCGACCCTGCTCGAGTTGCGTCAGGCCAAAATGGTCCTGGCCGACGTGATGGAAGACCTCGACGAACGAGGCGTCAAGTTCAACCGCGAAATCCCGATCGGCATGATGGTCGAGGTGCCGGCGGCCGTGATGATGCTCGACCACTTCGCCGACGAAGTGGATTTCCTCAGCATCGGAACGAACGACCTGATCCAATACACCTTGGCCGTCGACCGGAGCAACAAGGACGTCGTGGGCCTGTACAACGCCTCGGACCCGGCCGTATTGAAGTTGATCGCCATGTCGCTGGAAGTCGGCCGCCGAAAGTCGATTCCCGTTGACATCTGCGGTCAGATGAGCGGCAACCCGGTCTACACCATGCTCTTGTTGGGCATGGGACTGGAACACTTCAGCGTCACGCCGGCCGCCATCCCCGAGATCAAGAAAATCTGCCGCAGCGTCTCGATCGAGGAATGTCGGGTCGTGGCGGAGCGTACGATGACCATGGAAAACGCCCGGGACGTCCGGGGTTATTTGAAGGAAGAGCTTCGCCGCCGCGTGCCCGAGTTGGCCCAGTAGCCGAACCCGAATACCAACCCGAAGCGCAAGCGAGGGCAAACCAAACCACAAGCGAGAGAGAGGTAGGGTGGGCATCGCCCACCATGAATGGACGATTCGGTGGGCAGTGCCCACCCTACGAAAACTCTTGAAACCAAATTTTGCGACGCGCGCAGCCACGGTCCGTGACCGGCGCGCGGCGCGAGAACCAATGATAGGTTCCCCGGATGCAACGGCAGCTCCGGGGGAGCGAACCGAGGAAGTTGCCGGCGTTGGCCTAACACGAGGTCGGGAAGTAAGGAGTGAACGCCCGCCGCCGTCCGCCCCCGTGGCGCGTCGGCCCGGACCATCCCCATGCGAAATCCCGTCCCCCAACGCCCTCAGCCCGCGGTTCGACAGCGAGTACGTATTCGTTTTTGCAAGCAGGGAGATTTACGGTTTATCGGACACCGGGACCTGGTCCGCACGATGGAACGGCTTTTCCGCCGCGCCGGGTTGCCCTTGGGCATGACCCAAGGGTTTCACCCCAAGCCGCGGATGAGCTTTCCGGCGGCCCTGGCCCTGGGAATCGAAGGACTCGACGAAATCATGGAAATCGAACTGGCCCGCGAGGTCGCCGCCGACGCGCTGCTTCGGCAACTGAACGACGCAAGCGTGCCGGGTCTCGCCTTCCTTCGCGTCGACGTCCTTCCGCCGGACGCCGTCGGCAGCCGCGCTCGGGTCACCCACGTGACCTACGAGATCGACGTGCCGGCCGATCGTCGCCCGGACGTCGCCCGTCGGGCGGCCGCGCTTCGAGCGCTGCCGACGTGCCCGATTCGGCGTCCCGATCGACCGGACCCCCTCGACCTGCTCGAATTCCTGGAAGACCTGAAGATGGACGAGACCGTGTTGTCGATGACCTTGCGGGTCACGCCGCAAGCCAACCCGGGCCCCCGCGACGTGCTCGCGGCCCTGGAATTGGACGACCTCGAACGCGAAGGTTCGCGGCTGCGGCGCGCCTGCGTCGCCGCGCGAACGTAGCGACGGCCACGGCCCGACTCCCGGACGCAAAAACTTCGCGTACTCGCCGAACTTGCCGAGCAAGAAAGCGAGCACATGAAGCAAGAAATGCTTATCAACGTCGCGCAGCCGGAAGAATGCCGGATCGCGATCGTCGAGGACGGCGTCCTCGAGGAACTCTATGTCGAACGCACCGCGCAAGACAACTACGTGGGCAATATCTACAAGGGCGTCATCACCAACATCGAGCCGAGCATCCAGGCCGCCTTCGTCGATTTCGGCGTGGGCCGCAACGGCTTCCTCCACGTCAGCGACGTCGAGCCGCAATACTTCCGCCAGGGCGGCTACACCGCGAAGGAAATGCGCGAAGCCGACGACGAGCGGGACGACGGCGACAAAAATGGCGGCGATAAAAACGGCGGCGACGGACGCGGCCGCCGGCGGCGACCCTCGGCCCGCCCCCGAACCAAACCGCCCATCCAGGACATCCTCCGCCGCGGCGATCAGGTGCTGGTCCAAGTCACCAAGGAAGGCATCGGCACCAAAGGCCCGACGCTCTCCACCTACATCAGCATTCCCGGACGCTATCTGGTGCTCATGCCCGCCCTGGGCCGCGTGGGCGTCTCGCGCAAAATCGAGGACGAGGACATCCGCGCCACGCTCCGCGACATCATGCTGGAGCTCAAGCCGCCCAAGGGCCTTGGGTTCATCGTCCGCACGGCCGGCATCGACCGCACCAAGAAGGAACTTTCGCGCGACTTGGCCTACCTGTTGCGACTGTGGAAGGTGATCGTCCGGCGCATCCGCAAGACGAACGCTCCCACCGACATCTACGAAGAAAGCGACATGATCATTCGGACCATCCGCGACATCTTCAGCAACGACGTCGACGCGATCTACATCGACGAGAAGTCGGCCTTCGAACGGGCACGCGAGTTCCTGCAACTGGTCATGCCGCGTTACGTCCACCGGCTCCAGTTTTACGAAGGCAAGGAGCCGCTGTTCCACCGCTATCACTTGGACGAGGAAATCAACAAAATCCAGCGCCGCACCGTCCCCTTGCGCCAGGGCGGGTCGATCGTCATCGACCAGACCGAGGCGCTCGTGGCCATCGACGTCAACAGCGGCACCTTCCGCGTCGAGGATTCGGCCGAAGAAACCGCCTTCCAAATCAATATCGCCGCGGCCAAGGAAATCGCCCGGCAAATCCGCCTCCGCGACCTGGGCGGCGTGGTGGTCAACGACTTCATCGACATGCGACAGGAACGCCACCGCCGCGGGGTCGAACGGGCACTGCGCGACGCCGTGCGCCGCGATCGGGCACGCACCAAGATTCTGCGTACCAGCCCCTTCGGCCTCATCGAGATGACCCGCCAACGGATCCGGCCCGGCCTGAAGCGAAACGCCTACTCCGATTGCCCGGCCTGCCGAGGCTCGGGCGTCGTGAAGACCCCCGAAAGCATGGCTATCGAGGTGATTCGCTTCCTGATGCTGGCCAGCCAGCGGGAGGACATCGCCAAGGTGTCGGTCAGCGTGACCGACGAAGTGGCGGCCTACCTGAGCAACCGCAAGCGACGCGAGCTGGCCCGGCTCGAAGACGAAGGCCAAATGACGGTGCAAATCCTTGGCGTGAAAGGACTTTCGCCCGAACACCTAGTCATCGAATGCTGGGACAAAGACGGCCGGGAAGTCAAATTCTCGCCCTATTGATCCAAGTGGTCATATTTGGCCATACTAACCCGAAGCGCAAGCGAGGGCAGAGATGTAGGGTGGGCACCGCCCACCAATGCCCTCATCATATTGGTGGGCGATGCCCACCCTACATAGAACCGAAGGGGAGCACGTTCATAGCCCCTTGAACGACACCACCCCGCTCTGCTAAACTATCCTGTTTCCCACCGACATCCCCCAATCAGGAAATAAACCATGTACGCGATTATCGAAGAAGCTGGCCACCAGTGGAAGGTCGAGGAAGGCCAAGAGTTGCGGATCAACTGGCGCGACGTCGAGCCGGGCGACACGATCACGTTCGACCGTGTGCTCGCCTGCCGCGACGACGACGGATTCCGCCTCGGCCGGCCCACCGTGGACGGCGCCGCGGTGACGGCCGAAGTCCTCGGCGACGAAAAGGGCCCCAAGCTGGTCGTCCAAAAATTCCGCCGCCGTAAAACCTACCGCAAAAAGACCGGCCACCGCCAACTCTACACTAGCGTCCAGATCAAAAAGATCAACGTCGGGTAGGTTCTCTGCCTCCACCTCACCACGGACACGGAGAAGAATGTAGGTCAGGCTGTGCCTGACAACATTCTCTGATTGAGGGCAGGTTGTCAGGCACAGCCTGACCTACATCTGTGTTCATCTGTGGTTCCATATCTTTGCTATTGCGCTATTGCGGGATCGACTCCCCGGCCGTCAGTTCCTCGAACGTCTGACGCCGCCGCACCAGATGGGCCGCGCCGCCGTCGATCAGCACCTCGGGCGCCATCGGTTTCGAGTTGTAGTTCGACCCCATCACGGCCCCGTAAGCCCCGGCCCGTTCGATCACCACCCAATCACCCACGCGGGCCTCCGGCAGCCGCCGCTTGGCAACGAATCCGCCTTCGTTCTGCGTGAAAATGTCGCCCGACTCGCAAAGCGGCCCGCCGACGATCGCCTCGACCTCCGCCCGCTTCAAGCTGCCGTCGGCCGGGCAGATCGAAATGGGATGATACGACCCGTAAAGAATCGGCCTCGCTAGGTTATTGAAACCCGCGTCGACCAGATAGAAGAGGTTGTCGGCCTGGCGTTTGACCGCGCGGATTTCCGTCACAAGAAACCCGCTTTCCGCCACGAGATACCGCCCCGGCTCGATTTCCAGCGAGACCGCGTGGCCGAACGCGCCGGCCAGCCGGTTGCGCATCGCGTCGCACAGGCCGAAGTACTCGTCCAAGTCCATCGTGGCGTCCTCGTCGCGATAGGCCACCGGCAGCCCGCCGCCGACACTCACCGTGCGGATCGACGGCCCGACCGCCGTCGCCGCCTGCTCCATCGCCCCGCAAACTTGGGCCAGATGCTCCAGGTCGCTGCCCGAGCCGATGTGCATGTGCAGGCCCGTCACCGCCAGCCCATGTCGCGCGGCCGTCGCCAGACACTCGCCGAGCTGCTCGTGCCAGATGCCGTGCTTCGACTGGGGCCCGCCCGTGTTCGTCTTCTGGCTGTGTCCGTGGCCGAAGCCCGGATTGATCCGCAGCGTGATCTCGCGGCCCGACGCCACCGCGCCGTACTGCTCGATCATGTCGGGCGAGCCGCAGTTGACATGGATCCCGTGGGCCGCGACCAGCCCGAGCGAGTCGGCGTCGAACACGTCGGCCGTGTAGACGATCGGCGGCGGATCGCCGGCCGTTTGGTAGCCGGCCGTCAATGCGCGGCGAATTTCCAAGGCGCTTACCGCGTCGACCAGTGCCCCGGCCCGCCGCAGCAGAGCGAGCACCGCCAGATTGGAGCACGCCTTCTGAGCATACCGAACATAGTCGAACCGCCGCAGGTCGTCCACCCGGCGGCGAATCATCGAGGCGTCGTAAACAAACACGGGCGTGCCGAACCGCCGGGCCAACTCGCCGACCGCCATGCCGGCGATTTCCTTGCGCAACGTCGAAAAAGGAGTCGTCATGTCAGGAACCAGTGAAAAGAAACCAATAAAGGGAAGTTATTTGGAGAAAGTTCAATAATCCAAACCGAGCCGCGACAAGTCCAAACCGAGCCGCGCTCTGTGAGGGAGCGGTGGAATACCGATCGAATTACCACCGCTCCCTCACGGTCGCGGCTCGGTTTTTGCCGGGTCATGACCCGGCCTACGGCTCCATCTCTGCCGGCGGCATCGGCATCATCATGCTCGTGGCCAATTGCGACATGGCCCCGAGCGTTTTCAACAACCCCCGTTCAATCTCAACCCGCTGTCGCACGCCGCCGGGAATCGGCTCGGCAGTGATCCGAACGTGATCTTCCTTGCCGGCCGTCTTCAAAACGCCGGCGATCATGGCGATCTGCTGCCGTGTGTCGTCGTCCTGCGTCACCGTGCCGAGAAACTCGACCAGCGGCGTGACGGCCAGCGAGACGCGGGTCGGCAACACGTCCGTCCCGGCCGCGGAGCGCGAGGCGTCAATTGCCGCTTTCAATTTTTCCATCGCATCGCGCCCCACGCCCAGATACGCATGGTCCCCGCCGACGCCCACCACCACGTCCAACTTCTCGCCGAACAGCTTGCCAAATGGCTCCTCGCCCAACGCCTCGGTCGGCATCGTGAACGTGTGCAACGCGACGCCCTGATGCGTCTGGGCGTCGAGCTTGACGTACTTGCCAGCCTCGGGCGATTCCTCGACGGCCATCGCGGCGATCTCCCGCAGCGTCGCGTCCAATTTCTTCCCATCGGCGACCAAACCTCCGGCGACCACCGTGCATTGGTCCGCCCCCAGCCACGCCGCCGCCCCCGCGTCTGCTTTCTTGGCTTCGAGCGTCTTGACGAGCACGTCCACGAGATCGCCCGAGAGTTTCTCGACCCGGGCCAGTTTGTCCTTTTCCAGATTCTGCTGCCGCAGATTTTTGAGGAACTCATCGTGTCTGAGGCGGATAAGCGTTTTCGCCTGCTGGACGTTCGAGGCCGTGAACTTGCCGACCCAATGGGCCGTTGCGGTGGCCTCGGGCACGTAGAACCCGGCCAGCCCGCTCGGGGCCTTGGGCGACGCGGCCAACTCGGCGGCCGTTTCCGTGTCCGGCAAGGCGGTGGTCTCGACGTCGAGGTACGTCTTGCCGTCGGCGTTGATCGAAAGGCCGATCGTCATCGCGTCCAACTCGTTGACGTAGCGCTTGAGCTGTTCGATGGACGTGGCTACTCGGGCGGCGTCGGCGTGCCCAAAGGACGTGGCCACTTGGGCGTCGGCGTTGTTTTGCAATTGCATCGCGACGAGCTGGGCCAACGTGTCCAATTGTCCCGTCAGGAACGTCTTCATCTCATCCGGAACGTTTTTCATCACTAGGCTCAGCGCCACGTCGTACTTCTTCTCGGCGCCGCCCAACAACGCGATCGGATCGGCCGGAGCGGCCTTGAAATACTCCACCTTATTGGTCAAAAACACCCAGGAACCGACGTGCTTGATGAACGTCTCTGGCGGGAGCGTCCCCGGCGCCACGAGCTTCTTCGCCCCGTCGTCCGCGTCTTCCGTTTCAATGCCGAATATTTGGAGCGTTTCGAGCAACGCGTCGAAATCCGTCACCGGCACGAACACGAAGGGCCGAACGCTGGTGGCTGGATTCTCCGGGTCGGGCAACACCACCACGCCCCACGGACGCTTCTGGTCGATCCCGGCCAGTCCCTTGCCCTGCGTCGTCGCCTTGAGGAGCGACTCCAGCGCTTTCGGCAGATTGGGATTGTCGCCCAGCTTGCCGATGTACGTCACGTCGGCCATCAGCGCGTCGTAGCCCGAGACCGAAGCGACGAAAAACGGCTTTGCCTCGTCGGCCGCCGCCCGAACGGCCGGACACCACGCAAGAACCATCGACAAAGCCACGATCCCCATCGCGAACCAAAGCGTCTTTCTCACGATTCAATCTCCTTTTTTTCAAGGGGTAATCCGAGCCGCGACCAAC
>DATECS010000344.1:0-8726 GCA_035286785.1 Thermoguttaceae bacterium | reverse complement strand
TCACAACCGCTCCCTCACGGTCGCGGCTCGGATTTTCGATAGCGGATCTTTCCTAGGAAGGGACTACTCGGCCGTCGGCATCGGAGCGGATTCCTTCGCGACCTCGTCCTCGAACACCGGCTTGGGCGTCGTGCGCCGCTTGCGATCGTTGCGACCGACGAACTCCAAAATGGCCCGCTCGCCCGCGTCGCCCAGTCGCGGTTTGGCCAATCGGACGATTCGGGTATAGCCGCCGTTGCGGTCCGTGAACCGAGGAGCGATCTCGTCGAACAGGACTTGGACCGCCTGCTTGTCGCCGATCAAGCGGAGCACGCGGCGTCGGGCGGCCACGGCCGGGGCCATGGCTTGGGCCCACTGTTGCCACCGGTCGCTGCCACGCCACGACCGCCAGGCGTCGCTGTGACGCTTGGCGTCGGTTTCAAACTGGCTGGCGGCGGCCTGATGGGGCAGGGCGTCTCGGGCGATCGTGACGCACCGCTCGACCAACGGCCGAACTTCCTTCGCCTTGTGCAGCGTGGTGACGATCCGGCCCTTGACGCCCGGCGCGTTGGGTTCGTCCTCGGCGTCGCGTTCGGTGAGGATCAGCGCGGCGGCCAGATTGCGCAGCAAGGCGCGTTGATGATTTGGATTGCGGCCGAGTTTGCGGCCCTTGTTTCGATGTCGCATCGTATTTTACTTCTCTAAATGGGGCTGGTCGGCGCCGGGGGCACTCTCATGCCCATGTGCAGTCCCAGCGAGTGGAGTTTCTCGCGGACTTCCATCAGGGTGGTTTCTCCGAAGTTGCGGACTTCGAGCAACTGGTCTTCGGAACGCGCCACCAGGTCACGAACGGTGCTGATGTTTTCCGACTCCAGGCAATTCGTCGCCCGAACCGAAAGATCCAACTCGGCCAGGCTCATCGAGAGCTTGGCTTCCATCGCCGGGTCGAAACCGCCGCCGCCGGCGCCGCGCGCTTCGGCGAACACCTTCGGACCCAGTTCGCGATATTGGACGAACGGATTGAGGTGCTTGCGGAGGATCTTGGCCGATTCGACCATCGCCATCTCCGGCGTGATCGATCCGTCGGTCCAAATCTCCAGCGTGAGCTTGTCGTAGTTGGTTTTCTGTCCGACGCGGGTCTCTTCGACTTCGTAGCGGACCTTCGTGACGGGACTGAAGGCCGCGTCGACCGGAATGACGCCGATCTCCTGCACGGCGGCCGTGCGCTCCGTGGCCGGAGCGTAGCCGCGGCCGTTTTCCACGATCAGTTCCATGACGAAGGGGACGTTGTCGGTCAGCGTGGCGACGACGTGATCGCGGTTGATCACCTCGACCACGCCGTCCGTGAGAATGTCGCCGCCCGTGATGGGCCCCTTGGTATTCTTCTCGATCCGCAGCACGCGGGTCTGCTCCGAGTTGTTCTTGACCACCAGGGCCTTGACGTTGAGCACGACGTCGGTGACGTCCTCGACCACGCCGGGCAAGGTGGTGAATTCGTGCTGGGCGCCGTGGAGCTTGATCTGGGTGACGGCGCTCCCTTCCAGGCTGGAAAGCATGATCCGGCGCAGACTGTTTCCGACGGTGACGCCGAAGCCGCGCTCGAACGGCTCCGCGACGAACTTTCCATAGGTGCCGGTGAGCGTCGATCCGTCGCACGCGACCTGACTGGGCAATTCAAGTCCACGCCATCGAATTCGCATGAGATTCCTCCGATCCTGCATTGATCCGCAGAGGGTTGATTTTGTTCTATCGACTACTTGGAACAGAGCTCCACGATCAACTGCGGCTGAACGGGGATCGAAACGTCTTCCATTTCCGGCAGCCGGAGCACGTGTCCCTCCGGCTTGTCGCCGGGGATAAGGTTGAGGAAGTCGGGCACCTCGCGATGGTTTTCGGCCAGATTGTTCTTGACCTGTTCCAGACTCTTGGCTCGTTCCTTCACGCGAATGACGTCGCCGGGACGCACCAGATAGCTGGGAATGTCCAACCGGCGGCCGTTGACCGTGACGTGGCCGTGGCAGACGATCTGCCTCGCCTGGGCCCGCGACTGGCCGAAGCCCAGCCGATGGACGACGTTGTCCAATCGGCGCTCCAACAGGCTCAAGAGCATTTCGCCCGTGTTGCCCTGGATGCGGTCGGCACGCCGGAAGTAGGTGCGGAACTGGGCTTCCAGAACGCCGTAATAGTGCTTCACCTTTTGCTTTTCGCGCAGGTGGACCGCGTAGTCGGTCATCTTGCCGCGACGGAAGGACTGCGAGCCCGGCGGGTTCTCGCGGCGCTCGACGGCGCACTTGGGCGAATCGCATCGCACGCCCTTGAGGAACAACTTCATCCCCTCGCGCCGACACATCCGACAAACGGCTCCGGTGTAACGTGCCATCCTCGATCAAACTCCCAACTTACGTGTGTTTGGAAAAAGGGGGACTGGTCCGATTTGCCGGAACGGCCCGAAGGGTGCTTCGCACAAATCGGACCTGTCCCCCTTTTTCCCGCTATGCGTGAAACCTGGTTTATTAGACGCGACGGCGCTTCTTCGGCCGGCAGCCGTTGTGCGGCAAGGGCGTGACGTCCTCGATCGACTTGATCGTCAGGCCGGCCGCCTGAAGCGAGGTGATCGCGCTTTCGCGACCGCTGCCGGGGCCGTTCACCTTGACGTCGACTTCCTTCATCCCGAACTTGATTGCCTTCTCGGCGGCCTGCTGGGCGGCCGACTGGCCGGCGAAGGGCGTGCTCTTGCGGCTTCCCTTGAAGCCGCTGGTGCCCGCCGTCGCCCAGCAAAGCGTGTCGCCCTTGGTGTCCGTGATGGTCACGGTCGTGTTGTTGAAACTCGCCTTGATGTGGACGATTCCCACCGCCACGCTGCGACGGCTCTTGCGCCGTTTCGGCTTCGCTGTTTTGGCCACCGTTCGAGATACTCCACAAAAAAACGTGATTTGGTCTGATACAGCCCGCCTCGCTTCGACGGCGGGCCCGGTCGGTCAACGTGCCTACCGAAGGTCCTTGACGCCCTTCTTGCCGGCGACCGTTTTCTTCGGTCCCTTTCGCGTCCGCGCGTTGGTCCGCGTCCGCTGTCCGCGGACCGGCAGACCGCGGCGATGACGGATGCCGCGATAACAACCGATGTCGCGCAGGCGAATAATATTCTGATTCACGGTCCGGCGCAACTGGCCTTCCACCGTGTAGTCCTTGTCCAAAAGCGTCGCCAAACGGACCAACTCGTCCTCGCGCAACTCGCGGGCCCGACTCCGCGGGTCGATGCCCGCGTTGTGGCACAAGTCGCGAGCCGTCTTCGGACCCACGCCGTACAGGTAGGTCAGCGCAACCACGGTCGGTCGGTCATTCGGGATGTCAACACCCAACAAACGCGGCATCTTGGTTTCTCCTGAACAATCGGCCACGCGGCCGTTCAAACCGGTAGGGTGGGCAGTGCCCACCAAAACGCAACCTATCGCGGTGGGCAGTGCCCACCCTACTTATTACGGCTTCGGCACCCTCAAATCGCCAAACCTGCGACTCTCTCAACCTTGACGTTGCTTGTGGCGCGGATTCGTGCAGACCACGAAGACCACGCCGCGACGGCGGACGATCTTACAGTGCTCGCAGATTCGCTTGACGCTGGCTCGGACTTTCATGGCGACGACAATCCCAATTTATCTAAAGTAGCAAAGCATATCAGTATAGGCTTAGATACCCCTAGCGCTCAAGCCCCGGGGGACCTCTTTTCTTGTCTTTCTCAAACGCAATTCACCACAGCCGGCACCCCACCCCCGAAGCCGCCGCTCAATCACGGCCTAAATCTTCACTAAATCACCCACGTTACCAACGCAGCCGCCAGCCCCGTAGGGTGGGCACCGCCCACCAAAACCCAACGCTTTTGGTGGGCGATGCCCACCCTACTCTCTCAACTCTCTCCCGGGCCCGTCGTCAACACGTACGGTCCCGACTCCGTCATGGCGATCGTGTGTTCAAAATGGGCGCTCGGTTTGCCGTCCACCGTGGCCTGGGTCCAATGGTCGGGCCGCGTGCGGATGTGCTTGCTTCCCAGGTTCACCATCGGCTCGACCGCGATGACCAGCCCAGGGACCAACTCAAAATCGCCGCTTTGGCGAAATTGCCTCGTGGCAAAATTGGGTACCTGGGGATCCTCGTGCATTTCGCGTCCGATGCCGTGGCCGACGAACCGTTCGACCACCGAGAAGCCGTTTTGCTTGACGAGTTCCTCCATCTGGGCGGCCACCTCGCTCCACCACCGGCAGACGCCCATCCGTTCAATCGCCAGGTCGAGCACTTCCCGGGTCACGTCCACCAACCGTTGGACCGCCGGCGCGACCTTTCCAACCGGATGGGTCACGGCCGCGTCGCCGCACCAGCCGTCGAGCCGGCAACCGGTATCGATGCTCAGTATGTCTCCTTCTTTCAAAACCCGATCGCTTGGTATTCCATGAACGACTTCATCGTTGATCGACATGCAGGTCACCGCCGGGAACGGCACGGGTCCCGGAACGCCCTTAAACAGGGGCTCCACTCGACGTTGGCGGAAAAATTGCTCCACCGCCTTGTCGATTTCGGCCGTGGTCGCGCCGGGCCGCACCATCGAGGCCGCCAACTGGTGCGCTTCCCAGACGACGAGCCCCGCCTTTCGCATCAGGGCGATTTCTCGGGGTGACCGAAGTATCTCCACGCCGGCGAATCTCCCGTTGCCCGGAGAGGAAAAAAGGGGGACTGGTTCCGTGACCCAACCGGTTGGCAACGCCTAAAAACGTTACCGCCACGGCGCCGGTCCCCCTTTTTTCCTCCAAACCGCCGCCATCAAGCCAAAGCATCGAGCGCCTTGACCACGCGGCCGAAAATCTCGTCCACCGAGCCCAATCCGTCGATCGACTTGAGAACCTTCTTTTTCCCGTAGTAGTCCAACAGCGGCTCGGTCTGCTTCCGATAGGCGACGAGCCGTTGGCGGATCACCTCCGGCTTGTCGTCCGCGCGGCCGCGCCCGGCCAGCCGGTTGAACAATTCTTCCTCGGGCACGCGCAGCTCGAGGACGACGTCCAACGGCGTTTTGCCGTGGGCCAGCAGGGCGTCGAGCGCCTCGGCCTGGGCGATGGTCCGCGGGAATCCGTCGAGCAGGTATCCCCCGCGGCAATCGGGCCCAGCCAGCCGCTCGCCGATGATCGCGATGATAATCTCGTCGGGGACCAACTCGCCCTTCGACATGTACTCGTTGGCCTTCTTGCCGACGGCGGTGCCCGCGTCGCGCGCCGCGCGGAGCATGTCGCCGGTCGAGAGGTGGGCCAAGCGGTATTTCGCAATTAAGCGTTCGGCCTGGGTGCCTTTGCCGGCGCCGGGCGGTCCGATGAAAACCATCCGCATGACAAGCCTCCTCCTACTCCAGCAAACCTTTGTAGTTGCGCATGACGAGGTGGCTGTCGATTTTTTGGACCAGGTCGAACGCCACGCTCACGGCGATCAACAACGACGTGCCGCCGTAGAAGCTGGCGATGGCGTAGTCGATGTGCATCCACGTGGCGACCAGCGTGGGGAGAATCGCGACCAACGCGAGGAACCCGGCCCCCACGTACGTGATTCGCACCATCACTTTTTCCAGGTAATCGGCCGTTCGCTTGCCGGGGCGATAGCCGGGAATAAACGTTCCGTAGTCCTTCAGACGGTCGGACATGTCCTTCGGGTTGAAGGTGATGGCCGTCCAGAAATAGCAGAAGAAGTAGATCAAAAGGACGTAGAGGAAGTTATAGAGGAAACCGCCGTGGTCGTGAAAAATGCCGTCCAACTGGGACCAAAAGCCGCCGTAGGTCGCCAGATACCGGAACAGCACCTGGGGGAACAACAGCAAGCTGCTGGCGAAGATGATGGGCATCACGCCGGACTGGTTCACGCGGAGCGGCAGGTATTGCCGCGTGCCGCCGTAAACCCGGCGACCGCGGACGTGCTTGGCGCTTTGGGTGGGAATGCGCCGCTGACCGAGCGTGATAAACACGATACCCGCCACCACGCCCACGAACAGACAGGCCAACACCAGCAGCATGGCCGCGCCGAGTTGCCCGCCGGAGCCGCTCAACTCGAGGCCGTTTTCCAGAATCGGCTTGAGAATGTTCCAGCCGGCGCCGGGCATTCGGGCGAGAATGCCGGCCATGATCAACAGGCTGATGCCGTTGCCGATGCCGTATTCGTCGATCTGTTCGCCGATCCACATGAGAAACGCGGTGCCCGCCGTCATCGTGAGCACCGTGGTCAACTGCCAACCGAAGGTATAGTATCCTTCCTTGACCAGGCCTTGTTGAGCCAACATGCCCAGGTAAAACCAGCTTTGTGCGATGCAAAGGACGATGGTGGCGTAGCGTGTGTATTCGTTGATTTTTTTCCGCCCGCTTTCCCCCTCCTTTTGAAGCCGTTCGAGGGGGCCCCAGACGCTGCCAAGCAACTGGAAGATAATCGAGGCCGAAATGTAGGGCATGATGCCCAGGCCGAAGATCGTGGCCTGATCAAGCTGCGTGGCGCTGAACACGGCGACGGTCGACAGGAGCTGGCCGAGTCCGCCCTCCCCTTTGTGGAAGAAGTCCGTCATTTGGGTCTGATCGACGATGGGCAGAAAGATCTGCCAGCCGACGCGATAGATGGCCAACAGCAGGAGCGTCAGGAGGATTTTCTGGCGCAGCTCACCGATCGTAAAGATGACGCGAATTCTTTCCCACATCGTTCGATCCGTTTATTGAGGGTCTCTGCTTCGTGCAGACGTCGTGATCGACGGTTAGCGCGCGGCGGCCATCTTGTTCTTCACGACCGGTTTTTTACCGGGCAGAACGATCGCCTCGCCGCCGCGGCTTTGGATCTTCTCCAAGGCCGACTTGCTGAACCGATGGGCCGAAATTTTCAGTTTCTTCGTCAACTCGCCGTTGCCGAGCACCTTGAGCACGTCGTAGCTGCCCTTGACCAGGTTCATGGCTCGCAGCGTGTCGGGCGTCACCTCCGCGCCGTCGTCGAACGCCGCGTCCAACTGGCCGACGTTGATCGCCGCCACGACCAGGGCCCAGCGGTTGTTGAACCCTCGCTTGGGCACGCGACGGACCAACGGCATCTGGCCGCCTTCGAACGTGGGGTGCTGCGAGAACCCGGCCCGCGCGCCTTGGCCCTTGTGTCCGCGTCCGGCCGTTTTGCCTTGGCCCGAACCGGGCCCGCGGCCCAGCCGCTTGCGGTTCTTGTTTTTTTGGATTCCACGATGGGCGTCGTTCAGATTCATGAGAGCGAAACTCCTCGCAACCGTTCCACTTCACCCTTGGAACGGAGCTGCTGTAGGGCGTCGATCGTCGCCTTGACGAGATTGACCGCGTTGTGCGAACCCTGGCTCTTGGTGAGAATATCGCGGATGCCGCACGCCTCGCACACGGCGCGAACCGCCGCCCCGGCGATCACGCCCGTGCCGGGGCTGGCCGGAACGAGAATCACGCGGGCCGCGCCGAACTGTCCCTTGACGGTATGCGGGATGGTGGTGCCCCTCATCACGACGGGCACCATGGACCGTGCCCCGTCCTTGTTGGCTTTTTCGACGGCGGGGGGAACCTCGTTGGCCTTGCCGTAGCCCCAGCCCACGCGCCCTTTGCCGTCCCCGATGACGACCAAGGCCGCGAAACTGAATCGGCGGCCGCCCTTGACCACGGCGGCGCACCGCCGGATCTTGACGACCTTTTCGATCAGTTCTCCGCCCGTCGACATTTTAGTCATGAGTTCAGCCATAGGTATCAATCAGTGGATCGAGGTTCGTTTGTCGTTCTTCCATGCCTGAGGACATGAAAAACGGTTAGCCGCCGCGCCTGCGCGGCGCGCGAATATTCACGGAAAACGTCGAGCAGGCTCGACGGCTAACCATTGTTGTTGGATCCATTCACCGCGGCTTGGCCGTTTACGGCTTGGCCGTTTACGGCTTGGCCGCCTTTTCCTTCTTGGGAGTTTTTTCTTTCTTGGCGCCCTCTTTTTTTTCCTTCTTGGCGCCGCCCTTCTTCTTCGCTTCGGTCTCTTCCTTCACGAGGACGACCTTTTTCGCGCCCAGGTCGAGGCCCGCGTCCCGCGCGCCGTCGGCCAGCGCGGCGACTCGCCCGTGGTACTTGTACTCGCGCCGGTCGAAGGCCACTTGCTTGACGCCCGCTTTCAGGGCCCGTTGGGCGAGCGTCTCTCCGACCACGCGGGCCGCGTTGACGTTGCCGCCGTAGCCGACCTTTTCGCGCACCTCTTGGTCGCGCGTGCTCGCCGCGGCCAGGGTGCGTCCCTCGCGGTCGTCGATCACCTGGGCGTACATGTGCTTGTGGCTTCGGAATACGGTCAGCCGGGGCCGGACCGAATCGCGCTTCACGCGGTTGCGCACGCGAAACCCGCGGCGGCTGCGCTGTCGATTGATCGTTTTTTCGTGTTTCACTTTGCTTCTCGCTCGGGGGGAATAAAGGAGCCGGGAGTCTTTGTTTGCCTAGGCGTGTTGAATTTGCGTCCGACGATTGCTCCAAACAAAGACTTCCGACCCCTCGAACCCTTTTACTTCGCCATGGCCTTGCCTTGCTTGCGGCGGACCGGTTCGCCGTAGTAGCGAATGCCCTTGCCCTTGTAGGGCTCTGGTTTGCGCAACGCGCGGGTCTCCGCCGCGAACTGACCGACGAGTTGTTTGTCGATCCCGCGGATC
The DNA here is from genome assembly GCA_035286785.1 of Thermoguttaceae bacterium. Classification (GTDB taxonomy): domain Bacteria; phylum Planctomycetota; class Planctomycetia; order Pirellulales; family Thermoguttaceae; genus UBA11386. The sequence goes on along the minus strand of DATECS010000344.1, from coordinate 67 downwards.
ACGATGTGCTGCTGATCGGGACACGCCACCGTCAAGCCTTCCGGAATCGGCTTGTGCAGTTCGTTGG
>DATECS010000343.1:0-2106 GCA_035286785.1 Thermoguttaceae bacterium | reverse complement strand
TTGTCCCGACGCACCACGGGCCGGCCCACGAACCGCTCAGGCAACTCCGGCGGCGGACCCGCCGGATAACGCATCGTGCGATACCCTTGCCGGCATCGCGCCGTCAAAACGTCGAACATGGTCGCCTCGCTCTCACAGATCGTGTCCGCAGTAAGACAAATTAAAGCTCTTGTTGCACAACGGAAAGTCGGAAATCTGCTGTCCCCGCAGCGCCATGGCCAGCCCAAACCAATTCTGAAACGACGGATCGACCACCTTGTAGGCCGCGAACCGCCCGTCGCCGCCGGTCATCGCCACGTGACAGATCGCCCCGCGCCAGCCCTCTATCAGCGTGACCACCGCCCGCTCGGCCGCCGGCGGACCTCCCGGCTCAATCACCGGCCCCTCGGGAAGCGAATCAAGCTGCTCGGCCACGAACGCCAGCGACCGCTGCACCTCCAACCACCGCACATAGGCCCGCGCAAAAACGTCGCCCGAGTGCCACGTCGAAATGGGAATATGCGTAAACCGATAAATACCGTAAGGAAAATCATCGCGAACGTCCCGCGACTCGCCGCACGCCCGCGCCGCCACGCCCACCAGCCCGAGTTCGTGGCACTGCTTCAACGTCACCGCGCCAACCCCGTCGAACCGGGCCATTACCGACGGCGCGTTCCAAAGCAACTCGATCGCCCCCCGAGCGTCCTTTGCGATGGCCTCCAACCGTCGGCGCAGCTCGTCGACCACGCTGCCGTCCACGTCGAACGCCACGCCGCCCGGCCGTATCATCCCCCGGCCGAACCGGTTGCCGCACAGCAAGGCCGTTGCATTGAGCACGTCACCTCGAATCCGCCCGCAATAGGACGCGGTCGGCAGAAACCCGACGTCGCCGGCCAACGCCCCCAGATCGCCAATATGATTGGCCACCCGCTCCAACTCCAACGTCACGCCGCGTAAATACTGTCCCCGAGCCGGAACCCGAGTCCCGCCGAGCGCCTCGACGGCCCGGCAATAGGCGGTGGCGTGCCCCGCCGTACTGTCGCCGGCCAGGGTTTCGGCATAGTGGATCGTCCGCGGCGTGGGCCCGCCGAGCATGGCCCGCTGGACCCCGCGATGCTGGTAGCCAAGCGAAATCTCCAGGTGATAAACCGTCTCCCCGTGGCACTGAAACCGAAAATGCCCCGGCTCGATGATCCCGGCATGAACCGGCCCAACCGCCACCTCATGGACCTCGTCGCCGGCCACCTGAAAGAAATCGGCGATGCCACAAGACTGAGGTGGAAGGGCGCCCGGAAACCGTACCGGCTTCAGCCAAGGATGTCCCACCGGCCGAATGTTCCACTGCTCGAAAATCTCGCGTTCAAAAAGATGGGCCTGGGCACACTCGGGCGTCAGCGTCGGATACTCCCGATCCACCTCGGCCGAGCAGATTGCCAGATCGCCCTGGTCGGCCTGGGCAAGCACGGCGAACAGTCGCGTCGGTCCGTTCTTTCCCGGCGAGGCGAACAGGGCCGCCAGCCGCGCCCCGGCCGCGACTCCCTCAATCACTGCCCGCCGGAACAACTCGACCGGCAGCACGGGACAATCCGCCAAGGGAAAGGTGTGGCCGTTGGGAATGAAAAACGAGCGTGCGGTGGACATCACTTGGCTCCCAACACTTCGGCCGCTTGGTGCAGCAGATCGACAAGACGCGGCGGCACGTACACCCCCAACACCAACACGGCAAGCCCCAACGCGGCCACCGGCGCGATCGACCAGAGCGGTTCGCGCCGCGCGGCCGATTTCGTGCCCGCACGGATCGCCGAATCGCCGCCGGCTGCCGCGATCGCTCCCGGCGGCGGGCCGTATGCCATCCGCAGAAAGATGGTCGCCATGCCGACAAACGCAATCGCCAGGGCCAGCAAGTAGATCACCGCCACCACCGGGCGGCCCTCATCAAGTACGCCCTTGAGGATTGTCAACTCGCTGAGAAACGGCCCAAAGGGCGGCGATCCCACAACGGCCAAAAACCCGACCAACCAGAGTACGCCCGTGATGGGTAACGTCCGCAGCAGGCCGCGGACCCGGGTCGTCGATTTCGTGTGGTACAGCGCCAGGATATTCCCCGCCGCGAGGAACAGCATGGCC
>DATECS010000342.1:0-4160 GCA_035286785.1 Thermoguttaceae bacterium | reverse complement strand
GTTCTCCGACGGCGCGCACTCACCCAAGCACGGCGCAACCCAAGCAGAAAACACGTCGGCGAGAAACGCTCGATGTCGAAAGGCGGGAGGGCGCGCCGGCCACGCCGACACGGTGTAGCGACAACCAGGGTGGTTGCCGTCACGCGTGCCGCCGGCACGAGCCTTCTTTCGTTGGTGTTCCTTTTTTTGGCTCAATACGGCCAGCCCAAAGGCCGGCCAGACGAGCCATACGTGCCCTAATAAGGCACGCACCACCTCAAAGCGATCCCTGTTCCGAATCTCCTTGCCTCAGGTGCCGTTCATGGTAGTCGATCGGTCGGGCGGCGTCAAGAGGCCGGCTGGGATAATTGGACGCGGGACGGCATGTCCACGGCGGAAGTTTTACGAGAAATCCAGCCGAGTCGTGGTTTCCGCCTATTCGAAATGGCGAGTCTATTCGGGCCGTGGACATGGCACCCGATGAACGCCTCGGTCTGCTCTTCTCGGGTCGAGCGGTTTGGCCTAGAATTCAGCGGAATCGATGGCACAAACCGCACCACAGACGGATGCAGAAACACGGCTGCGGGCGCTGGTCGAGCGTCTGGCGGCCCAGGAGGGCTTCGCCGGGGTCGTCGCGGAATTGCACGCAGGGCACGCCGCCACGCTCGACGGAGTCTGGGGCTCTTCGTGCGCGCTGGCCGCGGCCGCGCTGGCCCGGGAGGCCACGGGGCCCCTGTTGGTCGTCTGTCCCAGCCTGGACGGCGTCGACGAGATGGTCGACGATCTGCGGCTGTTCACGCCCGTCGAGGTCGAGCGGTTTCCGGCTTGGGAGGCGACGCTCGACGAACGGGTAATCCACGACGAGGCGCTGGGGGATCGGGTCCGGGTCACGAAACTCTTGCGCGGCGAGACCCCGCCGAAAATTGTCGTTTCGAGCATTCAAAGCCTTATGCAGCCGGTGCCGGACGCGGCGTCGCTGGCCGCTCATTCACGTGTGCTTTGTACCGGCCAAAATCTGGTCCGCGATGAGTTTGTCCGCTGGATGGTCGAGTGCGGGTTCCACAACACGACGGCCGTGGAGTTGCCGGGCGAGTGCGCGGTGCGCGGGGGAATCGTCGATGTTTTCGCGCCCGACTGGCGCGACCCGGTGCGGATGGAATTAATAGGTGACACGATCGAGTCGCTGCGGCGATTCGACATCACCAGCCAGCGGAGTCTGGCGAATCTTGAGCGGATCGACGTGACGATGCTCGATCCGAAGGGGCGGCACCGGGCCCATCTGGCCGATTACGCTCCGCCGGGAAGCTGGTTTCTGCTGGTCGAACCGGGCCAGTTGGAGGACGAAGGGCGGCACTACCTCCAACGACTCGAACGGCCGGAGGAGGCCCACGGGGTGTCGGAGGTTTTGCGCGGGGTGCTGCGGTTTCCGTCGGTCACGGCGTCGGGCGTGGCGGCCGGGTCGCTCGAAGAGACGTGCCGGCTGAAAATTGAGTCGGTCGAACGGTTCAGCGGCGACTTGCAACGGGTCCGCGAGCAGTTGGACGCGGCCGGCACGGGCCAGGACGTTTTTATCGTCTGTCCCACGGAGGCCGAGGTGCAGCGGCTGGCCGAGGTGTTCGGCTCGACGGAAGTGGCACGCTCGGGACGGCTTTATTATCCGATCGGGACGCTGTCGGCCGGGTTCCGGCTGGTGAGCGAGTCGGTCGTGCTCTTGGGGAGCGGCGAATTGTTCGGCCGCCACGATCTGCGCCGACCGGCGCAGCGGCGGCTGGGACGGGCGATCGACAGTTTTCTGGAATTGCGCGAGGGCGATCTGGTGGTCCACGTCGCGCATGGGATCGGTCGTTACCGCGGCATGAGGCTGTTGGAGAAGAACGGCCAGATCGAAGAGCACCTTGAACTGCAATTCGAGGGCGGCACGCGGCTTTACGTGCCGGGGTCGAAAATCGGGTTAGTCCAGAAATACGTCGGCGGGACGAAGGGCCGGCCCAAACTGGCCAAGCTGGGCGGCTCGTCGTGGCAGCGGCGCAAGGAGACGGTCGAAACGGCCGTGGTCGACCTGGCGGCCGAAATGATCGAGTTGCAGGCGGCACGCCAGGCACGGCCGGGCATTCGTTTCTGCGACGACACGCCGTGGCAGCGGGAATTCGACGCGGCGTTTCCTTATCAGGAGACGGCCGATCAGTTAACCACGATCGACGCGATCAAGCAGGACATGGTCCGCACGCGGCCGATGGACCGGCTGCTATGCGGCGAGGTGGGCTATGGGAAGACGGAAGTCGCGATGCGGGCCGCGTTCAAGGCGGTGGACAGCGGATACCAGGTGGCCATGCTCGTGCCGACCACCGTGCTGGCCGAGCAGCACCATCGAACGTTCATGGGCCGGATGGCCGCGTTTCCGTTTGAAATCGCCGTGCTGTCGCGGTTCGCCACGCGCGGGCAGCAGGCAAAGATTATTCGGCGGCTGGCCGAGGGATCGGTCGATATTGTGATCGGCACCCATCGACTGGTGCAGCCCGACGTGCGGTTTCAAAATCTGGGACTTGTGATTATTGACGAGGAGCAGCGGTTTGGCGTGGAAATCAAGCAGCGGTTGAAGGCGTTTCGGCAGACGGTCGACGTGTTGACCACCACCGCCACGCCCATTCCTCGGACGCTGCACATGTCGCTGGTGGGTTTGCGCGACATCTCGAACTTGGAGACTCCGCCGGAGGACCGGTTGGCCGTCGAGACGCGGGTCACGCGGTTCCAGGCCGACTTGATTCGCCATGCCGTGATGCGCGAGTTGAACCGCAAGGGCCAGGTTTTCTTCATTCACAATCGGGTACACGACATTCACGTGGTCGCGCAGAAGTTGCGGTCGATCGTGCCGGAGGCCACCCTCGGGATTGGCCACGCTCAGATGTCGGAGCATGAGCTGGAGCGAGTCATGCTGGATTTCGTGGACCATCGGTTTGATATTCTGCTGGCCACGACGATCGTCGAGAGCGGGCTGGACATTCCGAACGCCAACACGATTTTCATCGACGAGGCCGATCGGTATGGGCTGGCCGATCTGCATCAGTTGCGTGGGCGGGTCGGGCGGTACAAGCACCGGGCGTATTGCTATTTGCTGATTGACCAGAACAAGAGCCTTTCGCCGGCGGCGGCCAAGCGGCTTCGGGCGATCGAGGAGTTCAGCGACATGGGCGCCGGGTTCGCCATCGCCATGCGCGACCTTGAGATTCGCGGGGCGGGCAACATTCTGGGCACCGAGCAGAGCGGCCACATCGCCACGGTGGGCTATGAGATGTATTGCCAGTTGCTCGAACGGGCCGTGCGAATGCTCATGCGGCTTCCGCCGCAGGAATCGGTCGAGGTGGACGTCGATTTGCCGCTGGAGGCGTACATTCCACGGAACTACGTGCCGGACATGCGGGCGAAAATCGACCTGTATCGCCGGTTGGCCCGGGTCGCGAGCCAGGAGGAGTTGACGGATTTTCGGGCGGAGTTGGGCGATCGGTTCGGGCCCCCCCCGCCGCCGTTGGCCACGATGCTCGAGGTGGCGGAGATTCGGATCGCAGCCCATCGGTGGGGTATTCGGTCGATGCACCTGGAAGACGGCTACGTGGTGTTTTGCTATAGCGATCCGGGGCGGATGGAGAAGTTGGCCGCCGGTAGCCGGGGCAGTCTGCGGGTGGTCGATGCGCGGAGCGCGTACCTCCCTCTGGGGAAGGACGTGGAAGAACCGGGGAAGGTTTTACAACGTACTAAAGCGCTGTTGCGGCCGGAGTAGGAAGCTGTCTATAATCCCGCCCCCGAATGGGGAAGAGAAAAAGGGTAAAGGGTGAAAAGGGAAGCACGTAGGGCGGGCATTGGTTGGTTGCGCGCGACATGGCGGTGGCATTGGTGGGCGGTGCCCACCCTACCAAGGATTGGTACCAATGGATTGTTTTTGGTGCGTCCAGACGCACCCTACCAAGGATTGGTCACACACGTGCGAAATAGATTTACTCTCGGTTTTCTATTGGTGGCGGGACCGCTGGGGGCGGTGATCCTTTGGTCGGCGCCGGCCGTGGGGGACGCTTTCTCCGGGCTGGAGGGCAAGGACGCCGCCGCCACGGGCGCGACCGACGGGATGCCGTCGGGGATCAATTCTCCGAGCACTTACATGGGGCCTTCGCCGGTGGCCTCCCCGCCCC
>DATECS010000341.1:0-2799 GCA_035286785.1 Thermoguttaceae bacterium | reverse complement strand
GCGCTCCCAGCGGGCGATCTGCGTGACGTCGGCGATCGCAAAACTCGGGCGGACGAACGGCACGGGCCCGCCGGCGTCCTTGGTGCGGAAGTAGATCGTGTGGCCAAGAAGCGACCCGTAGGCTTCGTCGGGCGCAAGCGGTTCGTCGAACTCGGATTTTTCCTCCGCGCCCATGCGAAAGGCCGCGCCGGCGAGGAACCCGACGATGCCGTCGCCCGAGGCGTCGCAAAACAGCGGGGCGCGGACTTCATAGACCGTTTGATCGAGCGCCGAGAAGCCGCGGACTGCCTCGATCCGCTCGGGCGAGGACTTCGTGACGTCCCAGACGGCCGTGTCCAACAATAGCGTGACATTCGGCTCGCAATGGACCACGTCCAAGAGCAAGGAGTCGCCGAACACGGCGTTGCCCTGGGGATTGCGATAGACGTTTTCCAGCAAGAGTTCATCGACCAGTCCGCCTTCGCGGGCCCAGCGGTTGTTGTTCGCCCCGGAGGCCGTCGCGCCGAGCACGACCATGCGGATCTCGCTCGAGGCGTTGCCGCCCAACACGGGCCGGTCCTGGACCAGCACGACCCGAGAGCCGGCGCGGGCCGCCGTGACCGCCGCGCAGACGCCGGCCCAGCCGCCGCCGACGACGGCCAGATCGGCTTCAAGGTGTCGGATGGGCAGGTCTCGGCGGTCGGCGGGGGGCTGGCGGAGCATGGATTGTGCCTTTGGGTTGGAAAAAGGGGACAGGCGTCTCGTGTTTCAGGAGCCAGACATTCCTGTCTGGCTGGATTGGGCGAAAAGACAGGCAGGAATGCCTGTCCTCCTGATCTTTCACGACTTTGCCGTTTCCCTGGGCGTGCCACGGAGACGGTCCCTTTTTCAGCGTCTTGCCACGGGGACAGTCTCTATTATAAACTCTAGAGTAGGCGATCGGTCGGCCGTGTCAAGATTGCGCAAACCCACGAGACGCATCATGCAGAAAAGCCTGGTCAAGGAAAAACTACGGCGGGGCGAGCCTACCATGGCTTTCGGCATCCGTTTTTTGGATCCCAATCTGGTCGAGATGCTGGGCTTTTTGGGCTTCGACGCCGTTTGGATCTGCAACGAGTACAAGGGCATCAATCCGCTGGCGATGGAGCATCTGGTTCGGGCCGCCCGGGCCGCGGGGATGGAGGCGCTCGTGCGGACCGGCGTCGGCAGCCGCGACGACATCGTCCGGTTCCTGTCGGTCGGGGCCAACGCGCTCATGGTGCCCCACGTGCGCTCGGCCGACGACGCCCGCGAAATCGTCCGCCGGGCCAAGTACCCGCCGCTGGGCCATCGGGAACTCGAAACGGTGAACGCCGACGCCAATTTCGGCCTGATGGGACTGACCGACTATCTCAAAGCGGCCAACGACGAGTCGCTTCTCGTGGTGCAGCTCGAAGACGCCGCGGCCATTGACCGGGCCGACGAAATCGCGGCCGTGCCGGGCATCGACGTCCTGTTCGTCGGGCCGGCCGATTTGTCGCTGAGCCTGGGAATGCCCGGCGAGCCGGACCATCCGCAAGTCGTGGACCTGATCGGCCGGGTGGTGCGGGCCTGCGAAGCGAACGGCGTTTTCTGCGGCACGCCCGCCCTGCGTCCGGAGCACTGTCGGCGATTGATGGACCTGGGGGTGCGCTATTTCACGCACGGGTCGGACTGGTCGCTGCTGCTGAAGGGGATGCGCGGCGCGAAGGACGCTTTCGGGGAGCTTGGGTTCACGTTCCGCGAGGAGCGCGGCGGGCGGTGAACGTGGCGGTCCTTGCCAACAAGGCGGCGGCAATTGGGCCGTGTTGGAATGTACCCAATTAGGGTACAATGGTCACGTTTCGAATCTCTCCACTGGCAAACCTTGGGTTCGGCCGTTATCCACTCGCTCGTTTGATCACCGCTTGCCAGGATCCCACGAGGCCCAGTTGCCGGGCCCATTGTTCTATATACGCGGTATCGATCTGGCTGCCGCTGATTTGCAGCATGGCGGCAATGTCGCGCAGGTGCTTCTCGGAACCGCCTTCTTGATAGTACCGTAGCTTTCCGAGAATGACGTCTTCGGGCGCTGCCGCGTAGCCGGGGCAGCCCGGCACGATTTCCTCGCGTCGCCGACGGTCGATTTGGGCGCGTCCCCATGCATCGCGGCGAGCGAAAATAAAATCAATCTTGTTGCCCGACGTGAGATGAATCACGTTGAACTGACCAACGACGACCGCGGCTTCCTTGGCCGCTGCCTCGCTGACGTAGTATTCAGGGCTGGGGAACGCAGCGCAGAGCTTGGAGACTTGATCCAACCGAAGCTCGATCACCACGTCGATGTCTTGCGTGAATCGCGGCTCGCCGTAAACGCCGCTGGCCAGGGAGCCCACCAGTAGATAAGTGATTCCTTGCTCTTCCAATACCTCGACGACGTGCCGCAACAGGTCAGTTTGCTCCACCGATCATCCTCCGGGCGATTTCGCGTTGAATGGCCGCGTCGTCCCAGTCGGGGTGGGCCGTGCGGAGGTGGCCGGCCAGTCGCAGGCGGACGGTGCGGTTCGCCTCAAGGGCCATCGCGACCCGCTCGGTGGGCGTTTTGCGGCGCAGGATCTCGACGACCATCGGATCGAGCAGTTCGATGCAGGGGGGACGCGGGTTCGCCTTGGGATCGGGGGCGGGCATCGGATTGATTGGTGTGGAATTGGTTTTGCAATCGGGCGGTGCGTCTTGACGCACGTTTTTGTCAGGCACAGCCTGACCTACCATCCTAGGAGCTTCAACCGCTCCCTGACGGTCGCGGCTCGGATTTGTTACACG